>JBBSAT010000229.1:0-12848 GCA_038252025.1 Polyangiales bacterium | reverse complement strand
GCGCGGTCCCGAGCCCGTGCTCGAGCATGTAGCCGAGGCTGTTGCAGCCGCGCAGATCGTTCCCGTCGCAGGCGCGGCGAAAGAGCGCGACTGCGCGGGGGTAGTCCTGCGTGATCCCGCTGCCGTCCTGGAGCATCAGCCCGAGGCGCGAACAGCCGCTGAGCTCGGCGCCATCGCACGCGTGCTCGTAGAGCGTGGCGGCCGTCGTTGGATCCGCCGCTACGCCGTGCCCCTCTTCGAGGAGCGTGCCGAGCTGGACGCAGCCCGTGAGGTCTCCGCCCGTGCACGCTTCGCGATAGAGCCTGGCCGCGCGCGGGTAGTCCTGCGTCACGCCGCGCCCGTGTGCGTAGAGCGAGGCGAGCTCCGTGCACGCGAGCCAGCGGCCGCCGGTGCAAGCGCGCGCGAAGAGCTCGCTCGCGCGATGGACGTCCCGGCGAACGCCGAGCGACCCGTCCTCGTAGCCGATGCCGAGGTGGTAACAGCCCAGCATGTGGCCGCCCTCGCAGGCGCGTTCGTAGAGCCCTCGCGCAGCGGCGACGTCGCGCGGCACGCCGTCCGTGCCTTCCTCCTGCATCAGCCCGAGGTTGTTGCACGCGACCATGGCGCCCGCGTCGCACGCACGGCGATAGAGTTCGGCCGCGGCGGCCGGGTTACGCGTCACGACGTTGCCGTCCTCGAGGAAGCGCGCGACGTTGCTGCAGCCGAGCGGAACGCCGCCCTCGCAGGCGCGGTGGAAGAGCGTGAACGCGCGGTCCGCGTCCTGGGGCATGCCCGATCCGTCCTCCGCCATGATGCCGAGGTGGTTGCACGCGAGGAGATCACCGCCATCGCACGCCGTGCCGAGCATGAGCGCGGCGCGCGGGAGGTCACGCGGAACGCCACGCCCGTCGCGCAGACAGACCGCCTGCTCGGTGCACGCTTCGGCGTCGCCGAGATCGCAGGCGCGGGACCACGAGTACGCGGCGCGCGCGGCGTCGGTGGACGCGAGCGTGCTCGCGAGCGCGTGACAGCCCGCGGCGGAGCCAGCCGTGCAGGCTTGCTCGACGACGCGCGCGGCGCGGGAGGCGTCGACCGGCATGCCATCCCCTTCGCGGAGCCGCCTCGCGAGCTCGACGCAGGCCTCGCCGACGTGCCCGTCGCACGTGCGGCCGAGGAGCTGGATCGCGCGCGGCACGTCCGGGCTCGGCGCGTCGGACGACGCGATCACGCGCGCGAGATCGTAGCAAGCGCGGAGGCTGCCCGCGTCGCACGCCGTCTCGAGGAGCGTGATCGCGCGCTGCGGCTCGCGCGGGACGCCGTGGCCGATCGCGTAGAGGGCGCCGAGGTGGCGGCAGCCCTCTGCGTTCGCCCGGTTGCACGCCTGTCGGTACATCGCGATGGCGCGGCCGACGGTGGCTTCATCGAGCACGAGGCCGTTCGCCGCGGTGACGCAGGCGTCGAGCGTCTGGCCGGCGCAGGGGTCGGGCTCCTGGGCGATGGCGGGGGAGGGGAAGGCGACGACGCAGAGGAGGGAGAAGGCTAGCGCCCAGATCTTCGAATTGCCCCTCTCCCCGGCCCTCTCCCCGGACCGGGGAGAGGGAGGGGATGGCTTGCGCCGCTCGCTTGGGGGGCAGGTAGCGTCAGTCGACCCGGTGCTGGATCTCCATCTGTGTCTTGAAGAAGCCATTGTGCTCGGGATCGTTGTACTTGGCCCAGTCGAGGCGGAAGGGAACCAGCTCCGTCGCGCCGTCGTGATGGCTCATCGAGAGAGCCATCGGAGTGACGGAGCGATAGCTCGATCCTTCAGGAAGGTCATCGTTGTCCGCGCCTCCCGCCGAGAAGAGCGTGATGAGCGTGCCGTTCGGGTCGTCGTAGGTGGTCTGGAAGCCCTCTTCCACCTTCTCGTGCCCTCGGACCAGCGTGTGGCAGCCGATCCGCTGCATGAACGACTGGAACTGGAGCTTCCCGAACGGAAAGCGCGCGCTCTGATCCTGAAGGCCGGCGGGGATGACGTCGGCGCTCGACGGGTCGCTCCACATCATCTGGAAGCGCAGGTCCGGATCGTTCAGCGACGAGAGGTCCTTCCACTTCTCCTTCACCGCGCGGTCGCGCGGGATGCCCGCGTGGACGAACATCGTCTTGTCGAAGAGCATCACCGAAGGCAGCGCGTCGAAGAGCGCCATGTACTTCCGAAAGACGTCGATCGAGAGGTAGGGCTTGAGCGTGTTGATCGCCTCGGCCGGCTTCACGCCGCCGTAGATCTGTCCCTTGTACTCCACGTAGTACTCGTGGTTTCCGCGCAGGACGATCACGTGATCGGGCGCGGTGACGAGCAGCTGAAGCACGCCGCGGAGCACGCCGTTGAGGCTGAAGATCCCTCGGTCGATGTAGTCGCCGAGGAGGATGAAGAGCGGATACGGATGGTTCTCCGGATCCTTCCGGTACTCCTCCACCTTCTGGAGGAAGCTCGTCTGCATCGCCGCCGCCTTGAGGCAGCTGTAGCAACCGTGGAGATCGCCGAGCACGACGATGTCGTACTTCTTCCCCGGCGCCGGCGAGACGACGTACGTGTGCCCATCGAGGAAGAACGCGCCCGGGGCGAAGTCCTCCACCGTCTTCTTCCCGTCGAGCTTCCCCTTCCCCTGCTCGCGCATCGCGTCGAGCGTCGCGATCGCCTTGTCGACGAGGCCGAGGTCGGCGGCGACCTGCTTCATCATCCGGTCGTGATCGCTCGAGTAGTGGTGCTCGAACTGCCGGAAGAACGGATGGTCCGGCTGGTCCGCGTTGAGGTCGGTCGGCATCGAGATGCGGACCGGCACGCGCGTCGAGGTCTCGACGTCGATGAGGAGGTCGTCGTCCGCCGAGCCGAGGAGGTCGGCGAGCTCCTTTCGGAACTTCGTCTCCGCCGGGTGCATGTGCCCGTCGGCCATGATGAACTCGTCGACCGTCTCGAGCAGCGACTCCTGGCTGCTCTGGTCGAACGTCTTGAAGAGCTCGAAGCAGCGGAGCTTCAGCTTCGCGTGCACGAAAGCGTCCCGGCTCTCGTCCTTGCCGACGGGCTCGTTCATCACGTCGGCGACGTAGCGCGTGACGTTCTCGAAGACCTCGAGGAAGTGCTTGCTGAAGCGCGCGACGACGTCGGCCTTCGTGCTCGCGTCCGCATCGGGCATGCCCCCGTCGACCCGCTCGCGCACGAGCTTGACGATGTGCGCCTTGACGAACTCCTTCTCCTTGTCGTCGAAGTCACCGTCGATGTGACCGAACGTCGTCAGAGAAAAGATGATCGCCTGCATCTGACGCTCGGCGATCTGCGGATCGGGGCTCCATGTGAGCATGCGCGGGATGATACGCGGTCCTGGCCTCGGCCCGCCATCATCGAGAGTTGATCGCGGAGCCCGGCGCTGCTCCACTCCCGGCATGACGCACGTTCGGGGGTGGGTTGGGCGCTCGGTGCTGGTCGGGGTCCTGGGGCTGCTCACAGCGCGTGGCGGAGCGCAGGAAGCCGCGCCGTCGACCTCGGACTGGGGCGAGGCCGAGCGCCACGCGCTCGTCTTCCAGACCGCGCAGCGCGGAAGCCTGGTGTCCGTCGCCTTCGGCGCCGACGGAAGCCACGTCGCGGTCGCCACGAGCGCGGGATACGTCACGGTCGTGGACGCCCAGAGCGGCGTCGTCCTCGCGACGCGCCGGCTCGACGCGACCTCCTCGCTCATGGTCTCGAGCCTCAGGATCGAGCCGCACGGACGATGGGTGATGCTGAGCGGCTCCACCGAAAACACGGGTGAAGTGTGCCGGCGCTGGGATCCGATCCGAGACACGGTCTCCGACATCTCTCTCGAGGCGCTGAGCTCCTACGAGGTCGTCTTCTCGCCCGACGGCTCCCGGCTCGCCACGATCCGTGAAGGCTCGCTCGCGGTGGCGCGGGCGCGCGACGGCCACGTGGTCGTCGAGGCGGCTCACGGGAACGCGGAGGTCCTCTGGCCCGATCGCCGCGCGCTCGTCGTGTACGACCCGTCCGTGCACTCGCTCGAGGTGATCGAGCCCGCGCACCTGGCCGTCCGCGGCACGCTGGCCGGCGCGATCTCCATCGCCATGGACGCCGCGCACCACCGCGTCTTCGCGCGGACGGCCGATGCGATCGTCGCGCTCGACCTCGTCACCGGCCGCGAGACGCTTCGCCTCCCTCGCCCGCTCGCCGACGCGGCGACTGCCCCGCGCATGGTCGTGTCGAGCGACGGCTCTCGCGTGGCGCTCTCCGACACGCCGACCTCGAGCACCCTCGTGGCGCTCGACGGTCGAAGCGAAGACCGGACGCTCCCCGGCCAGGTGCTCTGGCTCACTCGCACGCGCGCGATCCTCCGCGCCGCGGACGGCACGGTCGGACGCCACGCGATCGCGAGCGGCAGCCGCTCGTCCTGGGTCTCGCGCAGCCCGATCGAGACGACCGCGCTCTTCATCGGCCCGGACGGTACCGTGGTCTTCGAGCGCGCCGGCCGCCTCGAGCTCTCCTCACCGGACGGCACCCGCTCCTCGATCTCGACGGCCGGAGAACACAGCGTGTGGTGGGCCTCGACCGATGGCGCGCGCCTCGCGATCGGCGGCCGCTTCGGGCTCGACCTGTGGGAGCCGACCGGTGTTCGCCCGCTCGGCTCCTGCCCCAGCGAGATGACCCACCAGTTCGACGCGGGCGGCGCGCTCGTCACGGGCGTTCAGGAGTGCGACCTCCGGACCGGCAGAGCGCACCCGCACGCCTCGGCGGGTCCCCAGATCTCGGACTCCGGCGTGGTCACGGGGACGGATCGAGGTCGTGTGCAGATTCGCGGAGCGCGGCGCGAGTGCTTCGACGACGAGTACCAGTACTGCGATCCCGATCTGAGACTCGAAGCCGGCGGTCGCTACGCGGTGATGACGCAGTCGGGCGAGATGAGCGGCGAGCCGGAGGACTCTCAGGTCTTCGACGTCGCGAGCGGACGGCTCTCGACGACGCTCCCGGCCGCCGAGAGCGTCGCGCTGGATCCCCAGGGCCGCTGGGCCGCCGCGGTGAGCGCGGAGCACGTGTCCATCGTGCTGCTCCCGAACGGCTCGGAGCTCGCCCACCTCGGTGCCTCGCCCGAGGACCCGAGCGAGCGCAGCCCGGCGCCGTTCGCGGTCTCGGGCGATGGCTCCCGCCTGGCGGTCTGGTACCAGCGATCCGTGCGGGTCTTCGACGCGACGAGCGGCCGCCTCGTCGCGACCATCGCTGCGCCCGCCGCCGACGAGCTCGCGCTCTCTCAGAACGGAAGCACGCTGGCGATCCGCGCGGGTCAGTCCGTTCGCTCGGGCGTGATCACGGCGGCCCTCGCCAGCGCGCCCGACATCACGGGCTCGCTCGACGGCGTCTTCTGCTCGGGCGGGCACTCCTACGTGCTCGATCGATCCGGGCCTGGCCTGCCGCGTCGCGACCTCGGGACCTGTCTCTCGGGCGCGACGCTCGACGCAGGCGGTCGGTATCTGATCGCGAGGAGCGAGGGCGCCGTCCGCGTCCGCCGTCTCTCGAACGGGACCGAGCTCACGTTCCGGTCCATCCGCGGCGAGGGCTACGACATCGACGGCAACCCTGTGCCGGCCTCGCGCGTCGTTCACTTCGCCCACGATGCTCTCGGCCACTACTGGAGCGACGCGCAGGGCGAGATCCCCGTGCGTGCGCGCGACGCGTCCGGCGCGCTCGTCCCGCTCGACCCCGCGCTCTCGGACCCGCACCTCCTGACCCAGTTCTTCGGGGGGACGAGCTGAACGACGCCGCGCGCATCTGCTACGGTCCCCTCCGCTTGCACCTCTCCGATCTGCCGCCGCGAAAGACGCCCCCGAACATCGAGCTGAGACGCTTCCGCGGCGCAGACGGTTACCACGACAAGCTCTCGCACTTCCGTGTCGTGCACCTCACGGACCTGCACTTCGGACGCGTGACCCCGCTCGCCGTGCAGGAAGCCGCCGTCGCCGCGACGAACGCGGAGAAGCCTGATCTGATCGTCATCACCGGCGACTTCGTCTGCCACTCGCAGGCCTATCTCGATCAGATGACGCGCGTGCTCAGCCAGCTCGAGGCGCCCGCGATCGGAGTCCTCGGCAACCACGACTACTGGTCGGGCGCCGACGAAGTGCGCGTAGGCCTGAAGAAGGCGAACGTCGCGCTGCTCGAGAACGCGAGCACCATCGTCGAGTCGCGCGGCGAGCGGCTGCAGATCATCGGCCTCGACGACGCGTACACGGGGCACGCCGATCGCAGCAAGGCGATCAAGGGTCTGCGCCGCGACCTGCCCACGCTCGGTCTCTCGCACATCGCCGAGGAGGCGGACTGGCTCTGGGAGGAAGGCGTGCCGCTCGTCCTCGCCGGTCACACGCACGGCGGACAGATCACCGTCGCGCGCCTCCACGAGCTCGCGCTCGGCAAGCTCGTCGGACACAAGTACGTGCACGGCCTCTATGGCAAGCGCGCGCCGAACGGAGAGGGCGCGAAGGGCGCGGTCTACGTCAGCGCGGGCATCGGCGCCGCGATGATCCCGCTCCGCCTCGGCGACCGCGGACGACGCGAGATCGCCGTCTTCGAGCTCGGCAACGACGCCGCGCAGTTCGACGAGCACCACGACGAGCAGATCCCGCTGCCGGGACGAAAGCCCTCCCCTGGGCTCCAGGCCAAGCGCCGGCACGCCGTGAACCAGAAGATGTGGAAGCGCGAGAGCGCCGCGGCGCGCGAAGCGCTCAAGGCCGCGAAGAAGCCCGGCTGAACCAGGTCACGCCGCGCGCGCGAGACCGCGACGCACCCGCTTGATGACGAGGTCGACCTCCGGCTGGACCAGCTCCGGAGCGCCGTCGGCCGAGAGCAGCGAGCGGACGGCTGGAAGCGAGGCCAGGCTCACTCGACCGGCGCGCAGCTCCTCGACCTTCGCCGTTCCCGCGGCGAGCGCGGCGCGAACCGACATGTATCCGTAGAGATAGCCCGCATCGCGCGCGACGCCGCCGCCGCGGTACGCGCGCTCGGTCGTCGTGATCGCGACATCGGTCGGAAGCCCGAGGTCGCGCGCGAGGTGTCGCGCGGTGTCGCCGAAGGGGCTGCCTCCGTGCATGCGATCGGTCGCGACGACGCGCGCGGCGAGGATCCGCCGTCGATGGTCGTCGAGCGCGCCGGCCCGCTCCTCGAGCGTGATCGCCAGGCCCTCCTGGTCGGCGAACGAGCCCGCCGTGCCGACCTCGAGGATCTTCCGCAGCGAGCGCGCTCCGTTGGCCGACGCGACCGCGTGCCCGAGCACCTCGTGCGCGACGAGCCGGATGCACTCGACCTCGCCGAAGCGGCGAGAGCCGACGAAGATGGTCCGATCGCCAGCGGCCGCGCCCGCGCCGAGGCGAGGCTCGACGCGCACTTCGAGGTCGAGCTGGGACGCCATCGCGGCGATGCGGAGGGCGCCCGCCATCGAGCGCGGCCCGCCGTCGGCAGGGAGCGTGCGCTTCTCCACCTCGAGGCTCGTCGTGTCGAGGATCTGCCGCGCGAGCGCCGCCACCGTGGTGTGCGCCCCGTCGACCTCGACCGTCCGCGACCCGGTCCCGTAGCGCCGCGCCGCCAGCGCGCGCACCCGAGGCGCGTCTCCGAGCGCCGCCAGCATCGAGAGGTCGAGCGCGATCTCTTCGAGCCGCTCCGCGTAGAGCGGGCCGAGGATCGGATCGAGCTCGCGGAGCGCCACCTCGACCGCCTGCTCGAGCGCGCGCTCCATCGCGGGCTCCGTGCGCCGCGGCGTGAGCTCCCAGGCCGGTACCGGCTGCTCGCCCAGCTCGAGCGCGCGCACGAGCCGAGCCCGCTCGCCGGGGGCGTTCTTCGCCACGAGCGCAGGCAGCACGCGCGCCGCCCGACCCGCTTGCACGAGCAGATCGTCGAGCACGGCGATCGGCTCCCGCCGCGGCGCCGGGTCGAGCAGCCCCTTCACGGGCAGGCGCGCAGCCGCGCGATGCGGCTCCCGGTCGCGAAGCCGACGTCGCCACCTGCGTAGACGAAGAAGTCGTCCGCGCCCGCGAGCACGCTCGCATCGATCGACTCCACCGCGCCCGAGATGGCGCCCGACGCGTCGAGCGTCGCGAGGTGCCCGCTGCCGCCCTCGTTCCAGCCGACGACGAGCCCGCTCGCGTACGGCGCGATGTGCATCTCGCTCGCATCGCCCGCGTCGGCCGAGAGCCAGATCGGCGCGCCGGGCGTCCCGGAGACCACGTGCGAGATCGCCGGATCGGCGGAGCTGCGCCCCTCGGGGCTCGTCCACGCGATCCAGTCGCCATCGCTCACGGGCGCGATGCCGCCGAGCCGCTGCGCGACGCTCCCTGCGCAGTTTCCCGACGCGTCGAGGAAGACCTGCGTGTTGTGCTCGAAGAACACGCCCTTGCCCGGATAGCAGTCGCTCGAGCAGACCGCGCCGCGGGTGCCCTGCCCCTGCGCGAGGCGCACCTCCATGGAGTGGCTGCAGCCCCAGTCCCACGAGACGCCGCTCGGCGTGCCCGCGAGCGCGAACGAGCGCAGCGTATCGCCGTAGTGCGCGACGCCGTCCGGCCAGAGCCGCTGCACCGTCGAGTACGTCACCCAGCCCGTGCCGTCGAAGTCGAGACGGCCGGCGCGGAGGAGATCGCCGAACCACTCGTTGTTCGTCACGTCGTGCGGCACTGCACCGAGCAGGCGCTCCTCGTGCGTGACCACGCCGCCGTCGATGACCGAGAGCAAGAGCTCGTCGCCGCGCGAGACGAGCACGGCGAGCGAGCTACCGCCTGCCGCGACGCCCCAGAGCCCGTCACCGACCACGTCGACCCGTGCGCCGAACGGAGCGCCGCTTCCGTCGAGCCGCACCACCGCGATGCCGCCGCCGCTCGGGAACGCCATCGCCGCGCCGCCCGTGCTCGTGGGATAGGCGCGGCTTGCGCGGCTCGCGCCCGTCACGTCCACGAAGCTCAGCCGTGAAGCGAGGCCGCCCGTCCCGCAGGGCCCGCCGTCGAACGGAGCCTCCACGCCAGCGTCGACCGGCGCGGGACCGACGTCGACGGGATCGCCGCCGCCGTCGACGGGCGTCGCTGCATCGTCGGTGACGCCCACATCGCGCCCCGCGAGGAACGCATCGATCCCACCGCCGCCATCTCGCGCGACCCCGCCGAGCCGCCCTTCGCAGCCGGCGAGGAGCACGACCGAGAAGAGCAACGCGGAGAGATCCTTGCGCCGGTTCATCTCGACAGGGTACCGCGTCACAGGTCCGTTCGTGCCACAGTGCGCGGCCGTGCGACCGACCCGCCTCCAAGCTGCGATCAGCCTCGCGCTGACGCTGTCGATCTCCGCCGCCGTCTCGGGCTGCTACTTCTCGCGCTCACCGAGCCGTCCCGTCCCGGCGCTCGAGTTCCGGCGCAGCACCGCAGGCCGGGCTCGCTGCCTGATCGTGATGATCCCCGGCTTCCTCGACGGGCCCGACACGTACCTGGATCACGGCTTCCCCCACGACATCGTGCAGTCGGGCGCCGAGTGCGACTCCGTCGCGGTGGATCTCCACTATCGCTACTACGGCAACACGGGCCTCGGGCAGCTGATGTACGAAGACATCCTCTCGCCGGCGTCCGCGCGCGGCTACCAGGAGATCTGGCTCGTCGGCATCTCGATGGGCGGGCTCGGCAGCCTCCTCACGGCGGAGGCACATCCCGAGCTCATCAGCGGGATCATCCTGCTCGCGCCGTTCGTCGGCGAGGAGTCCGTCGTCCGCCAGATCGAAGCCGCTGGCGGCGCTCGGGCCTGGCATCCCCCGGAGGGGATCGACAGCCAGCCATGGACTCAGGAGAACTACACGACGCACCTCTGGGCGTGGCTTCGAGGCTACTCGACCGACCCCGACGAGATGCCGCCGCTCTACATCGGCTGGGGCGACGACGATCGGCTCGGGCCAGCGGACCGCATGCTCGCCGACATGCAGCCCGAGGATCACGTCGCGACGCACCCCGGCGATCACGGCTGGTCCACGTGGCGCCCGCTGTTCGAGCACTTCCTCGAGGTCGCGCACCCGGGCAGATAGGAGACCGGCGTTTGAAAAACACCAGTCTCCTAGCGCCTCTGCCCGGGCCGGCGGAGCGCCGAGAAGAATGCGACTCGGCGGACCGCTGCTACAGTCGCGCGGTGACCCACGCCCGCCGCTCGCCCTCGCTCTCCTTCGTGGCTCTCGTCCTGCTCGGCCTCGGGCTGCTGACCTCGCCGGCGCTCGCACAGGATGACGCGCGGACGATGTTCCAGCGCGGAACGGTCGCGTACTCGCAGGGCGCGTACGACGATGCGATCACGCAGTGGACCGCAGCGTACGCGCTCGACCCGCGCCCGCTCCTGCAGTGGAACCTCTCCCAGGCGTACGAGCGCCTCGGCCATCTCGAGCAAGCTGCGACCGCGCTCGATCTCTATCTGACGAGCGCCGACCCGGCCGACGAGCACCAGTCCGACGCGCGCGCGCGGCTCGGCGCGATCCGCGAGCGCATCGAGGCGACGGGCGTCGTGCTGCGCGGCGGGCCCGAGGGCGCGACCATCACGCTCGACGGAGAGGACGTCGGCCGCTTGCCCCGGCCGGACATGGTCCGCGTCTCGCCCGGCTCGCACCGCATCGTGATCACTGCGCCCGGCCACGCCGACTTCACGACGTCCGTGGTCGTGCCCGCCGGCTCGAGCACCGAGATCGCGGTCGAGATGGCGAGCAGCGTCGCTGGCCCCTCGGGCGGAGGCGAGGTTCCGATCGCGCCGGCCGTCGTCTTCGCAGCCGCAGGCGTCACGCTCATCGTCGCCGCGATCCTCGGAGGCGTGGCGCTCTCGGCCGCGGGGTCCGCGCCGTCCGCCGTCTCGCCCGAGGCGGACACCGCGCGCGGCCTCGCGATCGGTTCGGACGTCCTCTTCGGCGTGTCGGCGGCCTGCGCCATCGTCGGCATCGTCCTCGCCGTGACCTCCGGCGGCGGCAGCGCCGACACCGCGTCCGCGTCCATCCGGATCACGCCCACGGGCGTGACCGGCACGTTCTGACTTCTTCCTTCTGTCTCGACCAACACGACCCGGGGGCTCCATGCGCTTCACTTACTCGTCCGTGGCACTGATCGCGCTCGCGCTCGCGCTCGGCAGCGCCGGGTGCACCGTCCTCGTCGACGCCGAGCTCTCGGGCCACACGGGCGATGCAGGGTCGGACTTCGACGCTGGCCAGACCGACGCTGGGGACCTCGACTCGGGCCCGCCCATCGGCGCCTGCACCGGGATGGCCAACGGAATCCGCTGCATGCCCGAGGGCATCGTCGAGCCCTTCGTCTGCGTCGACCAGGTCTGCGTTCTCTCCACGTGCGGCGACGGCGCGACCGACGTTCGCGACGGCTCGATGCACGCCGCCGAAGAGTGCGACGACGGGAACGACATCCCCGACGACGGCTGCGATCCCGACTGCACGTTCAGCTGCTCGGCCGATGCGGACTGCGACGACATGGAGCTCTGCAACGGCGCCGAGACTTGCAACCTCACGACGCACCAGTGCGCCTCCGGCACGCCCGCGCCGGACGACACCATCTGCACGATCACCGGCACCGCGACGATGGCCGCATGCACGGGCGGGATCTGCCGCGTGGGCATGTGCGGCGACTCTCACACCGACCTCGGCGAGGAGTGCGACGACGGGAACGCCGTCGACACGGACGGCTGTCGCTCGGACTGCACCTTCACGTGCGAGTCGGACACGGAGTGCCAGGACACCGATCCCTGTAACGGGAACGAGAGCTGCGACGTCGCGACGCACCTCTGCTCGGCCGCGGCGGAGCCGCTCGACTGCGACGACATGGACCCGTGCACCACCGACAGCTGCGAGACCGGAGTGGGCTGCATGAACGCGACGGTGCTCGTCGACGCGGATGGCGATGGCCACCCGGCGATCACCTCGACGTGCGGTGGTGACGACTGCGCAGACTCCGACCCGAACCGCTATCCGGGCGCTGCGGAGCCGTGCGGCTCGACCGCCGACCTGAACTGCGACGGCGTGACCGGCGTGACGCCGACGCACTATCGCGACTGCGATGGCGACGGCTACGCGGCGAGCGCGAGCGGTTCCGTCGTGGCGTGCGTGGAGCCCCCTCCACCGTCGGGCTGCACGGGTGGGTACGTCCAGCTGGCGCCCGGCGCGGGAACGACGGACTGCCTCGACACGAGCTCGCTCGCCCGGCCGAACCAGACCTCGTTCTACTCGACCACGGTCACCGGCCTGAGCCCGACCTACGACTACAACTGCTCGGGGACCGCGACCCGACAGTACGACTACGCCTCGGTCACGCCGCGGACGTTCACGGAGTGCGCGTTCGACAGCCGGCGCTCCTGCCTGGGGACGTCTTTCTATCACGTGAGCTCGGCGCCCGCGTGCGGGGCCACCACCACGCTCAGCTACTGCATGGTGCGGCGCCCGTTCCTCGTCGACGTCTGCGGACGAGTCGAGACGACGACGCATCGCGTCGCGTGTCATTGATTGCACGAGTGCTCGTTACGCCGACCGCGGACGGTAGCGCTCGCATCGAGCGCGGACCGAAGCGGCCTCACTGATCGGCGACCGGTCCTCGGCCTGCCATCTGCTACCCTTTGGCCGTGTCCCTTCGCATCGATCAGGACCACTCGCGGTTCAAGAACATCGTCCGCGGGAAGATCCGGCAGAACCTCCGCCGGTACATCTCGCAGGGTGAGCTCATGGGGAAGCAGGGGAAGGACGTCGTGTCCATCCCCATCCCGCAGATCGACATCCCCAAGTTCCGCTACTCGGACAAGCAGGGCGGCGGCGTCGGTCAGGGCGAGGGCGAAGACGGCGATCCGGTAGGCGGCGAAGAAGGCGAAG
>JBBSAT010000228.1:0-12866 GCA_038252025.1 Polyangiales bacterium | reverse complement strand
CGGGGAGGGCCCATCCGAGACGACCTCGCCACCCGCGGCCGTGATGCGCACCGTCGCCCCTTCGGGCGTCGTCCGGATGCTGACGAGCGACTTGAAGTCCTCGGGAAGCGCCTCGGGCGGCGCGGCTTCCACGGGCGCCGTCTCGGGCGTCGCGTCCGCGCCTGAAGCTGGCGTCTCGTCCGGCGGCGCCGTGGTGGCGGCGACGGCGCGCGCGGTGATCAGCTGGCGCAGCCGCTCCATGCGCGCCTCGACCTCGGCGCGGTCGCTCGCGCTCGGCTCGTGCTCGAGATAGCGACCGAAGAGCTCGAGCCCTCGCGCGAGCTGTCCGGCGTTCTCGTAGGAGACGCCCGCGTTGAAGAGGAACGCGCTGAACGCCTCGGCGGCGTAGGCGGCCTCGAATTCGGTCGCCGCTTCTTCGAACCGACCCTGGAGGTAGAAGGTCTGGCCCTGCTCCATGTGATCGCGAGCGACCTCGAGGGAGGATCGATCCTGCGCGAGCGTCAGCGGCGTACCGAAGATCGGCGACGCCAAGAAACCCACGGACGCCAAGAAGAGCAAGGCGGCGAGCACCGAGAAGGCGATCGATCGCATAGGCGGCGATCATACGCGGGATCCGGGTGGAGGAACGCGTCGATGTGCGCCGCGCAGCGCGGGCTACAGATCGATCTTCAGCCCCTCGTACGCGCAGATCGAGCTCGGATGGACGAGCTTCGCTCGCCGCTCCTTGTCGCGCACCATCGCATCGGTCTGCGTGGGATCGTGGTGGAAGAGCACGTACTGCTTCGCGCCGCAGGCCTTCACGAGCGCGAGGCCCGCGTCGATGTGCGAGTGCCCCCAGCCGACCTTCGATCCGCCGGAGGGCGTCCCCTCGTACTCTTCGGGCGTGTACATCGTGTCGTAGATCAGGACGTCCACGTCCTTCGCGAGCGCGACGAGCTTCGGATCGGGCTCGGCGTAGTGCTCGGTGTCCGTCGCGTAGACGATCGACTTTCCTTCGAAGTCGACGCGGTACGCGAACACGCCGCCGGGATGGTTGCCCGCCGCGCTCGTGACGCGACAGCCGCTGCCGACGTCGACGGTCTCGCCCTCGTGGATGCCGTTGAAGATCAGCTTCGCGGGCAGCTCACGCAGGTGCACCGGGAAGTTGGGGGTCTCCATCTGGCCCGCGAGCGCCGTCTCGACGGTGCTGCCGGTGTTCTTGCGCCCGTACATCTGGATCACGTTCCCCGGAACGAACGCGGGCGTGAAGAACGGAAAGCCCTGGATGTGGTCCCAGTGCACGTGGCTGAAGAAGAGGTGCACCGTGAGGGGCATCTCCTTGGCGAGCTCGTTGCCGAGCAGTCGAAGCCCCGTGCCGCCATCGAAGATGATCCGCACCGGGCTCTCGCCGGGCGCTTCACAGCGCACCTCGACGCAGCTGGTGTTGCCGCCGATCTCCACGGTGTCGGGGCCCGGAACGGGGATGCTGCCCCGAACTCCCCAGAACCTCACTCGGAACATGCGCCCCCTCTGATCCCCGCCCCGTGAACGCGAAAGCGTACGCGGGTTCGCAGAAGGAGGTCAAACCGCGCGAGCGTCCCCCCGTACGAGGCGCTAAGCCGGGCCCAGATGGCCGCGAAGATCCGCGTCTCGAGCCCGGCCGCCGACCGCCCCAAGGGGTGGACCGTCGCCGCGGTGGCGCTGGTCGGCCTCGGGCTCGGGCTCGGGCTCGCGCGCTGGGCGGAGGCCGGGGTGCGCGCCGACGAGGAGCCGGGAGGCGTCGCCGAGCGCGACGGCCAGCGCGAGCCCGAGAGCCAGAGCGAGAGCGAGAGCGAGAGCGAGAGCGAGAGCGAGAGCGAGCCCGAGAGCCAGAGCGAGAGCGAGAGCGAGAGCGAGAGCCAGCTCGAGACCGAGGGCGAGCCTGAGCCGACGGTCGCGCTGGCCATGGAAGCCCACGCCGAGCCCGAGGTCACGGTCGACGCGGCAGTGGCGATCGCGATCGCGATCGCGCCCGAGGTCGACGAGGTGCCCGAGTTTGAGCCTGCTTCTCTTGGGTGACGGAGGCGAGGCGCGCGCGAGATCATGATCCGCCGCGGTCGAGTGGCGGTGCTCCGCTGCGACGGCGCGCCCCAGCAGGCCGGTCCGTTTCCGTGCCCGCGCGACGAAGCGCTGGAAGCGACCGTCTGGGCCGCCATCGACACGCTTCCCGCGTGCGCCACGCCGCCGTCCGCGGGCGCGGCAGATGTCGTCGTCGACTTCGATCGCACCGCAGGGGCGGCGGCCGTCCTGCGCTCACGCGACACGTTTCGCGACGAGGTCGTGCGCTCGGATGGCGAGGCGATCCTCCTCTGCCTCGGTCCCGTGCTCGCGGCGGTCTCGACGCCGATCACGGGCGAGCGGCTGATGTTCTCGTTTCGCTTCGAGGTGCGCTGAAGGTCTGACCAAGTCCTTTGGTCAGATCCCTTCGACTGAGAGAAATTCCCAGCGCTTCACGCTGGGAAAGGACAAGGCGCGACCATTGTTGGTCACGCCTCGAGCGCGTTCGAAGCGCTTTCGAGCGCTCTAGCGCGCGATCTCGAGAGCGGTCGGCTCGCCGGACCGGATCTCCAGCCGGTAGCGGCTGTTCGCGGTCTGGATGTAATAGATCTCGCGACCGCAGATGCGCATCACGCGCTTCACCGGGGTCGTCACGTACTCGTGCAGACCATCGGGAAACTCGATCACCAGGACGGCGCCCTTACGGGGCGGGCGGAGCAAGCGACCGACGACTGCGCGTCCCGCCTTCCGCCCCATCTTCCGGAGGACGACATCCACACGAAGAAACTAGCACGACTCAACTGACCAGCAAAAGGGAGAAGGCGTCGATGCTCGCAGCTCCCGTGGTAGGGTCCGGCCGCGTTCAGGTAGGCGGTACGGCATGCACGTGATGCACGCAGAGATCGGCTGGATCGAGGTCATCTGCGGCCCGATGTTCAGCGGCAAGAGCGAGGAGCTGATCCGCCGCCTCAAGCGCGCAGCGATCGCCCGGCAGCCGCTCCAGATCTTCAAGCCGAAGATCGACGACCGCTACCACGAGACCAAGATCGTCTCGCACTCGGACCACTCGATCGAGGCGATCGCGGTGTCCGCGTCGGCCGACGTGGCACGGCTCGTCGAGCCGCAGACGCGCGTCGTCGGCATCGACGAGGTCCAGTTCTTCGACCCTCAGATCGTCGGCGTGATGGAGCGCCTGGCCGATCGAGGCGTCCGCGTCATCGCAGCCGGGCTCGATCAGGACTACGCCGGCCGCCCCTTCGAGCCGATGCCGCAGCTCCTCGCGCTCGCCGAGTACGTCACCAAGACGCTGGCGATCTGCAGTCGCTGCGGCGCCCCCGCCGGCCGTTCGCAGCGCATGGTCCAGGCCGAGGGGAGGGTGCTCGTCGGCGCCGCAGATGCGTACGAGCCGCGCTGCCGTCTCTGCCACAGCCCGCACGCGGAGCCGCGCACCGGCAGTCTGTTCTAGCTGGGGCCGAAACACCGCCCCCTCCATCCGAAGCGAGCTCGGATGGAGCCTCCCCCTCGTTCCGCCTCGTTCCGCCACCGTTGCGCCGGTGCGGCGCTACCAGCCGGGGGGCCAGAGCTCGCTCGGCCAGCCGCCCGTCGCCATCAGCGCTGCGAGATCCATCGAGATGGCGACGCTGACGTGGATGAGGAAGCCGCTCCAGATCGAGCGGGTCTTCATCGAGAGCGTGCCGAGCACGAGGCCGGCGAAGATCGCGGCGAGCGTCTCGGGGAACGGCTTTCCGAAGTGGATCATGCAGTAGGGCACGACCATCGCGAAGATCGCGTAGCTGCCGAGCGACGACTTCATCGCCTTGAGCCAGAAGCCTCGGAAGAAGAACTCGAGGCTGAAGAACTGCGCCGCGTAGAGGACCTCCCACGCCCCGAAGTCGAGCCAGCTCCGGTTCGCGCGGTGATAGAACGGGTAGTACGTGCGGAAGTGCTCGTCGTTGCGCGCGACGAAGATCACGCAGACCAGCACGACCACGTACGAGAGCCCGTAGATCCAGGCGTGCTCGCGAAAGCCCTTGGTCTCGAGCCCGCTGTCGCGGATGCGCTCGCGGAAGCCGTAGCGGACCAGCAGCGCGGGGATCAGGAGGTAGCCGAGGACGCGGAACGCGCTCCACCAGGCGAACTCGCCGAGCTCGACGAACTGGCTGTCCGCGAGCTGCCCCGCGAGCGAGGTCGGCGGACCGATCCGCCCCGGTGGGTCGAGCACGTCGAGCACGTCGTGAAAGTTCGTCGCGTGCCCGAAGTACTCCATGATCGCGAGGCACACCGCGCCGACGCAGAGCGCGATCATGGGGCGGTAGTCGTACTTGCCCGAGCGCACGCGCGCCTCGCGGTCGAGCGCGGCCTCGCGGTCGAGCTCGCGCCACGTGTCGAGGAAGAAGTGCTTCGGATGGAGCGTCGCGATGCGCGTGTGCGTGCGCGGAAAGAGATCGATCAGGAGGCGGAACGCGCCTGCGAGGAAGCCGAGCGCGATGCCGAGCTCGACGAGCCGCGACTCGCCGAGCGCGCCGCCGAGACCGACCGAGATCGCGGCGATGGCGAGGACCACCGCCGTTGCACGACGGAAGTCGCGGATCTCCGTGGCTCCTGCGCTGGCGGCCGTCGCCACCGATCAGCCTTTCGTGGCGGCCTGCGCGGCTCGTGCCCTGGCTGCATCGAGGCGAGCGAGCGTTCGGGCCTTGCCGAGCACCTCCATCACCTCGAAGAGGCCGGGGCTCTGCGTCTTGCCCGTCAGCGCGACGCGAGCGGGCTGCGCCACGTTCTTGAGCGAGAGGCCGTTCTTCTCGAGCCAAGCGGTGACCGCTGCTTCGAGCGTCGCGCGATCGAAGGGGGAGACCTCTGCGATCAGATCGCGCAGCGCACCGAGGTTCGGCTCGGCGCCGGCGCCGAGGAATTTCTCGACCGCCTTCTCGTCGAACGTCGGCGGCTCACGGAAGTAGAAGTCGACCATGTCGGCGACCTCGACGAGCGTGGTCGCGCGCGTCTTGACGGTGTCGACCGCGAGCGCGAGCTGCGCGTCGGTCTCGACGACGAGCTCCGGCTTCAGCAGGGGACGCGCCAGCTTCGCGACGTCCTCGTTGGTCTTGCCGCGGAGGTGCGCGGCCTGGATGTGCTGGAACTTCTTGAAGTCGTACTGCGCCGCCGTGCGACCGCAGTGCTCCCAGTCGAACTTCTCGATGAGCTCCTGCCGCGAGAAGACCTCCTGGTCGCCGTGTGACCAGCCGAGGCGCGCCAGGTAGTTGAGCACCGCGTCGGGCAGGAAGCCCATCGTCTGGTACTCGCCGACGCTCACCGCGGCCGTGCGCTTGCTGAGCTTCTTCCCGTCCGACCCGTTGATCATCGGAAGGTGCGCGAACTTCGGGATCGGCGCGCCGAGCGCCTCGAAGATCATGATCTGCGGCGGCGTGTTCACCACGTGGTCGTACCCACGACCGACGAGCGTGATGCCCATCGTGACGTCGTCGACGACGCACCCGAAGTTGTAGAGCGGCACGCCGTTGCCGCGCATGATGACGGCGTCCTGCTGCTGGTCGTTGGGGACGTCGATGCGCCCCTTCACGAGGTCGTTCCAGCCCGTCGTTCCGCTCGTCGGCGTCTTGAGCCGCACGACGAACGGCTTGTCGGGCTGGTCCGTCCGGTTCCGGCACGTCCCCGGGTACTTGAAGAACTTCCCGGCGGCCTGAGCGAGCGCGCGCTGCGCGTCGAGCTCCTCCTTGGTGCAGAAGCAGCGGTAGGCGTGGCCCCGCGTGATGAGCCTCTCCGCGTGCTCCTTGTAGAGATCGAGCCGCTGGGTCTGGAAGTACGGCGCGTGGGGCTCCTTGGCGCCGGGGCCCTCGTCCCAGTCGAGGTCGAGCCAGCGCATCGACTCGAAGATCACCTTCACGCTCGCTTCGGTGGAGCGCTCGAGGTCGGTGTCCTCGATGCGCAGCACGAAGGTGCCGCCGGTCTGCCGGGCCCAGAGCCAGTTGTAGAGCGCGGTACGGACGCCTCCGATGTGGAGGTAGCCAGTGGGAGAGGGGGCGAAGCGGACGCGGTCGGCCATGACGGCAGGCGGTTAGCACGTCGCGCGGTCCTGCGTCGAACGGCCCGGAGATCCTAGGACCCTCCGCCGAAGATGATCGCGATCTGGATCCCCTCCACGGCCGCGTACGCGATGCCGGCGAGCAAGACCACGGCGGCGATGCCCGCGGACTGCCAGAAGTGGAGCATCCCGCGCATCGAGAGCGTCCCTTCGCCCGGGCGCGGAAAGGCGCCGCGCGCGCGCCGCCCGGTGCGCTGCATCAGCTCGGTGGGAAGGTCGGGCACCGGGCCCAGCGCGTCCATGAGCGCGCGATCGTGCTGCGCGTCGTCCTTCGTCCCGTCTGTCGTGTCCGGCGTCATGGTGTCGATGCCTTTCCAGCTTCCGGCCGCGCGCGCTTCTCCGCAAGCGCGAGCGCGTCCGTGAGCTCGAGCCGCGCGCGGCTGATCCGCTTTCGTACGGCGTCTTCCTTGAGGCCGAGGACCTCGGCGATGGCGGGCGTCTCGAGCCCCTCGATCACGGACAAGAGGAGCACTTCGCGGTGCGCTTCGCTCATTCCGTCCATCGCGCGCTCGACGGCGCGGAGCGTTCGTCGCCGCTCGAGCTCCTCGTCGGGCCCTTCCTGGCGAGGCGTCGTCTCGAGCGCGAACGACTCCTTTCGCCGCGTGTCGAAGAGGATGTAGCGCCTCGCGCTTCGGTGCTTGTTGCGCGCGATGGCGTAGAGCCACGCGCGTACGTCGGAGGATTCCTCCAGCCGGTGTGCGTGCTTCGCCGCGCTGATCCAGGTCTCCTGGAAGAGGTCCTCGGCCTCCGCGCGGTCACGCGTGAGACGGACGAGGAACGCCCACATGCGCTCGCGGTACCGCGCGTAGAGCCGATCGAACGCAGCCATGTCCCGGGCGCGCAGCCCGGTCACGATGGCGCGGTCGATGTCGTCGATCACGGGGGAGAGAACACCGGAACGGAGAGGGCGTGACAAGGAAATGCGCAGAGAGGGAGAGGAGGCGAAAAAAGTCGGTCACGCCCCGTCGGCGGCTGCGTTCTCCCCCACGAAAGGTTGGTGAGACATGTTGGACTTCTTCCGCGAGGGTGGCTGGGGCATGTGGCCGGTGCTGGTGTTCGGGCTCGTCGCGCTCGGGAGCGCCGGCCGGTACGCCTGGGACATGGAGGGCGCGCGCCTGCGCTTCGCGATCGTCATGATCGTCCTCGTCGCTATCTCGTCGCTTCACGCCATGCTCACGGACCTCGCCGCGGTCTTCTCGTTCGTCTCGGACCCCGAGAACGTCGCGGACTCGGACCTCGCTCGGATCGTCTTCACCGGCCTCATGGAGAGCACGCGGCCCGGCGCGATGGCGGGGCTCTTCATCGTCCTCGCGCTCTGTCTGGTCGCGGTCGGCGTGCAGCGCGACGGGCAGCGTCAGCTCCGGACGGCGTGATCGAGCCGCTCGCTTCGGTGTTCGACCGTTCGAGCGAAGCGGGTCTACACTCCTGGTCCAGCTCAGGAGGCGCCCATGTCCCGATCCTTGCTCGACCAGCTCAACGAGATGACCGTCACCGTGGCCGACACGGGTGATCTGAATTCGATCGAGAAGTTCAAGCCGCGCGATTCCACGACGAACCCTTCGCTCATCGCCGCCGCCGCGCAGATGCCGGAGTACGCGGACCTGGTCGAGGGAGCGCTGCGCTGGGCGCAGAAAGAGGCGGGCGCCGGTGCCGCTACGAAGTCGGTCGTCGGCCTCGCGCTCGACCGCCTCTCGGTGGAGTTCGGCCTGCGGATCCTGAAGATCGTCTCGGGGCGCGTCTCGACCGAGGTCGACGCGCGCATCTCCTACGACACCGACGCGAGCATCGCGAAGGCGCGCTACCTCATCGGCCTCTACGAAGCGGCCGGCGTCTCGCGCGAGCGAGTGCTCATCAAGCTGGCCTCGACGTGGGAAGGCATTCGCGCGGCGGAGGTCCTCGAGAAGGAGGGCATCCACTGCAACCTCACGCTGCTCTTCGGCCTGCACCAGGCCATCGCGTGCGCCGAGGCCAAGGTGCGGCTCGTCTCGCCCTTCGTCGGCCGTATCCTCGACTGGCACAAGAAGAACAGCGGGCGGGACTCCTATCCGCCGGCCGAGGATCCGGGCGTGCTCTCGGTCACCGAGATATACGACTACTACAAGAAGTTCGGCTACCCGACGGAGATCATGGGCGCGAGCTTCCGCAACCTCGGCGAGATCACCGAGCTGGCCGGCTGTGATCTGCTCACCATCTCGCCGAAGTTCCTCGCCGAGCTCGCGAGCACCGAGGGAACGCTCGTCCGCAAGCTCGACCCGGCGGTGTCGAAGGCCAAGTCGATCGAGCGCATCCCGATGGACGAGGCGACGTTCCGCAAGATGCACGAGATCGACAAGATGGCGAAGGACAAGCTCGCCGAGGGCATCGAGGGGTTCAGCAAGGCCATCGTGGAGCTCGAGCAGCTGCTCGGCGATCGCCTCGCCGCGGCGACCGCGGGCGGCGCGAGCGCCAAGCCGGCCTGACGACGATCCGCCGGCGCCGAACGTCGGTGCCGGCGGTCAATCGTCGCGGGTCCGCCGGTACAGCGCCCCCGGAGAGCACTTCGTCGTCGGTCATGCGCACCGGCCTGTACTGCGACTCGCACGGCGCCGACCCGCGCTGCCGGGTCCCGGCGACGACGGCACCGCGTGCATGCCGGGGGCGGACGAGGCGTGCGCGAGCGGTCGCTGCAACGCAGGCACCTGCGGGCCGCGCGCGCCGTTCACCCGCTGCGGCGTCACGCTCTGAGACACTGGGCGCGAGCGCTGAAGCGACCGGCGGCGAAAATTCGCTCGCGGCCGCGAAGATCCACATGCCTCGCGACAAGAGAGGGGGATGGGTCGCACGATCGAGCGCGAGATGGCCCCACCGAGGCTCAGCGACCTGGATGTCGGTGCGGCCTACGACGCGCACGGCGAGCACGTGTGGCGCAGCCTTCATCGGCTCGGCGTGCGGGCGGCCGACCTGCCCGATCTGACGCAAGAGGTCTTCTTGGTCGTGCACCGCCGGCGCGCCGAGTTCGACGCGGGGCGGTCGATGCGCGGCTGGCTGTGGGGGATCTGCGTCGGGATCGCGCAGAACCATCGCCGTCGTGCTTTCCGGCACGCGGAGCGGCTCGGCGATCCACCCGAGCGAGGGATGGGCGGCGACGCCGAGGCCGACCTCGACACGCACCGGCGCGCTGAGCGAGGTCGTCAAGCGCTGAGCGAGCTCGACCCGGAGCGCCGGGCCGTGTTCGTCATGTTCGAGGTCGAAGGGATGAGCGGCCGCGCGATCGCGGACGCGCTCGGCGTGCCGATCGGGACGGTGCACTCGCGCCTCCACGCGGCCCGCGCGGAGCTCGCGCGCGCGCTCGGCGAGGAGGAGCTGACATGAGCGACGACGATCCGATCCGCTGGTCCGAGGGTGGCGGGCCGCCGGGCTCGGCGGAGCTCGTGTGCTCGATCGAGCGCGCGCCGCCGCTGCCGCCTGATCTGCGCGGCTCGATCGCGCGGCGTCTCGCGCCGGCCCCGGTCGGGCCACGCACGCGCATGGTCGGTGCCGCGATCGCGACGGCCGTCGTGATCGGCGGGCTGACTCTCTGGGTCTGGCCGCGTCCCGTCGAGCCGCCGCCACGGCCACCGCCGCCGCTCACCGCGATCGACGACGCGCTCGCCCCCCTCGCGCCCGATGCGCCCGCGGAGCCCGCTCCGGCTGCTCGGGTGGAGCCGGTCGCCGTGGTGCCCCCGGTGGAGCCGTCGCCCTCGGAGCCTCCGCTGCGGCGGGTCCGGACGCCTCCCGACTCCATCTTCGTGGCACCCGAGCCATCGATTCCCGAGCCGTCGCCATCTGTCCCGTCGACAGCCGCGCTGCAGAGGGCCGACGAGGCCCTCGACGCCTGCGTGGTGGCGGGAGACTCTCGCTGCGTCATCGAGCGACTCGGCCATGGCCACGCGCACGGGACAGCTCAGCTCAGGCTGCTTTGGGCCGCTCAGCGGGACGTCGGAGATCCGCAGGGGGCGTGTGCGACGGCGAGGCTGATCGCCGCCTCGCCCGGCATTCCTGCTGCGCAGAGAACGATGTTGCAACAGTATCTGAGGGCGCAGTGTGACGTCGCCGAGGCGGCGCCCTCCCCCGACGAACCGACGCCGAACGGGACGGGCTCGCTCAGCGTGATGTCGATGCCCTGGGCGCGCCTGTTCATCGACGGGCAAGACACGGGAAGGAACACGCCAGTCCGTGATCTCCGGCTGAGCGCAGGCCGGCACGTCGTGGGCCTCCGGGCTGGCGACGGCGTGATGCACGAGACGACGGTGGACGTCGTCGCGGGGGAGATGACGCGCGTCGTTCGACAGCTCTGACCGCATCGTGCGACGCCGCTCACCCGACCGACGCGAGGGCTCGCCGCGCTGACCGGCGCCGCTGCGAGCGCCAGGCTGTCGTGAGCGCGAGGACGAGCGCCAGCGTCCACGCCGACCTCGGCGCTCGTTCGCTCCCGCTAGCGCGACATGCGCAGCCGCTCGCCGGGGGCGTCGCCGGGCCTGCGTCGCTCGCCGCCGCGTCGACGGCGCCTGCGTCCGGATCGAGATCCGCGTCCGGGCCCCCCGGCGTGATCGGGGTGAGGAACACGTGGTTCGTCACGACGCGCGGGCGGCCCGCGATGAGCAGCTCTGCGCGATAGGCGTCTTCTCCGCCGCCGGCGATCACGCGCTCCTCGTGCTCGAAGAGCGCGCTGGTCACGGCGATCGGCGCACCGGGCTCGCCGTTGTGGACGATCTGGAGCGTCGTCCCGAGGTCCGCGCCGGTGACGCGCACGCGCAGCGTCGTCACGTCGGCGACGATCGTGTCGGTCATGCTCGGATCGAGATCATCCGACTCGAGCTCGACCATCGGATCGGCGCTGCTCTCGAGCTTCACCACCGTGCGGCCCCGGCGGATGCCCTCGAAGATCGCCGCAGCGCTGAGCTCTTCGGCCCAGACCATCGTCGTGGGGCTGCCGATCGGGCTGTCGAACGCTCCGGTGCCGCGACCCGCGCGATGATCGTCGCTGCCTCCGACGGCGACGACGTGGTGGCCCGCCGCCACGAAGTCCTCCCACATCTGGCTCGCGCGCGGATAGAAGAGCCGGCCCGTCACGCTGAACGCGCCCGTCTGGATCTCCATCGCGTCGACGTTCGAGCCGTCGAGGTCGGCCATCCAGCCGCAGCCGATGCAGGCGTCGCCGAGCGAGAGCGCCGGGTGATTGATCGAGAAGATCGCGCCCTGCGTGTGCGCTGCATCCGCGACGTCGAGCATCGTCAGGCCGCCTGTCTCGAGCCGGTGGTCGATCCAGGTCGTCGCTCCCATCGCCATCGCGTGGCCGTGATAGGTCGTGACCTCGACGCCGGGGACGAAGAGGAGGTTCGGGTGCGCGGCCTGGACCTCGGCGTAGAGCTCGAGCTGAGAGATCGTGTTGTGATCGCTGATCATCACGAAATCGAGGCCGACGCTCTCCGCATAGAGCGCGATCTCCTCGAGGCTCGGCGCGGCGTCTCCGCTCTCGCGCGAGTGGACGTGGAAGTCGCCTGCGTACCAGCGCGCGTCGGGCGAGAGCGCGGGGCTCGGCGCATAGGGCGCGCGCTCGGGCTGCGCGGGGAGGCTGATCGTGTCTCGGAGCTCGACCTCCACGTGATAGCGCGCGGGTGTCTCGACGATCTTCGCCTTGCCCACGTAGACCTGCCAGGTGCCGGGCGTGATCGCGCCGGGGAGGTAGCTGCGCGAGGCGGCGCCTTGGTTGAAGACCGCAGGCTCGGTGTTGCCGCCGCCGTAGCCGCGGAAGCCAGCGGGGTCCATCACGCCCCAGTCGAGGATGTTCATGTCCGAGAGGTCGTCGTGCCGGACCTCGATCTCGAGCGTCCCTGCCGGCACCTCGAACGGGATCACGAAGTACGCGCCGTCGGCGGGCACGTCGCCGTCGAACGTGAGCACCGTCTGCGCGTGGGCGTGCGACGTGAACAGCAGGAGAGAAAACAGTGCGAGAGGGAGGGCTCGGCTCATCGTGGGATCGTCTCACGAACGGGCTGCGCGTGCCCCGCACGGCCGAGCCCGAGCGCCGGGCCGCACCATCGCCCGCGGCGCGGGCGCTCGGCGGCAGTTGGTCGTACTTTCGTAGCCATGCCGAAGCTCGCCTCGACGGTCGCGTGCTGTCTTGCTCTCGCGTTGCTCGGGTGCACGCCCAGGGGGAGCGGAGCGGACACGTCGGGGTCGGGCGGCGAGGCGCGAGCGACGACCTCCGGGACCGAAGCGTCGGGCGCGGAGAGCTGTACGACGGACGTCGACTGCCCCGGCGGCAGGACCTGCAACTGCCGTTGCGCCGAAGGACAGCCATGCGATGGCCCCGCCGATGCCTGCGGCGACTGCGCACGGCTGAACATGGTTGGCGTCTGCATGGCAGGGTGCCAGGGCGGATGAGCCCCGATCGATCGTCGCTCTTTCTCGCGCCTTGGAGCGCCCCTCGACACTCAGCTGGAGGCTCCGTGCGGTTCATCCTCTTCATCTCGTGCGGCGCGCTGTGCGCGATCGCTTGTTCGAGCCCGGCGGACCTCCTCGATGGCAGCGCCGGCGATGCCGCCGAGCGCGACGGCAGCGTCGGGCCGGACGCCTCGTTCGACTCCGGCGTCAAGGCGGATGCGATCCTGATCATGCGGCGCGCCTCGGCTCCATCCGGTGCGTGGCGGCGTACGTCGGCCAGGCGGCGTCCCACCGATCCGACAGCACGAGACCGCGTATGGTCATGATGCCGTTCAGCCCCGGCGTGCGT
>JBBSAT010000227.1:0-12914 GCA_038252025.1 Polyangiales bacterium | reverse complement strand
GTCCTGCGGGTCCATCTGACCATCGGCGCCCATGACGATCGCGATGTCCGCGTGCCTCTCGAACGCGACCCGATAGCCGGTGGCGATCGCAGCGCCGACACCACAGTTCGTCGCGTGGGTGATGACCCGGACGCGCGGGTCCTCGATCGCGAGCGCCCGGACACGCGTTCGATCGGTGCTTCCGTCGTCGACCACAACGACCTCGTCGACGCACGCAGGCATCGAGAGGAGCGTGCGCTCGATGAGGCGCTCTTCGTCGTACGCAGGGACGACGACCGCGATCCGCCGTCCCTCGAGCACGCCGCTACTCCACCGTGACGGTCTTGGCGAGGTTCCGCGGCTGGTCGACGTCCGTGCCCTTGCCGTCGGCGACGTAGTACGCGTAGAGCTGCTGCGGTAGCACCGTGAGGAATGGCGTGAGCGCCTCGAGCACCGCCGGCACCTCGATGACGTCGCCGGTGAGGCCGTGCACCTGCTCGTCGCCCTCCGTCGCGATGGCGATCACACGGCCGTCTCGCGCCTTGGCTTCCTGCAAGTTCGAAAGCGTCCGCTCGTACCAGCGGTCCTTCGGCACCAGGACGATGATGGGCACCTCGGAGTCGATGAGCGCGATCGGCCCGTGCTTCATCTCGCCGGCGGCATAGCCCTCCGCGTGCACGTAGCTGATCTCCTTGAGCTTGAGCGCTCCCTCGAGCGCGATCGGAAACGAGAGCCCACGGCCGAGGAACAGGACGTCACGCGCATCGCGATATCGGCGAGCCACGTTCGCGACGAGCTGCTTCGTGCTCGTGAGCACGTCGCGCATCTGCTCGGGGAGCTTCGCGAGGCCCTCGACGAGCTCGCGCGCCACCGCCGGGTCGATCGTCCCACGCCGCTTTCCGAGCCAGATCGCGAGCATCAGCAGGTTCGCGAGCTGCGTCGAGAAGCACTTCGTCGACGCCACACCGATCTCGGGCCCAGCGTGCGTGTAGAACGCCGCGTCCGAGAGGCGCGGGATGGCGCTCCCGATCACGTTCGCGATCGCGAGCAGCTTCGCGCCTTTTTCCTTCGCCTCGCGCGCGGCGACCAGCGTGTCGACCGTCTCGCCCGACTGGCTCACGAGCACGACGAGATCGCCCGGTCCGATCACGGGGTCCCGCCCGCGGAACTCGCTGGCGAGCTCGACGGTCGTCGGGATCTTCGCGAGCTGCTCGAGGTAGTAGCGCCCCACCATCGCCGCGTGATGGCTCGTTCCGCACGCCAGGAGGTAGACCCGCTTCACGTCGGTCGCGTCTTGCGCCGAGAGCCCGATCTCGTGCCCGTGCACGTCGCCGTTCTCGCGATCGAGCCGCCCGCGCAGCGTGTCTTCGATCGCGCGCGGCTGCTCGAAGATCTCCTTGAGCATGAAGTGCTTGTAGCCGGCCTTCTCGGCCATGACCGGCGACCAGTCGATGTACTTCTCCTCGCGGACCACCGGCGCGCCGTCGATCCTCGAGATCCGCACGCCGCTCTTCTCGAGCACGGCCATGTCCCCGTCCTCGAGGAAGATCATCCGCCGCGTGTAGGGGAGCAGCGCCGGGATGTCCGAGCCGCAGAACGACGCGCCGTCACCGAGGCCGAGCACGAGCGGTGAGCTCGACTTCGCGACGACGATCCGATCGGGCTCGTCCTGGCTGAGCACGGCGATCGCGTAGGCCCCGTGCATCTCACGGAGCGCCGACCGGACGCTCTCCTCGAGGCTCAGCCCCTCCTTCACCTTCTGGTGGACGAGGTGCGCGACGATCTCGGTGTCGGTGTCGCTGACGATCTTCGCGCCGCGCTCGACGAGCCTCGCCCGAAGGGAGAGATGGTTCTCGATGATCCCGTTGTGCACCACCGCGATCGGGCCCGAGACGTGCGGGTGGGCGTTGACCTCGCTCGGACGCCCGTGGGTGGCCCAGCGCGTGTGCCCGATCCCGGTCGTCCCCAGGATCGGCGTGCCCTCGAGCTGCTTCTCCAGGTTCCGGAGCTTGCCCACGGCGCGCGAGACCTTGATCTCACCTCCCGACTGGATCGCGACGCCCGCCGAGTCGTAGCCGCGGTACTCGAGCCGCCGCAGCCCATCGAGCAAGATCCCCGTGGACTGTTCAGAACCGACGTAGCCGACGATGCCGCACATGAGTGTCTCCAGCCGTGTTGGTAGCACGCGGCCCGGCTCGGCGTTCATTCCCCGCGGCGAGCGCTCCCCGAGAGAGCGCCACGCCGCCACGAGAACGAGCCTCGCTACTCGTGCGCGGTCACGGTCGCGGGATGCTCGGCGATGGGAAACGACGCGATGTGGTTTCCATCGGTGTCGATGACCTGGACCGGGCCATACGGGCGGAGCGGCTCCACGATGCGATCCGCATCGCCGACGACGACGACGAGCGCCGTGTCGATCGCGATGTGTGCGTGCGCGGCGGCCAGCACCTGCGCCGCGGTCACCGCGCGGATCTCGGAGCGATAGCCGTCCCAGTAGTCGTCGGGCAGCCCGAACACGCGCAGGTACCCGACCATCCAGCCGATCCGGGCCGGTGTGTCGATCGAGAGCGGGAAGGAGTCCGACAGATAGCGCTCCGACTCTTCGAGCTCGGCCGGCGCCGGTGGCTCGGTCGTGATGCGCACGAGGTGCTCGAGGAAGGCCCCCATGGCCAGTCCCGTGCGATCGACCTCCGGGTGTGCCGGGTCCGGGCCGACGCTTCCGCGAACGCGGTACGGGCCAGGCTCCACGAGGTCGTCGAGCCCGCTGTAGACTCCGTACGTCAGGCTGCGCTGTTCGCGCAGATCCATGAAGAGGCGCGAGCGTGGGCTACCACCGAGGATCTCGTTGGCGACCTCCATCGGGATGTAGTCGGGGTCTGCGCGCCGGATCGACACGTTGCCGATGTTGAACATCGACTGCGCCGAGCCCGGACGATGAACGACGATGATCTCTCTCGCGGTGCGCGGCGGCACCTCCGGGAAGACGACCGGGGCGACCTCGTGCTGCCGCCAGCGACCGAACGTCCGCTCGGCTGCCGCCTGCACCGCGGCGGGATCGACATCGCCTGCGACGATCAGGATCGCGTTGTTCGGAGCGAAGTGGCCCTGGTGCCACGCGACGAGATCTGCCCGCGTGATCCGCGTGATCGCGTCGGCGGTCGCATCGACATGGCCGTACGGATGCGCCGGGCCGTAGACCGCACGGTAGAACTCCCGGCGCGCGATCTGCGCGGGGTCGCCGTACTGGAGGGTCAGCCGATCGAGCTCACGGCGCTGCAGCCGCTCGAGCTCGCCCGCATCGAACCGCGGGTTCATCGCCATGTCGCCGACGAGCCCCAGCATCGTGTCGAGGTGATCCGCCAGACCGCGTGCGCTGATGACGACGCTCTGCTGGTCCTCACCCACGTCGAAGTCGGCGCCGAGATACTCCATCTCTTCCGCGATCTGCGCGCTCGTCCTCGTGCGCGTGCCTTCCTTCAGCATCTTCGCGACGAGCACCGAGAGCCCCGGGAGCGTCGGCGGATCCGCCGCGAGCCCGGAGCGCACGACGAGGCGCGTGTAGGCCACCGGCAGACCGCCGATGTGAACGGTGTCGATCTCGAGCCCGTTCCGGAGCGTCGACCGAACGATCGCGGGGAGGTGCACGTCGCGCGCGGGGCCCGACGCGGGAGCTGGCTCGCGCACGCGCGGCGGCGGGGCATCGGCCACGACCTCGACCGTCGTGGTCGTCGTGGTCGTGACGGGCGCGCCACCGCATGCGGAGAGCAACAACGCGAGCATCGTGCTCAGTCGCGTCGCGCGGCTCGGTCGCAGAGCGCGGATCACCGCAGCGGTGCTCGCAGAGCGAGCCGATTCGTTGATCACTGTGCACCTCCTTCGGCCGGAGCGGGCGGTGGCACGACGTCGAGCACCGTTCGGTTCGTCGCGTCGAAGTACTGCCCGGCCACTCGCTGGATGTCCGCGGGGGTCACCGCCAGGTAGTGCGCGAGCTCGCCGTGGAGGAGGTTCGCATCGCCCCAGTAGAGCTCGAACTCGGCGAGCTGCTCGGCGCGCTGGAGGTTCGACGCGATGCCGACCACGAAGAAGGCTCGGATGCGGTTGCGAATGCGCTGCATCTCGCGGTCGGGCAGGCCGTGCGCTGCGATGCTCGCGATCTCTGCGTAGATGCGCGTCCGCGCTTCTTCCGCCGTGTGACCGTCCTGGACGAGCCCGAACACCGAGAACAGATCCGGCCCTCGGCGGTCGTCCGTACCGGCGCCGACCTCGGCGAGGATCTCGTCCTCGTGCACGAGCGAGCGGTAGAGGCGCGAGCTGTCGCCGTCGCCGAGCGCGAGCGAGAGCATCTCGAGCGCGTAGTGATCCGGCTGCCGCGCCGGCGGGATGTGCCACTCGACGTGGAACGCCGGCAGGTCCGCCAGCGGATCGAGCATCGTCTCGTGTCGCTCTGCCGTCTGCGGTGCGAGCTCCGGCGGCGTGTAGGGGACGACCTCACGCGCGGGGATGTCTCCGAAGTACTGGCCGACGAGCGCCATCGCCGCCGCGGGATCGAAGTCGCCCGAGATCACGAGCACGGCGTTGTTCGGCGCGTAGTGGTGCTCCCAGAACTCCTGAACCCACTCGAGCGGCGCGTTCACGACGTCGGACACATCGCCGATGGTCGAGTGTGCATAGGGGAAGTAGTCGCCGTACGCGAGCTCGTTCGCGCGAAGGAACGAGAGCGCGTAGGGCCGACTCTCGTAGCTCTGCTGCCGCTCCTGGAGGACCGTCGTCACCTGGTTCGAGAAGGCTTCGTGGGTGATGTCGAGCGACTCCATCCGATCCGCCTCGAGCCACAGACCCAGCGCGAGCTCGTTCGACGGGAGCGTCTCGAAGTAGTTCGTTCGATCGTCGCTCGTCGTCGCGTTGGCAGAGCCGCCGCGCGCGGCGATGAGGGAGAAGTGATCGTTGCGCGCCACGTTCGCAGAGCCCTCGAACATGAGGTGCTCGAACAGGTGGGCAAACCCGGTTCGGCCACGAACCTCGTCGCGTGAGCCGACATCGTAGTAGACGGCGATCGCGACGGTCGGCACCGTGTGATCCACGTTGAGGACGACGCGTAGACCGTTCTCGAGCCGCTCTCGCTGGATGGGGATCGCTGCGACGGCGTCTGTCGCTCGCGTGCTCTCGGGCGCGGCCGCCGTGGCGCCGTGTCGGGCGCGTTGAGCGTCCGCGTCGTGCGGTACCGCGAGGCCGATCGTGGACGCGATGGCAGTGATGCCGATCGCCGTGCGGAAGAACCTTCGATTCATGTTGTGATCCTGACCGTTGCTCTCGTCGGCCCCGGCGAGGCTGTGCTAACACGCGTCTGGCCCCGGGGGAAACGAAGAACCCGCGTGTCAGTTGGGGGTACGGTGCGCGCAGCGATCCTCTCGGTCGGTACGGAGCTCACGCGCGGCGAGCTCACGAACACGAACGCCACATGGCTCGCGGAGCGCCTCACCGGCCTCGGCCTCGAAGTGACCGAGCTGCTGACGATCGACGACGAGCCGGGGCGAATCGCAGCAGCCCTCCTCTCGCTCGGTGCGCGTCATCGCTTCGTCGTCTCGACTGGCGGCCTCGGTCCGACGACTGACGACCTCACGAGCGCGGCTGCGGCCGCTGCGCTCGGCGTGAAGCTCGTGCGCGACGAGGCTTCGCTCGACGCCATCCAGCGGCGCTTCGCATCGCTCGGGCGCACGATGTCTCCCTCGAACGAGAAGCAGGCGGACTTCCCGGAAGGCGCCACCGTTCTTGCGAACCCCGTCGGCACCGCTCCTGCGTTCGCGCTCGACATCGGTGGTGCGCGGTTCTTCTTCATGCCCGGCGTCCCACACGAGATGCAGCGCATCTTCGAGGATCACGTCGCGCCGGCGATCGCGCCGCACGTCGAGCGCCGTACGCATCAGATCCGGCTCCGCACCTTCGGGCTTCCGGAGTCCGTCGTCGGCGAGAAGCTGTCGCACATCGAGAGCGAGGAGAAGCTCGTCACGATCGGATATCGGGCGTCCTTCCCGGAGATCGAAGTGAAGGTCCTCGCGCGCGGCGCGAGCGAGGCCGAGGCCGAGGCCACGGCGGCACGTGTCGCCGATCGCGTGCGTGATGCTCTCGGGGATGTCGTGTTCGGCGAAGGTGACGACGCATACGCCGGGCACGTGGGGCGCTTGCTTCGCGCGCGCGGTCTCAAGCTCGCGATCGCCGAGTCGTGCACGGATGGGCTCCTCGGCGAGCTCGTCACCGCGGTGCCCGGCAGCTCCGACTACTTGCTCTGTGACGCCGTCACCTACTCGAACGCGTCCAAGATGCAGATGCTCGGCGTGAACGAGGACCTCATTCGCGGCTACGGCGCGGTGAGCCTGGAGGTCGCCGCAGCGATGGCGGAGGGCGTCCGACGGATCGCTGACGCGGACATCGCGGTGTCGGTCACCGGGATCGCTGGGCCGAGCGGCGGAACGGACGAAAAGCCGGTGGGGACCGTGTTCATCGGGCTCGCGCGCCGCGACGCGACCGTGGCCACCCACGCGCTGAAATTCGCCGGGGATCGCGACAGAATCCGGATGTTCTCGGCCTACACCGCGCTCCGCCTCGTGGCTCTAGCCGCGACCGAGCGCTGACTTTTTTCGTCGCCTGCGTCAGACCGCGGACCGAGCCCCGTCGAGGCCTGGTCAGTCCAAGAGACTGGACATCCGCAACTGAACGGGATATCAGGGTTTCGCTCCGGCTCGCCGAGAGCGCGACCTGTCCCGAAGCCGTAAACAGCCGCCGCACCAGGACCAGCGCCGCAAACCGGCGCAGAGAGACGAGAAGAACGAATGTCGAACGACGGAAACCGTGAGAAGGCCCTCGCCCTCGCTCTGAGCACCATCGAGAAGGCCTACGGCAAGGGCGCGATCATGCGCCTCGGCGATGGTGGCGTGCCCAAGGACATCGAGATCATCTCGTCCGGGGCCATCTCGCTCGATGTCGCCCTCGGTATCGGCGGGTATCCGCGCGGTCGGATCATCGAGGTCTTCGGTCCAGAGTCGAGCGGCAAGACGACGCTCACTCTGCATGCGGTCGCCGAGGCGCAGAAGGCGGGAGGTGTCGCCGCGTTCATCGACGCAGAGCACGCGCTCGACGTCAGCTATGCGAAGAAGCTCGGTGTCAACACGGACGATCTCCTCGTGTCGCAGCCGGACAACGGCGAGCAGGCGCTCGAGATCGCGGACACGCTCATCCGCTCTGGCGCGGTCGACATCATCGTCGTGGACTCCGTCGCGGCGCTGACGCCGAAGGCAGAGATCGAGGGCGAGATGGGCGACAGCCACGTCGGCCTCCAGGCACGCCTGATGAGCCAGGCGCTCCGCAAGCTCACCGCGACGGTCCACAAGTCGAACACGACGCTCTTCTTCATCAACCAGATCCGCATGAAGATCGGCGTGATGTTCGGGTCACCCGAGACGACCACGGGCGGCAACGCGCTCAAGTTCTACGCCTCGCAGCGCCTCGACATCCGGCGCGTCGGCACCCTGAAGCAAGGCGAGGCCGCGGTGGGCAACCGCGTTCGCGTCAAGGTCGTGAAGAACAAGATGGCGCCGCCGTTCGTCGAGTGCGAGTTCGACGTGATCTTCGGCAAGGGCATCAGCCGCAGCGGAGACATTCTGGATCTGGGCTCCGAGCTCGGCTTCGTGGAGAAGTCGGGCGCGTGGTACTCCTGCCAGGGTGAATGCATCGGGCAGGGCCGCGACAATGCGCGGGCCTATCTCGAGGCGCATCCGGAGATGATGGCTTGGGTCCAGGATCAGATCCTCGAGAAGCACAATCTCAAGAAGAGCGCGCCCGTAGCCGCCAAGGACGAGAGCGCCGAGGAGAAGGTGAACGGCGCGAGCGACCGTCGTCCGCGCGCTCGAGCCTGAGGTGCCCAGTTCCGATCGGGAGCCGCACGTCTTGCGCGGCCTCGATCGGTTCATTCGCCCAGCGCATGCAGCGCATCGTTGCGGTGCTCATCGGAGTGGGCGCGGCCCTGGCCGGGTGTGGCGGCGCCGCTCCCCTTCCGTCGGCGCAGCTCCCTTCCGACCCTGACGTCGTCGCGCTGCTGCCGTCGGGGGCGACCTCGCTGGTCGTCGCGGCTCCGCGAAGGCTCTTCCGGGAGCCGGCGGCGCGCCTGCTCATCACACGGCTCGTCCCCGATGCTCGCCTCGAACTGCTTCGCATGCAGCACGGCATCGATGCGCGCGAGCTCGACCAGCTCATCGTCGCCTCCTACGAGAGCGGCGACATCTTCGTGCTCCGTGGGCCGTTTCTCGCGCACGTCGCCGTGGCGGAGATGGCCCATCGGATGATCCCCCTCGAGTCGCACGCCGAGGCGCCGCGCGCGCGCGCAGCCGGCATCTTTCGTGGCACGCGGGTCGATGCCATCGCGATCGGCCCCCACACGCTCGCCGTGGTGGCCGGGCCGCCGGCGCTCTCGGGTCGGCTCCTCGCGTCCCTAGAGGGCGAGTCACTGCCCTTCGACGCGACCGAGGTTCGCTCGCTGCCCGACGATCCGCCTTTCGTCTGGCTTCGGCCCGTGCCGTTCGAGCTTCCCCCCGACGCGCCGGTGGGGATCCTCCTCGCCCGCGTGCGCTCCACGTGCGTGACCGCCGTGCCGAGCGGGACGGGATCGATCGGCGTCTCCGTGCGCTTCACTGGCGAATTCCCCCCAGGCGCGGACGGCAACTTCCGGCGGCTTGCCTCCTCTCTTGCTCAAACAGACCTCGGTCGCGCCGTCGGAATGGCCGACGCCATGAGCTCGTTCACGCTCGAGGCCGTCGGCCCACAGGTGCGGCTCGCAGCGCTGCTCAGCGCCGAGGGGCTCGCGCGCGGGCTCTGGCTCGCGATGGGGGCCGAGATAGAGGATGCGCTCTCCGACCCACCGCCGGGCCCGCGATGAGCCCCCCGATCGGGCCGTAACTATCCGAAAAAACTAAAGAAACACCCCGTGTGCTCCGTTGACGGAGCGCGTCGGTTCTGCTACCAATGGCGGCTTCGTCGGGTCACTCCTCCGCTCGGCGGTCGAGGGCGCCGAGCGCGAGAGGCACACCGCAACCGCGGTTGGCCATGACCGTGGTGCCAGGAGGTTCGCGCATGGATTTCAAGGTCGGCGAAAACGCGGTCCACCCTCATCACGGTGTCGGAGAGGTGACCTCGATCGAGGCCAAGGAGATCGCCGGCCACAAGAAGACGTTCTACATCCTGCGGATCATCGACAGCGGGATGAAGGTGATGGTGCCGATGGACGCCGCCGAGCGAGTCGGGCTACGGACCGTGATCTCGAAGAAGGACGCCGACAAGGTCCTCTCGGTCCTGCGAGATCCGAAGGTCGCCGTCACGTCTCAGCCGTGGAACCGCCGGCATCGCGAGTACATCGAGATGCTGCACAGCGGCTCGCCGTTCGAGGTCGCGAAGGTGCTCCGCGACCTCACGCGCCTCAAGACGGACAAGGATCTCTCCTTCGGAGAACGGCGCCTGCTCGATCAAGCGCGAAGCCTGCTGGTCACGGAGCTCGCCCTCGCACGGCAGTGCAACGAGGACCGCGTCGAGGCCGACATCCAGGGAATCCTCGCCTCCTGATCCACCGCCCGCGTCCGCTCGTAAATCGGCTCGCTCCGCGTGCCGCTCGCGAGCACTCGTGCTGGGATCGGCTCGAATCGGCTCGCTCCGCGAGCACTCTTGCTGGGATCAAAACTGGAAGGTCAGCCCTACCGCCACGTACGGGTTTCCGACGCGGAGGGTGAGCGCGACGGCCTCCGAGAAGTGGAGGCTCCCGCCGACCATCGCGATGACCCACGCGCCTGCGTCGACGTAGAAGTTGCCTGTCTCGAAGTAGCGCGGGTGGAAGAAGATCTGGAAGCCCACCTCGGCGAACGCGGACCAGGTGTCGTTGAAGTAGAACTCCCAATGGAGCGTCACCGGAATCCCGAAGCCAGCCCCGTAGTGGCGGTTGAGCCCGTCGTCGGTGTCCAGGTAGTAGAACTCGGCGCCGAAGTTCAGATACACGGCGTTGTCGATCGTGCTGACGAACCCGTTGTGCACGAGCGGGATGCCGAATCGAGCACCCGCCGCGAACCCGATTCCGTACCAGAGCAGTCCGGAGTGGACGTCGAGCTGGTAGGGCCGGTTGCCGGTGAAAGGCGTGCCGATCTGGTGATCGGCGCGAGCGGTCGACGGGGTGAGCGACGTCGCGCCGGCGGCGAGGACCAAGGCAAGCGCCAGAGACCAAGACTTCATTCGCATGGTCCGCGAATGTCACGGAACGGCGCGCGCGTCTAGCCCTTGGACTTCGTCCCGCGGCCGGTGGATACGTGGACGCATGCTCGACCTCTCGCTTCTCAAGAGAGACGCCGCCGGTCTCGTGACCGTGGTCGTCCAGGATCGTCTCACGGGTGAGATCCGTATGGTCGCTCACGCGAACGACGATGCGATCCAACAGACCCACGCCACGGGCCAAGCGCACTTCTTCAGTCGATCGCGCAACGCGCTCTGGAAGAAGGGCGAGACGAGCGGACACGTTCTCCACGTCTCGGAGATCTGGGCCGACTGCGACGCGGATGCGCTCCTCTACCTCGTCGACCCCGTTGGCCCCTCCTGCCACACCGGCGCGCCGAGCTGCTTCTTCCGGGCGCTCGGCTCGCCCGCCGCTCCGCGCCCGCTGCCTCTCCTCGGCCGGCTCGAGGAGGCCCTCGCCGCGCGCAAGGCCATGACTTCGGAGAAGAGCTACACGAAGTCACTGCTCGAGCGCGGGCCCACCAAGATCGGCGAGAAGCTGCGCGAAGAAGCCGACGAGCTCGCGCGTGCCATCGAGAGCGAGAGCGACGATCGCGTCGCCGCCGAGGCCGCCGATCTCGTCTTTCACATGCTCGTCGGGCTTCTGTCGCGCGGCGTCGCGCTGCGAACGGTGGAGGCCGAGCTGGCGCGTCGCTTCGGCATCTCCGGGCACGACGAGAAGGCGTCGCGGCCCGGCTGAGCGATGCGCGTGCTGGCGTGGCCAGCCGTTCGGCTACTCGGAGTACCAGCGCGCGTCGCGGCACACGAAGCGTGTCGTCCCGCCGATCACCGCAGTCTTCTCCGGATGCTCGGGATCCCCGGGGAGCGCGAGGACCCAGCTTCCATCCAGATCGCGGAACACCGGGCGGACGAGCGGCAGCGGGGTGCTCCGCGCGACCTCGACGAGCGCGCTCGCGCTCGCCTGCCCGGAGAAGAGCTCCAGCGTGCGCAGCGTCGGTGGGGGCAGATCGATCGCCCCGGCCAGGTGCTTCGCGACGGCAGCCTCGGGCGTGACCCAGATCGAAGCCACGGTCTCGTGCGCATCGTGCGTGGCGACGTCCGTCTCGCCGACGACCGCGACGAAGAAACGAGCGTCGAAGCGCTTCCGCTCGACGGCGGGCGTGACCCAGCGGGCGAAAGGAAATAGGCGCCCGGCGTCCAAGGTCGCCCGTGCGTCTGCCACTGCATCCTCGAACGAGCGCCCAAGGATCAGCGCGCTTCGCATCGCGTCGGTCCCAGCCTCGGCGCCGCCGAGGAGGATGCCCGCCTCCTCGAGCGTCTCCCGGATCGCCGCGACGAAGAGCGCTGACGCCATCGGGCCGAGCCCAGGCTCGCCGAGACGTTCTTCCACGGCCTCGAGCCCGAGCGTTCGGGCGAGGACGGCGGAGCTCGAGTCCGCCGGGTCCACTCGCCCGCCAGGAAACACGAACGCCCCGCCCATGAACGCCGTGGCTCGATGCCGCTGCACCAGCAGCACCTCGGGCCCGGCGGCTGCGTCGCGAACCAGGACGACGGTCGCGGCCGCCGCGGGGGTCGGCCCGTCGCGAAGGGGGTCGATCTCGAGCAAGTCAGTCGCCGGCGAGCACGCGTGTGGTCGGAACGCCGATGGCAGCCGCGAGCCTCGCGAGCGTCTCGAGCGAGGGCGTGTGCCGGCCGGCCTCGACGCGCGCGATGTTCGGTCGGTGGATGCCTGTCCGACGCGCGAGCTCGGCCTGCGTCAGCCCTGCGGCCAGTCGTAGCGCGCGAACGCGAGCGCCGAGCCGCGGCCCATCCAGATCCGCGAGAATGTCCCCCGTGGACGACATGGTCGGCGGTGCGCCGAGCACCTCTCGCTCGCGCTGCAGGCGTGAGAAGACCTCGCGCGCTCCGAGATCGAAGGTGCCACCGGCCGCGAGCTGCACACGCGCGCTCTCGGCGTTCTCGGCGATCGAGATGCCGGTCACCTCGGTACCGTCGTCGGAACCGTTGACCGGTCGCTCGACCAGCGTGGCGGTCCCGTCGGCCAGGATCGCGAGGAGCGCCGCGCCGCGTGGCGAGACGGTCAGGTACTCGAAGCGCGGCGTCCCGTTCGCGCTGGCGCGCCGGGCCACCGCGGCGACGACGCGTGACACGTCGCTGTCGCTGCGCGTGACCAGACCCGCGCAGAGCTCGTCGACGAGCTCGTCCACGCTCGACAGGCTCCCCGATTAGGGAAGCGCGACGGCGGGCGTGGCACCCCGGGCGCGCGCGAGCCCGAGGTGCGCGAGCAGCTCGTCCTCGTCGTATTGCGCCGCGCTGGCATCGACCACGATGGTCGACCCAGGCGTGAGCGAGTCGGGCAGGCGGTCGGGGGACGTCGCCGTCACCGCCACGCCATGCCGTTCGAGTGCAGCTCGCCAGGTTCCCTCGAACTCGCGGCGGTCGGTGAACAGGGTCACGGTGGCAGTCATCGCTCGGTCTTTCTCCGCCGGGATCCCGGAGATCGAGAATGGAGCCACGGAACCGAGGCCTACGGCAAGCGTGGAGAACGTTCGGCCCGTGCCAGCGCAATTACTCGGAGATCTCGGCGGCACCGCTCCGGAACGTGACGAAGAAGTGAACCAGCTGGCCCACTGCCGCATCCACCGGGTTCGCCACGGGGATCGCCGGGCTCACGG
>JBBSAT010000226.1:0-12987 GCA_038252025.1 Polyangiales bacterium | reverse complement strand
TGTTCCCCTGCTGGACGTTGATGAGGCCCCACGTGTTGTAGATGGGCGCGTAGTTGCCGTCGATCAGCTGCGCCTGACGACAGACGACCTCGGCGAGATCGAGCATCTGGCTCGAGGTGCGCGCGCTCTCGCTAGCGTGGCCGGTCGTCGCGTCCGACGCCGTCGTCTGGGCTGCAACGCCGCCCTGGACGGTCGCCTGCCCACCGGACTGGCGGACCGCCTGCGCCAGATAGAGGAGCGCCATCTGGTTGAACGCCGGGAGGTAGTTCGAGTCGATCGCGAGCGCGCGGCGGAGGTTGTTCAGCGCGTCCGCCTGCTGCGCCGGGTTGCGGCGCTGGACGATCGCGAGGTTGACGTAGCCCTCGGTGCAGCGCGTGTCGTCGCGCACCGAGCGCTCGAACTCGGCCCGCGCCTGATCGAGGCGGCCGGCACGGTAGTGCTCGATGCCCGCCGCGACGCGCGCGCCACAGAAGTGATCGTTCATCTGGAGGGCTCGCGAGTAGAACTCGTGCGCCTGATCCGCGTTGCCGCAGCGCTCGTTGGTCACGCCGATCATGTAGACGGCCTCGGTGAAGTGACCGCCCTGCGTCGAGTTCGCCTCCTCGAAGGCGTGGATGACGCTCGTGCACTCCGCAGGCGTGAACCCTTCGGGCAGCGCCGCGGTGTACGCGCGGAGGGCGTCGCCCCAGCGATCCTGTGCGGCCTGGGTGATCGCCGTGCCGGAGGCCGTGACGACCTCGTCGCCGGTCGTCCCGTCGCCACCGCCGCCGCCGCCGCCGCCAGAGCCGCCACCGCAGCCGGGAGCGCCGACGCCGGCAAGACCGAGGACCAAGAGGAGCGAGAGAGGCTTGATGTGTTGGTTCTTCATGGTCGTCTCCTCAGCCGCCCGTCGGGGGAGTCGGGGTCGTTGCGTCGGTACCGCCGGTCACGGCGCTGTCGCCGGAGTCCTCATCGGCCTCCTCGCGCTGCAGCTCGACCGCGCCCGGAGGCGCCGTCTGGTCCTGAACGAAGGATGCCGTGCCGCGGAGCTCGGCAGCGAGCGGGTATCGCGCTCGGTCGATCGTGTTCAGCTCGGTCTCGCACTGCGCCGAGAACTCGTTGAACCATCGAACGCGCGTCGCGAGCGTGAGGCAGAACTGGAAGCGCTCGGTCGCCTGACGGATCGGCGAGTGCAAACAGGACTCTTCCTGCGACTGCTCCGTGCAGATGATGTCGTCCTCCGTGTCCCAGCGCTGGTCGGGGCCGGGCGTCGAGCCGTTCAGCACGCGCTCGAGGGTGTCGGTGTAGATGCCGTAGAGCTCGTCGTCGTTCTCGATCTCTTCCGGGACCGGTGCCGAGCGCACGTCGTCGACGATGGTGCGGTACATCTCGCCGACGCGAGCCGCGCTGGCGATCTGCCACTGCGGGATCTCGAGCGGAGCGATGAGGTTGTACGCAGTCTCCGCGGTGTGAAGCGCTTCGAACTTGTGCTGCAGCCACGGTCCGAGGTCCTCGGTGGACCAGCGCATGACCGACGAGAGCGTCCGCGGCCCGCTGTAGCGCGGGAAGTGGATCGCGCGGAACTCGCGATAGCGATAGTCGGCCAGGTAGAAGAGCGCTTCGCTGGTCGCCTCTTTGGCGCGCGCCAGCCAGAGCGCGCGGTCGGAGTCGGAGCCCTCCGCAGCAGCGATGGCAGCGGGCGCGCCACGCGTCCACGCGCTCACCGCGGCGCGGAAGTACGGCTCCGCGTGATCGGCACGATCCATCTCCGACTCGGCGCGACCCATCTGCACGTTGGCGCGGATGACCTCGTGCGGATACGCGGTCCGACCGTAGTCGTGGAGGAAGTCGCGGTAGTGCTGGAAGACGTGCGGCCAGTCGCGGCGCCGCTCGTAGATCGACCCGAGAGAGAAGATGACCTGAGACGTCTCTCTGGCCCGGGTGCGACGGTAGTTGCGCTCGTAGAGCTGAGCGTCTGCGATGGCGGTGTCCTCTTCTCCCAGGCCGAGGCGGAAGAAGACGGCGTTCTCGAGCGCGACGTGCGCGATGGCGCAGGTGCCCTGCGTGCGCTGCTCGTCGGTACACGAGCTACCGTCTTCGCCCGGATACTCACGCGCGAAGCGCTCGTACCAGTCGGCGGCCTGCGAGTAGATCGCGAGGGCGTGATAGTTCGCGCCCACGAGATAGATGGCGCGGCGAGCCAGCTCCGTCGTTCCAAAGTTGCGAATGAGCGCCTGACGAACCTGGATGGCGCGGCCGAGAAGACGAGCCGACTCGTAGTTGATGGCGCCGTTCCAGAGCATCTCTTCACGGCGGCCACACTCGGCATGGTCACGCGCGATGGCCACGTAGGCCGTCGCCGCCTCACGATATCGGTGGTCCGACTGCATCGCCTCGGCCTGTAGACGCAGGACGCCGCAGCGAAGATCGTCGAGCACCTGACAGAGCTCGGCGTGTGTGTCGTGGGCTGCCGGGGTGTTGCAGTAGAGCGCGGCGAGCGGCTCGATGTTCGTGCTGATCTCGTCGACGCACGAGCTGCGATGATCTCGCGTGTAGATCGAGTTCAGCGAGTCGAGATAGAGGTTCGCCGCGAACTCTCCGAGCTCGTTCGTCGAGTGGTTGATGGCGATGTCGCGGAAGAGAACCGCGGCTTCCTCGTAGTGGTTCGACTCGTAGAAGATGCGGGCGCGTCGATACTTGACCGTCGGCAGCTCGTCCGAGTCCGAGACGTAACAGACGAAGCGCTGGAAGGCGGCGATCATGCCCGTCTCCATGGGCGTGAAGTCGCGCGGCGGCGGCGGTCCTGCCGGTGCGGCTTCCGGCTCCGGAGCTCCGCGCCTCCCGCGTCGTCCGCGCCGGGGCGTCGCCGTGGTCGCCGTCGAGCTGCGCTCGCGCTCTGATGCGGCGTAGTTCTGCTGGTACAAGTTGTTGTAACAGAGCACCGCCGCGTAGGCGGCGTCGGAGGTGAACTCGCCCGCAGGGTTGAGCTCGACGACGCGATCGAAGGCCGGCCCGCACTCGCCCCAGTTCTCCATGCGCCAGAGGAGCTCGGCGTAGAAGTAGGAGACGCGATAGAGAGTGGGCCAGTCCCGCCGATCGATCTCGGGGAACTGCATGCTCTCCATGTCCGGGAACTTCTCGACGATCATCCGGTACAGCTGACCGGCGAGGTTCATCGTCGTCCGGTCGTTCGTACCCGGCTGCTGCTCCGTGCCGATGGCCTCTCGGTGCCAGGCGGTGGCGAGCTCCACGAGAACGGTGGCCGTCACCTGACGACACTCCGCTTGAGATTCTTGTGGGTGGCTCTGCCCCGCGAACGCGTCCATCACGTCCACGAGGCGTTGTATCTCGGTGACTTGCTCTGGTTTGGGCCTCGACGAGATGATCGCGTTCGTCACGCGGCTCTGCCAGTAGCAGAGTCGATCGGAGCCTGTTCTCTCGGACATGAGCCGGTGGTAGACCTGTATGGTCTCGGGCCACTGGCCTGTGTCGTAATAGAGCTCGGCCAAGCTCTCCAGCATCTCGTACGCTTGGTCTTCGTTGGCCGCGTATCGTCTGAAGAATTCGAGCGCTTGCGCAGGTCTTCCGACTCGAGAGTAAGGCAAGACGAGCTCTCGCCGTGACTGCCGCGCCATGTTCTCGGCATCACGCGAGTCGGGATGCGCGGTGGTGAACTCGAGCACGGACACGAACTGCGTCAGCGCTCCGCGGAAGTCCTCGAGGTTGTAGAGAACCCAGGCCTGTTTGTAGAGGGCGTAGCCGTAGACCGGGTTGGGCGTCTCGTACGGGTACTCGAGCACCTTCGAGTAGAACTGCCGCGCTGCGGTCATGTCCCCGTCGCCGAAGTAGTACTCGGCGAAGGACAGCCAGGCGTGCGGGATGAAGTGGCTCTCGGGGAACGCCTTGATCAGGCGCATGTACACCTGACGCGCGCGGTCGAACTGCTGCATCTCCTCGAGGCCGAAGGCGAGCGAGAAGAGGACCTCGTCCATGCGCGAGTAGTTCGGATAGTCCTGAACCAGGCGCGCATACGTGCGGATCGCGGCCTCGCGTGCCTCGGTGAGGTGCTGCTCGGCTTCGTGCTGCTGGCGCTCGACCTGCGCGACGCGGTCGGCCTGGCCGGCCTGCTGTGCGTCGTAGAGCGGCTGATCGAGGCTCCGGGCGCGCGTGCTCCAATAGGTCTGAAGCTCGAAGTACGTCTCGGCGAGACGAAGGAGGTAGTCGGCGCCGCGCGGGTCGCCGCCTCGCATACGGTCGACGATGCGCTCGGTCGTCGTGACCTCCTGCTGCAGGAGATCGAGGGCTCGCACCTCGACGCTGTGCTGGAGCGCTTCCGACCGAATGTCGATCTGGACGCTCGGGCCGGTCGTCGGTGCAGCCTTCTCGGTCTCGAGGCGCTTCGTCTCCGTGAGGTGGGACGCGGCCGTCGTGGAAGGATGCGCCCCCGCTCGCGAGGACGGAGGCGGCGCACCCGAGGGGCACGCTTCGACTGTCTCGCGCGCGCTGGCCGAGACGCACATCGCGCCCGCTCCCGTTTCCTGCGCTCCGACCAAGAACGGGAGGCCTCCCGCAATCAGTGAAGTGACGACCAGCGTGGCAATTCGGCGATGACCCATCGTGACCACCTTCGCGCGGGCACGACCGCTTGGTCGCCGGCGCTGAAACAAAAAACTCAACAGGTTCGAGCTGGGGCGCACCGAACAGACTGACGAACGGGTGCGGCTGGAAACACTGACAAGAGAGGAGAAGGAAAACCGCTTCGCCAAGGAGGGAACCCCGAAGCTGCCCGCCTTTGGGTGCTCCGGGCGTCCTCGCGCGCCCGGCGCATGACACGCCAGACGTAGGAAGGGCGGCCTCGGTGGGCCGCCCTCGTCTCTATCGCCCGCAGCGCGAAGTCACCTGCTGACGGTAGAAGCCAAGCTCGTCGCGCCAGTACTCGCCGTCGAACGGCCACATCTGGTGCTCTTCGTCCACGTGAACCTCGAGGCCGCCGGACTGCTGCAGCTCGGTCTGCTGCTGCTGAAGCTCGGCGGAGAGGCCACCGCGGCGATAGGTCGCGATCTCGAGCTCGACGGTGTCGACCTGGTTGAGGAGCTCGTTCAGATCGTCGATGAGGCGGTTGTAGCGGCCGCGGGCGAGGTCGCCCGTCTGGTCGATCGCGAAGCTCTTCGCGACGAAGATGTCCTGAAGGATGCGCGCGCCGAGCGGCGAGTTCTTGAACTCGGCGGGCGAGTCCTCGAGGCGCGCTTCCTCTTCCTCGAGGAGACGCACGTACTCGAGGTGGCGCAGCACGGTGCGGTCCGAGAGCGCGGTCGAGACGACGCCACGGATCCGCGGCGAGAGATCGGCTTCGCCGTTTCGGACGCGAAGCAGGAAGTCGAAGAACTGCTGGTTCTCCTCGAACTGCCCGAGCGTCGCCGTCAGCTCCTGCTGAACTGGATCGTAGCGCTCGTGGAACTGCGCGATCATCGCGAGCGCGTTGTCGATCTGGCAGGCCGAGAAGAAGACGACGGCCTTGAGGACGAGCGCCTCCGGGTAGTACGCGTCGTCGAAGTACGGCGAGAAGAGCGTGTGGATGTTGCCCATCGAGCGCGCGTACTCGTCCGCGAGGAAGAAGGCCCAGCTCTCTTCGAAGAGCGCGTCGAGCCAGTACTCACTGTTCTGACCCACGCGGTTCCACGCCTCGACGGCGTTGCCGAGGAGACGGCCGTCGACCTCGCGCTCGCCGCTCTCCGCGTCCGTGCGGTTGGCGGCGGCGTAGTAGACGCGCGCGAGCGAGATCCACGCGAGGTCGCGCATACGCGTCGTGTCGTCGACGCCCTGCGCTCCAGCGTCGATCGCCTCGATGATCGAGCGGAACGCGGTGACGGCGGGCTGCGCGCGGCGAAGCCGGACGTGCGAGATGCCCTCGAAGAAGCGCGCGTTCACGAAGTAACGCGAGTCCTGCGCGACGCGGCCGAAGAGCTCGATCGCTCCTTCGAACTCGCCCTGGCCGTAGCGATAGCGGCCCATCAGGTAGAGGAGCTGGTTGTAGAGGTCCGTGCTCTCGGTCGTGTTGAACTGCTCGAGATCCTCGACCGGGTAGCGGCCGATCTTCTCGATGATGCCGGCGGGCTCCGGGAGCTGCGAGGCGAGCTGGGCGAGCCACTGCAGCGTCTGCCCGAAGTAGATGTGCCCGGTGCCGGCCTGCGTGATCTCGTCGAAGATCGCGAGCGCCGACTGGTAGTAGCGCAGGTGGTAGAGCGACTTCCCGAGGAAGAACTGCGCCTTCTGCACGTTGCCCGGCGCGTCGTCGGTCTCACCGCCGACCACGCGCTGGAACTGCACCGACGCCTCCATGTACCGCTCCTGCTGGTACAGGCGCAGCGCGTTCGCGAGAGCTTCAGAGGGCGGGCCCTCTTCCGGCGGCGCAGCGGTGCCGCCTGTCTCGTCCACGCTGAAGACCATGTCCTGCGCGCTCGCACGCACAGGTGCGCCGAGCAGCAGCGAGGCGAGGCCCACCACCGTCAAGAGCGCAGCGATCGGCCCTTCGCGCCAGCTTCGGTCACAGGTCATGGCTCGCTCCGTCATCGAGGCTCGTTCCTTCATCGTCGTGCCCTCGCTCCAACCCACCGCCGCTCTGACCACCACCGAAACTCTAGGACGAAAAAACAGAAGAAAATCGGACGGTTAGATGGCTGCGGTCGCGGATGATATTTGGGGCGCCGCGCCGTTGTCAATAGCGAACTGCTCCCCGAAGAGGGGTGCTCGACGAACGCGCGCCACGTCCTCGTCTTGGCTTGACACCTTCGTGTCGTGCGACGTAGCGTCCGCAGCCGCGTCGAGGGGTGGATTCGTGTGGGAGTCCGACATGTCGAGCGAGGAGTCGCGAATGCTTGGTTCCGTGAAGACCCGTGGGGCTCGCACCGTGGCCCTCGGGGCCGCCGTGGTGTTTCTGGCGCTTGCCGCCGTGGGCTGTGCGCCCGCGGGCCTGGGCGACCCGTGCACTCCAGAGGCGATCCCGACTGACGGGTTCTCTGCCCGCGAGGTGTACGTAGAGAGTAGCTCCGTGCAGTGCCGAACGCGGACGTGCATGGTGTTCCACCTCTCTGCAAACCCCGAGTGCACGCCTAACTGTGCGGCGTGCGCATCCGGTGGCTCCGACGCGTGCCCTCGCTGCACGGGAGCTCCTTTGTCCTGCGTGGTGCTGGGATCGCCCTCGCTCGAGAACAGCGACGAGCGGGTCTTCTGCTCGTGCCGCTGCAGCGCGGGAGGCAACCCATCGCTTCCGCTCTGTCAGTGCACGGAGGGCTACCGCTGCGTGCCCGACGGCGATCCGGGCGGCGGATACTGCGTGCCCGACCAGGTCGCGATCAACAGCACGCCCGCGATCTGCGAGAACGACTCGGAGTGCCTCGGCGTCGGCGGCATCTGCGACCCGGCGACCCGCCACTGCATCTGACCGGCTTCGTGGCCTGTAGGTCACGCTAGCCAAAGAGGCCCGCGCTCCAACGAGCTCGGGCCTCTTTCGTTTCTCAGCGCTCTCGTTTCTAGGCGACGGACCGGAGACGGCAGGTGGGACCGACGACGAAGGCGACGGGCGATCGTGCGGAGGAGCTGGTCGCCGCGAGGCTCGTCGACGAGGGCTTCGAGATCGTCGGGCGCAACGTTCGGGTCGGCCGCCTCGAGCTCGACGTGATCGCGCGACGGGGCTCGCTCGTGGTGTTCTGCGAGGTACGCGCCCGTACGCACGACCGGATCGCGGCGCCCTGGCAGAGCGTGGACCGTGCGAAGATCGAGCGGATCCGGCGCGCGGCGCGTGCGTTCCTCGCGAGCGCGATGCTCGGAAACGTCAGCGTCCGCTTCGACGTGGCGTCGGTCGTGCTCGGCCCGCCGGTGAAGATCGACTACTTCGACGAAGCGTTCTGAGCGGGGCCTGCGAAAGCGTCGTCCACGATGGACTCCCAGAGGGCGCGATCTCTGCGGACCGCTCGTGCGAGCGCGAGCTGCGAGATCGCTCGGACCCGATCGTGCGCGCGGCGCGACGGATGGCGCGACGCGTCCCAGCCGAAGTAGCTGTCCTCCCAGGCGTCGACCGCGAAGCGCGCGGCGAGCTCCGTCGCGATCGTCTCGAAACCAGGGACGATCCCTTCCCTCTCCGCGCGATCGATGTGCTGGCCGACGCTCGCGTAGCCCTCGATCGCGGCGCGGAAGATCGCCTCGTCGGGACGCGCGTCCGCCTCGCTCTCGCCGCCCTTGTTGGTCCAGCTCCGGAGCGCGTCGCCGAGCTCGAACGCGAGCGTCCCGTGCGCCAGCGTGTCGAGATCGAGCAGCGCGACCGCCTCGGTGAGGCTGTCGTCGAAGCGCACGTTCGAGATCTTCAGATCGCCGTGCACGATCCGCTTCGGGGCGGCCGGAAGGGGCGGCAGGCTCCGCGCGTGGGCGAGGATCGCCTCGGCGATGGGTGCGTTCAGCGCGTGATCGACGTGGTCGACACCCTCCGCCAGCAAGGTGTCGAGCCGCTCGAGATGCGCCGCGGTGTCGTGCACGCCCGCCCGCGTGAAGTGGAACGTGTGCTCGAGGTCGGCGAGCGCGGTGTGGAAGCGCGCGGCCAACCTCGCGGCCTCGTACGCCTGACGCGGATCTCTGATCGCGACCAGCGTCCGGCCCGGAACGAACGTCAGGAGGCGCCACGGCCCATCGCCCGAGTCGACGAACGGACGGCCGTCGCGCGTGTGAACCAGGTGCGGGGTCTCGAGCCCCTTGGCCGCGACGTGCGTCGCGATCGCCTCCAGATCGAGACAGACGCTCCCGCCGAAGATCCGATGCAGGCGCTGGAGGACGAAGCGGGGCGTCCCGTGCTCGCTGATCTCGAACGTTCGATTGATCAGCCCGACCTCGATCGGCTCGATCGACGCCCCTTCGAGCGCGAACGCCTCGAGGACCGCCTCCGGGATCTCGCTCACTCCACGTACTCGAGCGACAGCGTCGCTTCCTCCTCCAATGGGCTCTCGCCACCGCGCCCGAGCGGAACGGCGCGGGGCGCGGGCCGGTCGGGGTTCGCGAGCACGAGGCGCTCGATCGCGAGGAGGAGGTCGTCGAGACCTTCGCGCGTGGCAGACGAGAACGCGTGCACCGTGTCGTGGCCGCGCTTCTTCATGCCGCGTCGGATGGTCGGGAGCCGCTTCTTCACGTCGGGGAGATCGAGCTTGCTGACGGCGACCAGCATCGGGCGCGCCGCGAGCTCCGGGTCGAAGCGCTCGAGCTCACGCATCAGCACGTCGTAGTCCGCGAGCGGCGCGCGATCGGGATCCGGATCGAGCGTGACGATGTGGACGAGCACGCGCGTTCGCTCGACGTGCTTCAGGAAGCGATGCCCGAGCCCCGCCCCTTCGGCGGCGCCCTCGATGAGGCCCGGGATGTCGGCCATGACGAACGAGCGCTCGTCGCCGAGGGACACGACCCCGAGGCTCGGAACGAGGGTCGTGAACGGGTAGTCGGCGACCTTCGGCCGTGCGCGAGAGACCGTCGCGACCAGGGTGCTCTTGCCGACGTTCGGGTACCCGAGCAGACCGACGTCGGCCATCAGCTTCAGCTCGAGACGTAGGTTCCGGACCTCGCCCGGGGCGCCCTTCTCGGCGCGGCGTGGCGCGCGATCTTCGGGCGTCGTGAAGTGGATGTTGCCGCGCCCTCCCCGTCCGCCCTCCACGATGATGCGCTCGTCGCCCTTCTCGGCGAGGTCGAAGAGCAGCTCGTTGGTGAACTGGTCGAAGACCTGCGTGCCGACGGGCACGCGGACGACGAGGTCGTCACCGCCCTTGCCGTAGCAGTCCTTCCCGCGCCCGGGCTCGCCGGGCTTCGCCACGATCCGATGCCGGTAGCGGAAGTCGAGCAGCGTCGCGACGCGGTCGTCCGCGCGCAGGATGATGTCACCGCCGTCACCGCCGTCGCCGCCCGACGGTCCGCCGAGCGGCGTGTACTTCTCGCGTCGGAACGCGACCGCACCATTGCCTCCGTCGCCGCCGCGTACCTCAACCGTGACTTCATCGACGAAACGCATGCGGGCTCCCGAAGGGCGGCCCCTTCCTACGGTGGGAGCGGCGGGGGAGCAAGGAGCGACTCAGGGACCGGTGCCTCGAAAGCGCTGCTCGGGCCCGCTCGGTGCGTAGAACTGCAGGACACGTAGAGGCCTTCGCCCCGTCGGCTCGAACGAGTGGGGCGTGCCGGCGGGGACGTAGACGCTGACGCCAGGACGAACGTCGACGGTCCTCTCGCCGATCCGCATCGTGCCGTCGCCGTCCTCGACGTAGAGCACCTCGGCCGCCGCATCGTGGACGTGCTCGAGGACGCGCGCGTCCGGTGAGCCGGTCAAGACGGCGAGGCCGGCGTGCTCTGCGCCCGCGGCGTCGGCATCGAGGAGGATCCGGACGTCGAGGCCGGTGGCGCCCAGGTGGATGGGCGCGGTGGTCTCGTAGGACGCGAGCCTGAGCGGCGCGACGAGGGGATCGCGGGACCGATCGACGGCGCACTGGAGGCGATCGGAGCGTTCTTCGGGCGCCGTGCGGGCTGGACCGGCGTCCTCCTGGCGAGCGATGGCGACGATGGTGCGAACCGTCTCGGCGCTGGAGTTCACGACGAGCCCGTCGCCCTCCGGGCCGAAGCGCACCGCATCGCCTGGGTAGAGCGTGGCGGGCGCGTCCACGCTGCCGATCCCCGTGCCCGACGCGTCGAGGCATCCGTCCGCGAGATAGACCAGCACGTCCTGGCACGACGAAACGGGCGGCACGAAGCGCTCACCGGGAGGCAGCTCGAGCGTCGCGAGCAGGACGTGCGTCGCTCGATCGGGAACGAGCGCGTAGCCGATCAGTGCAAGCGGCGAGCGTTCGCGCGGAGGCGGGACGGTGAGGTTGGGCGGATCGACGTACGCCGCACCGGCGGCCGAGCCGCTCGCGGTCGTCGATTCGGTGGCCATCACCTGGACGACGGGCGCTACGTCGGGCGAGGCCGCGTCGCTCGCGGGCGCCTCGCTCTCCATGTCGACGGAGTCACCGCCCGAGCGTGTCTCTCGCCTCGCCCTCGCGGGAGGACCGCCGCAGGCGACGAGGAGCCCGACGGCAAGCAGAAGGGCGACTTGTGCGGCCGTGCGTGGGGTGGTGCGGCTCATCGCGGAATGGACCTCAGACGCGCGGCGACTGCGAACGATCCTCGCGTCATGCACGGGCAGCCTACCCCGGCTCGCCGTTTTCCTGACCTCGGAGCGCTGCCGACCTAGGATTTTGCGGTGACAGCGCTCGCCCAGCTCGAGAACGACGACCCGGCGCCAGAGTCGGATCGCACCGTCATCGACGAGCCTGCGCGCGCTCGGTCGACGAGGGAGCGACCGCGCGCGTGGTCCGTCGTCGCGCTGACGCCGAAGACGAGACGCTGCACGACCTGCGGTCACGAGTTCCCGTCCGAGTTCGCGGTCTGCCCGCACGATGCGACGCCGCTCGGCGTCGCGAAGCTGCACGACGATCCGCTGATCGGTGTCGTTCTCGCTGGCACGTACCGGCTCGTCCGGGTGCTCGGCAAAGGCGGGATGGGGCGTCTCTACGAGGCGGAGCACGCACGTCTCGGACGTCGCTTCGCGGTCAAGGTCCTCCACGAGTCGCACGCGGACAAGCCGGACGCCGTGCGCCGCTTCGAGCGGGAGGCGCAGGCGCTCGCGCGCATCCGCAGCGACCACGTGCTCGACGTCGTCGACGTGCTTCGGACGCCGGACGCGCGAACGGCGATCGTGACGACGCTGCTCGAAGGAGAGGACCTCCAGGCGCGGCTCGAGCGATGCGCTCGCTTGCCCGTGCGCGAGGCGATCGAGATCGCTCGCCAGGTCTGCCGGGGATTGTCTGCGGCGCACGCGATGAACGTCATCCACCGCGATCTCAAGCCGTCGAACCTGTTCTTGACGGCGACGGCGGACGGCACGCTCGCGGTGAAGATCCTCGACTTCGGGGTCGCGAAGCTCGGCGGCGAGAGCGACGTCACGCGCACCGGCGTCGTGCTCGGCACGCCAGCGTACATGGCGCCCGAGCAGGCGCGCGGGAGCAGCAAGGTCGGGGTCGCCAGCGACGTGTACGCGGTCGGTGCCGTCCTCTATCGCGCGCTCACGGGACGCATGCCCTACGACGAGCGGGACGCGGCCGCGACGCTCGCGCAGCTGCTCAGCGACGCGCCTCGACGTCCGCGCGCGATCCAGCCCGACATCCCGATCGCCGTCGAGACGATCATCCAGCGCGCGATGGCACGCGAGCCCGACGAGCGCCCGTCGAGCGCCCTCTCGCTCGAAGCGATGCTGGGCGAGATCTCGAACGAGCCGAGCATGGACGAGACCGCGCTGCGTCGGCGTGCGGGACGCTCCGCCGATACGATGGTCCTGTCGAACGGCGCCGTCGCGCGCGCAGGCCAGATCGAGGTGCACGCACGGAGAGCCCGACCTCGCGCGATCGCCGCGGCCTTCGTCGCCACGCTCGCCTCCGCCGCCGCGGGCACCCTCGCGCTGACCGCGCCTCTCACGCTCGCCAGCGAAGGCGGTGGCCCGCACCAGGAGCTCGCGCTGGCCCTCGCGATCGTCGGCGCCCTCGCCGGGGCCGGAGGCGCGCTGACGGCGCTCACCCGCAGCCTGAGTCCGCGATGGGCGAGCGCGCCCGAGGTCGACCACGCGAGGCAGAGCCTCGAGGCGCTGCTGCGTCGGGCGCTGATCGCGTTCGGCGCACTGTTCCTCGCCGCGCTCGCAGCGGGCGGGCTTGGCATTCTCGCGCTTCCGTCGCTCGCCATGCTGTCCCTGATCGGCGTCGTCCTCGGAGGAATGGCGGCGCTGGTGCCCGTCGCGGCGCGCCAGAGAGCCTGAACGCGGCCCGCTCGCCGAGCGCGGAGCTTCTGACCCGGCTCACGCCTCCTCGATCCGGTACGCTCGCCGGCCCGATGGCCGAGATCGTTCACCTCCACGTCCACTCCGAGTTCTCGATGCTCGACGGCGCGATTCGCCTGAAG
>JBBSAT010000225.1:0-13030 GCA_038252025.1 Polyangiales bacterium | reverse complement strand
CCAGCTGCCGAGCAACGACGCGAGCCCCAGCTGGCTCACGTAGCCGAAGAAGATCACCCCGAACACCCAGAGCGCGCGGACGAGACGTGAGACGAGGTTCATGGCGGCACAAACACGCTCACGCGACGAGCGCTCGGAGCTCTACGTAGTGGCGATCGGCGTAGTACGAGAGGACGTCGAGAGCGTCGTCGAACTCGCTCCGATCGATCTCGGCAGACGGGTACTCGACCGAGAGGACGACGTCGAGATCGTCGTCGATGGAGAACTTCGCCATCAGGAGCTGGTGGTTCAGCTCGAGCAGCCGCGTGTAGAGCTTGCCGGCGCGCTCCAGATCCTCTTGCGGCGACTTCACGAACGGGACGATCGCGAAGATCACGAAGCCGGCAGGATCGATCCGGATGTGGAACGGGAAGCTGCCCTTGTGCCCGTGGAACAAGCTCTTGTACGTGTCCTCGGCGATGCGGTGGCATGGCCACCCGCCCTCTTCGAGGATCTCACGGATCGACTCGTGGGTCAGGCGCACGCGGGTCATCGACGCGCCGACCGTACCGGAAGGACGCCCTCACCTCAACCCTCGTGAAAGGCGCGCTGTGGACCCTCGTTGACACCTCCCGGCGCGCGATGTTACGCGGGCGGTCGCACCCGAGTGGAGGAACACATGGTCGGCACAGTCACCCGTGAACGAGTCTCCGAGATTCGCCGCATCGCATTCGGGGTCGCTCTCGCGACTGCCACGCTCGTTCCAGCCGCCGGTTGCGGCGGAGGGCGGACCGCGGCCTGGGAGCAAGGCACGACGACGACCACGACGGTGACGGCCGAAGGACAGTCCCACCACGACGAGCTCGTCGCGCAGGGCGACGCCGAGTGGGAGCAGCGCGCCGACGAGCAGCACCTCCGCGCGGCGATCGACGCCTGGACGCAGGCCCTCGAGGCGGTCCCCGGGGACTGGGTGCTCTGGCACCGTCTCGCGCGGGCCCAGTACTTCCTCGCGGATGGGCACATGGCGTTCGACCCTGCGCTCGAGACGGAGACGACGGCGATGTACCAGACGGCCGTGACGTCCGCGGAGCGCTCGCTGACGGAGCAGAGCCCCGCGTTCACCGCCGAGGTGCAGCGCACGTCCATCACCGAAGCGCTCAGCATCCTCGATGCGACGAGCGTGCCCGCGCTCTACTGGCGCAGCGCTGCGCTCGGCAAGTGGGCGCGTCGCGACGGCTTCGCGACCCTGCTCGCCTACAAGGACGAGATCCGCGCGGTGATGACCCGCTGCCTCGAGCTCGATCGGGCCTACTTCTACGCTGGCCCGGACCGCTACTTCGGCGCGTTCTACTCCGTGGCGCCGACCTACGCGGGCGGAGACATCGCACGCTCGCGCGAGCACTTCGAGTACGCCATCTCGCAGGCCCCGGGCTACTTCGGTACGCACGTCCTCTTTGCCGTCGAGTACGCGACGAAGGCGCAGGATCGAGCGCTCTATCAGACCGAGCTGCAGGGCGTGATCGACGGCGATCCGAACGCGATCCCCGAGGTCGCTCCGGAGAACCTCGCCGAGCAGCACAAGGCGCGCGACGCCATGGCGCGCATCGACGAGCTCTTCGAATAGCCCCTCGCTCGAGCCCATCCGTGTTCGAATAGGCCGGGAAGGCGATCCGTCTACGCCGGCTCGAGCCCGAACCACCCACGCGAACCGATCGGGGTCCACGATGCTCTCTGCTGCTTCCAGACGTCACGCTCAGAAGCTCCTGTTCCTGGTCGGCCTGTCGGCGCTGACGAGCGCGCTGCTCGTGGCGACATCGCCCGACGTCCCGGTACAGGCGCAGGAGGCGGTGCAGCTGCGCATCGCCACCGTCGCGCCCGAAGGGACTCCCTGGGAGAAGCAGCTTCGCAGCCTCAAAGCGCACATCGAGACCGCGAGCGCCGGCCGCATCAAGGTTCGGATGTTCATGGGCGGGTCGCTCGGCGGCGAGAAGGCGCTGGTACGTCGCGTCTCGCAGGGGACGCTGGAGTGCTTCGCGGGATCGACCGCGGCGCTCGGCTCGCTGGTCCCCGAGCTCAACGTGATCGAGTCGCCCTATCTCTTCGACACGGCGGCCCAGGCCGACACGGCGCTCGACGGCGCGGGGCTTCCGCTCGTGCGGACGGCGCTCCACTCGCACGGCTTTCAGTTCGGACTCTGGGCCGAGAACGGCTTCCGGTCGTGGTTCACGGTCGAGCGTCAGATCCGGACGCCCGCCGACCTGGCTGGGCTCCGGATGCGATCGCAAGAGTCGAGCGTCCACCTCGCGACCTACCGCGCGTATGGCGCGACGCCGGTGCCGATCGACGTCACGAACGTGCTCACGAGCTTGCAGACCGGCGCGGTCGACGGATTCGACAACACGCCGTTGTTTGCGTTCGCGACCTCCTGGTACCAGGCAGCACACCACCTGACGCTCAGCCAGCACAGCTACCAGCCCGGGATCGTGGTCTGGTCGCAGACCTGGTACGACGCGCTCCCGGCGGATCTCAGGGCCGTCCTCGACGGCATCCCAGCGGAGATCACGACGGACGGTAGGGCACAGGTCCGCCGGATGGACCCGATCCTCATCGCGAACCTGCGTCGCGCGGGTCTCGAGGTGTACGAGCCGACGCCGGCCGAGCGCGCCGCGTTCGCGCGTCTCGGGCCGCCCGTGCAGGATGCCGCCGCCGCTGAGGCGGGCGCGGGCGGACGTGCGCTGCTGCGCGCCCTGCGTGCACGCTGAGGGCGCGCGCTAGGCACAGCGTGAAGCGCTGGGAATTTCTCTCAGTCGAAGGGATCTGACCAAAGTATTTGGTCAGACCTTCAGCCCTCGGGCGTCGTGCCGTGGACGAAGACCCACGTGCCCGGCTCGGCCTCCGTCGGAAAGACCGAGTGCCAGCCTGAGGGGAGGTGGGGGTGCGCCCATCCGAAGATCCAGCGCGCGTCGTTCGGCGCCATGTTCACGCAGCCATGGCTGCGCGGGCGTCCGAAGCCGTCGTGCCAGAACGCGGAGTGCAGCGCGAACGCCAGGTAGAAATACATGACGTAGGGCACGTCCTCGATGGAGTAGGGCCCATCGACGGCATGGTCGCCGTCCATCGTGTGCGTCACGTACTTGCTTCCGATGCGCCAGATGCCGGTCGGCGTGTCGTGTGTCTGGAGCGGGTCGTCCGGATCGCGGATGCGTCCGCTCGCGATGAGCGTGGCGAAGACGGGATGGAGCCCCTCGTACGCGACGAGCGTCTGCTGGCTGAGGTCGACGTCGATCCAGGTCTCGGTCTCGCCGACCTCCGGCGGGCGCGCGGTGGCCGCGCGGATGATCGTGACGTCCTCGGTCCGGTACATCTCGGCGTCCGAGGCGACCACGTAGGTCGCGTCGCGCACGGTCTCTTCGGAAGCGATGCGGAAGACGTGGTGATAGCCGGGGCGTCGACCGCGGCGCGGACGACCGTCACGCCCGCGCGAGTAGAGCGTCGTCTTCGAGGACGTGACGAAGCCGATCGGCAGCGTCATCGGACCGTCGAGCACCTGCCCTTGCGCGGGCGGCTCGGTCGCCTCGTCGGGCGGAGGCTCCGCAGCAGCGAGGATCGCCGGCGGGGCGAGCACCTCGCCGTGGAACGACGAGCCCTCGACCATCCCGAGCGAGAAGTACGGGATGATCCCGTTCGAGAGCGAGCGCCAGTAGCGCCGCGGGCCCGTACGCAGGTCGCGATCGAGGCTCACGATGAAGCCGCGCACCATGCGCCTCATCACGACGCCTCCGCGCTCCCCCTGCAGCGACGCGAGCGTGGGAACGACGTCCTCCGGATCGACTTCGGCGTCCTCGCCGTCCTCGCCTTCCTCCGCGCTGGTCGCCGCCGCTCCCGACGCGGGCATGATCTCCGCTTCGACGATCGGCGCAGGCTCTGCCTCGGGTGCGGGCGAGGCCGCGTCTCCCTCGGGCCCTGGCGGCGGCTCGGTCCCAGGGATGCGATAGCCCTCGTACTGCGCGGCCTCCTCGTCGTTCGGCAGCCGCCGGTACATCGGGACGTCGTCGCGGCGCGTCCGGCCGAACCGGTAGGGAAGCGGGGCCTCGTAGTCCGGCTGCGTGGGAGGACGCGAGGGGAGGCGCCGGCCGTCGAACGCGACCACGTCACGTCCGTTGCAGACGTAGCCGCCCGTCGTAAGCTCGAACCAGCCCTCGGAACAGCCCTCCGTGCCGAGGGGCGCTGCGGTCGTTGCCTGGAGCACCGCGCCGGCCCGAAGATAGCCGAGCCGCTCCGACTCTCGATCTGGCCTCGCGTGCACCTTCACCACGAACCGCTTCGCGAAGATCCGACGAGGGGGGCCCGCGTCCGGCGGCGGGCCCGTGTCGACCCCCGCGTCGTGCGGCTCGACGGCCGCGTCGACCGCCGCCGGCTCGCTCTGCTCCTCGCTGCCGCCGCACGCGAACGTGATCGTCGCGGCGGTGAGCGAGAGGAGCGCGAGAGTGAGCGCGCGGCGGGTACGGCTGAGGGACTTCATCGCAGGGCGACCGAATTTTCACGCGAGGCTCCTCGGGTCAAGCGGAGCCCTGCGTGAGCGCTCTCTGGGCTCGACGGCTGACGCTCGCGACGCTGGCGTCGATCGGCGCTCATGTCGCGTTCTTGCTGGCCGTTCTGGCCCTGAACACGGCGCCAGAGACCGGGTTCGAATTCCAGATCCCGGTCGAGGTCGAGCTCGGGCTCAGCGAGGCGACCGAGATCGAGCCGCCCCCGGCCGAGGCAGTGGCGCCGCCGCCCGAGGACGTGACCGGGACGGGGGAGGGCGAGGGCCCCGGTGCAGGGCTGGACGGCGGCGTCCCGCACGATGGCGGCGGCTCGGACTCGGGTCGACGGCGTCGGCGTGACGCCGGGACGGACGCTGGCGTCCCCGTCCCGAGCGGCGAGGGCGACTCCACCTCACCGGTCGCGTTCCTCCCGGCCGGCTCTCAGGTCGCGCTGCGCATCGACATGGATCGCATCCGCGGCTCGGAGCTGCGCGTGGACGTCGAGCGGCTCATCGAGGTGATCCCGGACTGGGACGCGGTCCTCGGAGGCTCCGGCGTCGAGCCGGTGCGTGATCTCTCTCGCGTGCTGATCGCGACGCCGGACTTTCAGCGCAGCCACATCGTCGTCGCGGGAAGGCTCGCCGAGGGCGCTCCGCCACCACGCGAGGTCGCCGAGCGCATGAACACCTCCGGCATGTCGCTCGAGTGGACCGAGGAGGACGGGATAGCGATCGCGGACTGGCACGGTCCCGACCTCGCCGAGCGCCGCGTCGCCATCCTCGACTCGACGCACTTCGTCCTCAGTCGTCCGGGCGACCTTCACCGAGTGCTCGCCATCGCAGCGGCCCGTGTTCGCGACGGGGAAGAGAACGCAGCCGATGCGCTGCTCTCGCTCGCCGACGGCGAGGCGCTCTCGCTCGAGGTCGAAGGGGTCGCGTCGTTCGTGCGCCGCTCGCCGTGCGTCGTGCCGTCGCGCGCCCGCCTGGCGATGACCCAGGGCGAGGGCGAGGTGGGCCTGCACGGGAGCGCTCAGTTCGCGACGCCCGAAGACGCGGAGAGCGCGCGCGTCTGCCTCGACGAGCTACGCAGACGGGCCGCGGCGAACCTCATGGTCTCGTTCCTCGATCTCGATGGGCCCCTGCGAAGCCTGGAGCTCGAGGTCGACGAGACGCGCCTCCTCGCCACGACCTCGCTGCGCTTCACGCAGCTGCGGCGAATCCTCGGCTTCCTGCGCGACATGCTGCGGCGACCGCCTCCCCCTCCGCCTCCGCCTCCACCGGTCATCACACCGACGCCTCGGGATCTACCGCCGGGCTAGAGACCAAACGAGAAACGGACGCGAGGCGTTTGCCCCACGTCCGCTCCCGCGAGCACTCTTCCAGTGATCTCAGTGCCCGACCGAAAATATCGGTCCGGCACTTCGCCTTCTCATCGGGGCCCATACGCGGCCCTCTCCATCCCGAGTGAATCGGGATGGAGCCACCCCCTCGTAGCGCTGCGCGAGAAGGCGAGACCAGTTTCTGGTCACGCCTTCAGTTGATGAGATCCTTCAGCTTCTTCAGCGCCGTCGCCTTCACCTTCCGGGACGCCGGCTTCGCCGGGTACTGCTTGTCCTGGCCCGTGAACGGGTTCTTGCGCGTCTCTGCCTTGCGGGCGGCGATCTCCTTGACCTTCATCTTGAGGAGGTCCGGGATCACGAACTCCTTCGGGCCGCGCTTGCCGAGCTCCCGCTTGATGAGGCCGGACAGGGCCTCGAACGTCTCGCCGACCTGCTTCTTGCTGAGGCCGGTCTTCTCGGCGATCTCACCGATGATCTGCGCCTTCGTCATCCGCTTGCCTTCGCTCATCTATTCCTCCGTCTCCGTGTTGCGTCTCGTCGGCCGTTTCGACTTCCCCACCGCGGCCCGAAGGCCGGATCGCTCCGAACGCCAGGGCACACCTCGCCCCTCGCGACGCAGCTCCGCACCGCCCGACCGACCCCCGGGTGAACGCAGCTCGCGCGAATGAAGCCGGCGTCGATTTCCCGGAATCGAGGCTCCCGGGTCTCCGCCGACCTCCGGAACCCCCTTGTTTCTGGGGCTCCGTGCGATCTCCGCGATCGTTGCCACGCGTTTTTCGGCGTGTAAAGAGCAATTTGTCGTTCGCCCCTCAAAAATAGGCAGATCCGGGCCGGCGGGCGCGAATTCAGCGCTTTTTGGGGTCTTGTTTCGCGATCTTTCGCTTCGTGGTCGCCGCGATCGCGGCCGCGATCAGCGCGTCCGTGCGCGCGGCCATCCGCCGCTCCTCCGTTCGACTCCGGTGATCGAAGCCGAGGAGGTGGAGCAGGCCGTGGGCGAGCAGCATCAGCACTTCCGCGTCGAGAGGCCGGGCGTGGGCGCGCGCCTGACGGGCCGCGGTGTCGAGCGAGATCACCACGTCCCCGAGCAGGGCCCCTGCGTGCTCGGCGTAGGGCCCCTCGCGCATCGCGAATGCGAGCACGTCCGTCGGCCGGTCCTTGTGGCGATAGTCCCGGTTCAGCGCATGGATGGTCTCGTCGTCGACGAGCGAGATGGACAGCTCCGACCGGGTGAGCTCGAGCGCGACGAGCATCGCTTCGCCCTGCCTACGAACCTGGGAAGGCGGCAACCGGCTCGCGGGCGCGCCTCGCCGCTCGACGTGTACGGGCATGTTCTCTCGCTCGGCGTCGCTCGGCTCCGCGAGCCGATTGATCGATCCGGAGTATGGTAGCCGTCCTTTCGGCCGGAGCGGAATGATGTTCGAGAAGATCCTGGTGGCCAACCGCGGCGAGATCGCTGCGCGCGTTGCTCGCACGTGTCGCCGCATCGGCGCGGACACCGTCGCGATGTGCGCGGACGGCGAAGAGGAGTCCGTCCACGTGCAGGCGTGCGACGAGGTCGCGGCCATCGGCCCGGCAGAGGGCTACGCGAGCGCCGAGCTCGTGGTCGCCACCGCGCTCGCGACGGGCTGCCAGGCGATCCATCCGGGCTACGGCATCTTCGACGAGAGCCTCGAGCTCCCGCGACGCGCCGAGATCGCCGGGCTCACGCTGATCGGTCCATCAGCGGAGACCATCGCGCTCCATCGGGATCGGCTCGCGCTCCGCGAGGCTGCGGTCGAAGCGGGTCTGCGCGCGCTGCCTGCGAGCGCCGAGCCCCACACGACGCTGGACGCCGCCGTCGAAGAGGCTCGCTCGCTGGGCTATCCGCTGGTCGTGAAGCGCGCGCTGGGCTTGACCGAGCCGCGCGTCCTCACCGTCGCCACCGACGAGGCCAGCCTCATCGCTCATGTCCGCGAGCTGGAGCTCGACGGCGCGGCGATCGCGCTCGAGCGCTTCATCGATCGCCCGAGGCACGTGGAGGTGCAGGTCGCCGCGGATGGTCTCGGCCACATCGCGGTGATCGGCGATCGTGAGGTCAGTGCGCGCAAGGATCACCGACGCGTCCTCGCCGAGTCGCCTGCGCCGGCGATCGATGCGCTGCACGGGCGCGAGGAAGTGCGCGCCGCGATCTGGGCGGCGGCGTTCGATCTCACGGCCTACACCGGCTTCCGCGGCGTCGGCAGCGTGCAGTTCCTCATCGACCCGGAGGGCCGCTTCCACTTCGTCGGCTTTCTGCCGAGGCTCTCGCCCGAGCACGCGCTCGCGGAGATGTGCGCGAACGTGGACCTCGTCGAGGTTGAGGTCGCGCTGAGCTTGGACCAGGGCGTGCCGGACACCGTGCTGCGCTCGGAGCCCACCGGGCATGCGGTCCAGGCGCGCATCGACGCGGCGATGGATCCGCGCGACGGAAGGCCGTTCCCGGGCCGCGCCGACGAGGTGCGATGGCCGCCCGCTCCGACCGGCAAGGTCCGGATCGAGTCCGGGATCCAGGCGCACTCGCGCGTGACGGCGACCGAAGACGCGATGGTCGCGACGGTGACGACGTACGCGCCGACCCGGCACGAGGCGGTGCTCTTGCTCGATCGGATCATCGCAGAGACGCGGATCTCGCCGCTGGTCACGAACCTCCGTCTCCTGCGGCGCGCGCTCAACCACGAGTCCTTTCGCGCGTGCCAATACGACGAAGGCTTCCTCGATCGCGCGTGACTCCTTCGGCGCGATCTACCGCGTGGTAGGGTCGAGAGGCCATGCACGTCGAGCGGCCGGAGCTTCGCCTCGTCCGTGAGAAGCTCGAGTCGGTCGTGGCTCCCGCTCTCGCGCAGGCCGCGTTGTTCGAGGCCCTCGCAGAGGCCGGCGGTAAGCCTCCGACGTCCGAGGACGGGGTCATCGCGCTCCTCGAGGGGCCGCTCCTGCGGGCGCTCTCGGACCGTCTCGATCCCGACGATCTCGAGCAGCTGATCTCCGAGATGATCGCCGCGGTCCGGCAGGTGTTCGCGCTCCAGCCCGCGCCTCAGAAGGGTCGGTTCCGCGAGCTCGATGCGACGCTCGAGGTGCGACGCGGCAAGGGCGCGGTGGCCGTGCTCGTGTTCTCCGGCACCGACGACCTCGCGGCGCGCCTCCAGGTCGCGCTCGGCTCCGATCGCGTCGCGGCGCGGACCTGCACCAGCCGAGAGGAAGTGGAGCTGCTCCTCGCACGCTCCCCGGTGCCGCCGATCCTGCTCGTGGACGCAGTCGAATTCCCTCCCATCGAGCCGGTCGAGCTCGCGGAGCTGATCGCGGGCGCACCGGCCGACACCGTGCGCGCGATCTGGGGAGCCGATCTCGGCTACGGCGGCGTCGTGCTCGGTGAGCTCGTCGATCGACGGGTTCCGGCGACGCCGCTCGATCGACGCGAGGGGATCGATCCCTTGCTCGACCTCGTCCGGTCGCGCGCCGGCTAGCCCCTTTGGCTGTCGGTCAGGGGGTCGCGGTCGTGAGGTAGTCGGCGATCTCCTGCCGCTCGGCCCTCGTCCTCCCGAGCCCGAACGCGTGGCCCACGTGCCCGCTCGGCGAGAGCCCGAGGACTGCGTCGAGATCGGCCGCGCTGCCGTCGTGGAAGAGCCCGCGCCGGTCGCCCACTCCGAGGAGCGAGGGCGCTCGATAGCCGCCGGTACCGCGCTGTCCCGAGGTCGTCGCCGTGGCGTCCGTGCCGACGACGTCGACCGGCACGAGCGGCCCCGCGAGCGAGCCCTCGAGGTGACAGCCGCCGCAGCTCTCGGCGAAGAGCGCGGCGCCCTGCCGCAGCGGATCCGGCCGCGGGATGGCTTCCCCCTCGTCCTCGAGGAAGAGCGCGATCGACGCGACGATCTCGCGCTCCGGGCGCAGGCGCTGGGAGAGCTGTCCGATCATCAGCGTCTCGATCCGAACCATGCGCGCGACGCGACCGTTGAAGAGGTTGCCCGTGTGCTGGAGGCGCGCTTGGCTGGCGATGGGGCGAAGGTCCGAGGGGCGGATCGGGTTGGTCACGCCGTCCTCGGTCACGTCCATCGTGCCGAGCGGCCAGTCGTCGTGGCCGTAGAGCGCGCCGAGATCGATCCGGTCGCTCGGGACACCGAGCAGCACGCGTCCACCGACGTCTCGCGCGTGGCAGGCCGCGCACGTCAACGAGACGGTCCAGCCGGTCGTCGTCTCGGCCTCGATGGCGCCGCGCACGAGGCCGTCGCCGTCGACGACGAGGCCGATGCGCTCGGCCGTCGCGCGATCCCGGATCGGCGCGAGGCCCAGATCGATCTGGATGGGATAGCGCTCGAACGCGCGCTCTCCCGCGGAGACGTACGACGCGAGATCGGTCGGGAGCGCGTCGAGGACGGGGCCCTCCTCGAGCGCCGCATCGGTCGCCGAGCCGCCGTCGACGCGCAGCCGGCGCACGCGTCGAGAGAAGAGGGGCAGCGCGTCCCAGTCGTTGGCCGGGTCGTCGATCCCTGCGCCGTCGAGCGCGTAGTGCTCGAGCCGGAGCGCGCCGTAGGGAGTGTCGGCCGCAGCGACGCTGGCCTCCATCGCCTGACGGCGGACGCACGCGCTGGTCTCGTACGCCCGCGCCGCTTCGAGGGCGTCCAAAGGCTCGACGCAGGAAGGCACCGGCGTGCAGGCCGTCACGGAGAGGGCGAGCGCGAGCGTCTCGAGGCGTGACCAACAATGGTCGCGCCTTGTCCTTTCCCAGCGTGAAGCGCTGGGAATTTCTCTCAGTCGAAGGGATTTGACCAAAGTATTTGGTCAGACCTTCAGCCCGCACACTCGCTCGACGAGCAGAGCCAGTGCCCGAGCGTCTCGTCGAACGCGCAGTAGCCCACCGCGCAGTCGCCGTCGGTCCTGCACTCGTCGCCTGCTCGATGGCAGCGGTACGCGACGAAGTTGGTGTGGTGGCCACAGCTTCCGAGCGTGGGCGAGCACGCGAAGCCGGCGCCGCAGTCGCCGTCGACGTGACACTCGGCGGGGATGCAGACGTTGCCGCCGCCCGTTCCGCTCGAGGCGCCGTCGCAGAGGCAGACCTCGGCGGCAGCGCAGTCGGCGTCGGCGAAGCAGAGGTCGTAGTCGCAGAAGGCGCCGATGCGACCGAACGAACAGCGGCCGTTGTCCCCCGCGGTGCAGTCCGCGTCGGTCGCGCACGCGCCGCCCACGCCGCCGCCCGGCCCAGGCGTCCTGCACGGGCTGCACTGGATGGCGACGGGACGGGTCGGATCGGCCGGGAGGTCCTCGCACATGCCTGCGTCGGGACGCGGGGCGGCGTCGATGGTCGCGGAGTCGTCCGCGACCGCTGCATCGGCGCTCGCGTCGACCTCGATCCCGACGTCGCTGGCAGCGGCGTCGCCGAGCGCCGCGTCGACCCCCGCTCCGGTGTCGCCGGTCTCCGTGTGGGCGCTGCTGCAGCCGCCGACGGCGACCGACCCGAGAGCGAGGAGGAGGAATGAGCCGAGCCGCATCGAGAGGTTTCGAGAAGTCATGGCCGCAGCGTGGCGCGGGCAGGGCGTCGAGGGAAGCTGCGGGCCTGCCGGGCGAGTGCGCTACCATCCGCGCGCCATGCGTCCTCCCGGCATCCACGCGCTCACGCCCACGGTCTCGCTCCACGTCTTCGACGCCAGCGAGCCGGGGCCGACGGTCCTGATCCAGGCGGGCATCCACGGGGACGAGATCGCCGGCGTGCACGCGCTCTCGGAGCTGCTCGAGGAGGGGATTCGTCCCCGTCGCGGTCGGCTGCTCGTCGTGCCGGTGATGAACCCGCCGGCCTATCGCGCGAGGCTCCGCGCCGCGCCGGGCGGTCTCGATCTGAACCGGCAGTTTCCGGGAGACGCCGCCGCGCCGGAGCGCGAGAAGCGGCTCGCGCGCCTGTTCATGGATCTCGTCCTCGAGGAGCGCCCTGCGCTCGTCTGCACGCTCCACGAGTCGACCAAGCGCTTCGACCCGAAGGTGGTGCCGTCGTTCGGTCAGACGCTCGTCTACGGCGTCGATCCGATGCCCCCGATCGTCGGACGATCGATCGAGCGGCTCAACCTGGGCGCGCGCTCCGAGGACGAGCGATGGGCGCCGCAGTTCTATCCGGTGGCCACCTCGTCGACCGAGGTGATCGTCGAGGCGACGGGCTGCATCGGCATCTGCGTCGAGACGTGGATGGGCTTTGCCGAAGCGCGTCGGATCGAGATGCAGCGCGAGGTCGTGTGCATCCTCCTCGACGAGATGAACGTACTGCCGACCGAAGGAGAAGCGCGATGACCCGCGGCTCGTACCCGACCACCCGCATGCGCCGCATGCGCAAGGATCCCTGGAGCCGGCGGCTGATGCGCGAGTCGCATCTCTCGGTGTCGGATCTGATCTGGCCGCTCTTCGTCCTCGAAGGGGAGGGCGTCGAAGAGCCGATCGCGTCGATGCCCGGAGTGTTCCGGCTGAGCATCGACAAGCTCGTCGAGCGCGCCTGGGCCGCGGAGGAGGCGGGAATCCCCGCGATCGCGGTGTTCCCGGTGATCGACGCGTCGCTCAAGACCGCCGACGGGGAGCTCGCGACCGATCCCGACAACCTCGTCTGCCGCGCGGTGCGTGCGGTGCGCGCGGCGTGCCCCGGCATCGGCATCATCTGCGACGTCGCGCTCGATCCGTTCACCACGCACGGCCAGGACGGCCTCGTGCAGGGCGGCTACGTCGTCAACGACGAGACCGTCGCAGTGCTCTGTCGCCAGGCCGTCGTGCAGGCGCGCGCGGGCTGCGACGTGATCGCGCCCTCCGACATGATGGACGGGCGGATCGGCGCGGTTCGCGCCGCGCTCGATCGCGAGGGCTTCGCGGACGTCCGCATCCTCTCGTACGCGGCCAAGTACGCGTCTGCCTTCTACGGCCCGTTTCGCGAGGCGGTCGGCAGCAGCACGGCGCTCGGCCAGGGCGACAAGCGCACCTACCAGATGGATCCCGCGAACACCGACGAAGCGATCCGTGAGGTGCTCCTCGACATCCAGGAGGGCGCCGACATGGTGATGGTCAAGCCGGGGATGCCGTACCTCGACATCGTGCGCCGCGTGAAGGACGAGCTCGCGGTGCCGACGCTCGTCTATCAGGTGTCCGGCGAGTACGCGATGCTGCGCGCGGCGTCCGAGCGCGGCTGGCTGGACTGGCCGCGCGCGAT
>JBBSAT010000224.1:0-13047 GCA_038252025.1 Polyangiales bacterium | reverse complement strand
TGCACATCGAACTTATACTCGAGACTTCCACTATACGCGATGACCCAGTCCCTCCAACCCCACGCGCGCTGGAGCGGCTGCGTGTTCGCCTCGGTCAGCGCGCCCCACTTCGCGGTCCGGATGTGCACCACGAAGATCGACGACTCGAGCCGCTCCCACGTAGAGACGAGCGCGCCGCGCAAGCTCTCCTCGGTCGGGTTCGCTTCTTTGAGGAGGAGCGCTGCGGGCTCGCCGCCCGGGTAGCAAGCGAGGCCCCAGCCGTCCGGAGGCACGCGACCAGGCTCGAGACAGTGGAGATCGAAGGCCGGCGCGAGCGCGCCCTCGAACGACATCGCGAGCAGGTTCGGCATGCGGCGCGGAGAGGCTACACCGTCGCTCGGACGTTCGTTCTCGGATTCGAGCGCTACTCCGCGCGCTCGCCCGGCGCGCTCTGGCTCTGAGCCTGACCCGCCGACGACTGCGACTGGGTAGAGGACTGGGACTGGGACTGGCTCATCGTCGCCACCGTCGGCGGGATCGCTTCGAGCGCGCCACCGAAGAGCTCCATCGAGAGGTCGCTCGAGACGGCGTGGGTCGCGTCGACGACGTTCGTGAGCAGCTCGTGGAGCCGCGCGGAGTCGAGCGGCGCCCCCGCCGCGGCTGCGAGGTCTCGCTCGAGCCGATCGAGCCGATCGAGCGCCCGCAGCGCGCCGGGCCTTGCGTCGATCAGAGACTCTCTCGCGCGCTTCACGCAGTAGCGGACCGCGCGGGGAAACCGCGTCTCGAACACGAGGAACGACGCGACCGCCTCGCCCGTCACCGAGCCGCGATGGCTCTTCATGAAGGGCTCGAAGCCGTAGCAGGCGCGGAGCAGCGAGAGCCAGTGCACGACCTCGAGCGCGCGGCGCCCGTCGCCCTCGCGCGTGCCCTGCATCCCCCGCTCGCTCATGAAGGCGTGGTGGTGCACGTCGAGGATGCGCGCGGTCTGACCGGTGCGCTCGATGAGGACGCCCAGCCAGATGAAGTAGAGCGGCGCGTCGTGGAGCATCGTCCCGCGCAGGAGCCCGAGGCAGAGCTGCGTCTCGCTGCGGATCCGCTTGTAGAAGTCGTAGCGGTTCTCGTCCCAGGACGCCTGCCCGCCGTCGCTCTGCATCCAGAGGTGCAGCTCGTTGATGCTCTCCCAGACCTCCTGCGAGATCACCTCGCGGATCGAGCGCGCGTTCTCTCTCGCGGCCGCGAGGGAGCGCGCGAGGGACACGGCGACCTCGCGATCGAGCCCGAGGTGTCTCTGCACGCGCTCGCCGTCGGACAGCGCCGCTTCGCCATGCCGCTCGACGAACGCCTCTTCCTCGCCCGCCGTGATGATGACGGGGTGCCAGCACTGCATCGGCGTCAGGTCGCCGTCGAGCGCGAGGTTCGCCGTCACCTGCAGCAGGCGCGCGGTGCTCTCCGTGCGCTCCACGTAGCGACCGAACCAGAAGCAATAGTCCGCGACGCGCGAGATCATGACTTCAGCACCCACGTGTCCTTCGAGCCGCCGCCCTGGCTCGAGTTGACGACGTAGGATCCCTCGGTGAGCGCGACGCGCGTCAGGCCGCCAGGCAACACCCAGATCCCGCTCGAGCCCTCGAGGAGCCCCGGGCCCTGGAGCAGATAGGGCCGGAGGTCCACGCGGCGCGGCACGAGCACGCGGCGCACGGGATCCCAGGTCGGGCAGGTCGAGAGCTCGACTCGGCGCTGCGCGACGTAGCGCCGCGGCTCGGCCCGGATGCGTCTCGCGAACTCCTCGCGCTCGGCCGCCGTCGACTGAGGTCCCATCAGCATCCCGTAGCCGCCCGCCTCGTCGACCGCCTTCACGACCAGCTCGTCGAGGTGCTCGAGGACGAACGCGCGGTCGTCGTCCTTCGCGCAGAGCCACGTGTCGACCTGCTCGAGGAGCGGCTCCTCGCCGAGGTAGTAGCGGATCATGTCGGGCACGTACGCGTACGCGGCCTTGTCGTCCGCCACGCCGTTCCCCGGCGCGTTCGCGAGCGCGACGTTCCCCGCCATCCAGGCGCGCATCAGCCCCGGTACGCCGATGAGGCTGTCCTTGCGGAACATCTCCGGGTCGAGGAACGCCTCGTCGGTGCGCCGGTAGATCACGTGCACCCGCCGCGGCCCCAGCGTCGTCTTCAGCCAGACCTTCTCGTCGTCGACGAAGAGGTCCTCGCTCATGACGAGCTCGATGCCCATCTGTCGCGCGAGGAAGGAGTGCTCGAAGTAGGCGGAGTTGAACGGGCCCGGCGTGAGCAGGACGACGGTCGAGCTCTCGGGGCTCTCGGGCGAGACCGAGCGCAGCGTCTCGGCGAGCCGCGCCGGGTAGTGATCGACGCGGTGCACGCGCGAGCCGTCCATGGCAGTGCCGAGCACGCGCTTGATGACGAGACGGTTCTCGAGGACGTAGCTCACGCCGCTCGGCGTGCGGAGGTTGTCCTCGAGCACGCGGAAGGTGCCGGCCGGATCGCGGATGAGATCGATCCCGCTCACGTGGATGCGCACGGTCCCCGGCGGTCGCGCGTGCCGAAGGACCTCGAGGTAGTGCTTGCTGCCGAGCACCATCTCGCGCGGGATGACGCCCGCGTCGAGGATGCGCTGCGCGCCGTAGACGTCGTCGAGGAAGAGCGAGAGCGCGTGCAGGCGCTGCACGAGCCCCTTCTCGAGGCGCGCCCAGTCGAGAGCGAGGACGGGCCGCGGCAAGAGGCAGAAGGGAAAGATCTTCTCGCCGCCGCGCGCGTCCGCGTAGACCGAGAACGTGACGCCCTTGTGGAGGAGCGCGCGCTCGGCCAGCGTCAGCGTGCGCGCGAACTCCTCCGCGCTTCGCCCGGAGAGCGTGGTCAACGCGCCGTGGCACTCGGGGTGAACGCCGTGGTCGCCGACGAGCTCGTCGAACGTGCCGGGCAGCCGCGTGTAGCCGTCGAGGACGGTGCGGGAGGGCTCGCGCTCATGGGCCATGCTCACGCGGGATCCTTGGGCTGAGGGGGAGGGCGATCGATCGGAAGCCGTCGAAGGTCGAGCGTCCAGGGTGTGTCGGCGTGCGCCGTGGCGGGGCGCGGCCCTACCGGCGCTCGAAGCGGCGCCTCCGCCGTGAAGCGCTGGGCGCGACGCGCCGAGGCCTCGAAGCGCGTGAGCGGCTGCGCGGCGTACCCGCGTCCTTCCGGGTGGATCACGTGGTACGCGCACGCGCCGAGCGAGCGCTCTGCCCAGCGGTCGAGGATGTCGAAGCGCAGCGGGTGGTGGACTCCGAGGTGCGCCTGGAGCGAGTGCGGCGGCGCCCACGCACGAAAGCGAACGCCCGCCGCGGCCTCGCCCGCGCGTCCCGTGCTCCTCAGCGGCAGCACGTGACCGTTCACGAGCACCTCGTGCCGTTCGGGCACCAGCCCTTCGGCGCGCACCTCGATGCGCTCGACGGAGCTGTCGACGTAGCGGGAGGTCGCACTGCCGCTCGGCTCCTCTCCGAGCACCGGCCAGGGCTCGAGCGCGCTCCTCACCTCGAGCGTCACGCCGCCCGCGTCGAGGCGTCCGGCGACCGGACATCGAAGCTCCAGGAACGCGCGATAGACCTCGCTCGGGTGACCGAGCCCTCGTGCGTCCAGGAACGCCAGCACGTCCTCGAAGTCCCGCCAGAGGAACGTCGGGAGCAGGAAGCGATCGTGCAGAGCTGCGCCCCATCGCACGAGCGGATGACGATACGGGCGCATCGCGAGCGCCGCGACGAGCGCGCGAACGAGCTCCGTCTGCGCCGACATCATCCGCGGATGGGGCGGCATCTCGAACGCGCGGAGCTCGACCAGGCCCTGGCGCCCATGCGGCGTCCGGTGGTCGAAGAGCTTGTCGATGCAGATCTCGGCGCGGTGGGTGTTGCCCGAGACGTCGACGAGGAGATCACGGAAGAGCCGGTCCGAGAGCCACGGCGGCTCTGCCTCGTCCTCGCTCGAAGGCGGCGAGAACGCGCGGTCGAGCGCGATCTCCATCTCGTAGAGCGCGTCGTGCCGGGCCTCGTCGAGACGCGGCGCCTGCGAGGTCGGCCCGACGAACAGGCCCGTGAAGAGATAGGAGAGGGAAGGGTGGTGCTGGAAGAACGTGATCAGGCTCGCGAGCAGCCGCGGGTCCTTGACGAACGGGCTCTCGAGAGGTCTCCGCCCGCCCATCGTCACGTGGTTGCCGCCGCCGCTTCCGGACTGTCGCCCATCGAGCAGATACTTCTCCGAGTGCAGCCCGACGCGGAGCGCGGCGTCGAACACCTGCTCCACGAGCTTCGCGTGATCGTCGAACGACGAGACGGGGGGCAGGTTCACCTCGAGCACGCCGGGATCGGGCGCCACCGAGAGCCGCGAGAGATCCTTGCTCGACGGAGGCGCATAGCCCTCGAGCAGCACCTCCGTCTTGACGGCCGAGCGCGCGCCGTCGATCGCCGCGAGCAGCTCGACGACCGAGGAGACGTTCGTGAGCGGCGGCAGGAAGACACAGAGCGCGCCACCGCGCGGCTCGACGCTCAGGGCCGTGCGCACTCGCGGCTCCGGCGCGCGCGGCGCTGCCTCCGGAGCGGGCATCCGATCGTTCGGGAGCTTGCCCTCCGCGATCAGCCGCCGGATGCGCGCGTCCTCCTTCTTCTTCTCGATCGCGGCGGCCTCCCGCCCGCGGGGATCCATCGGCACGATCGGATCTTCCTCCCAGGGCTCCACGTCGCTCGCGTCGCTGAGCGATCGCAACGGAAGCCGCAGGCCGAGCGGCGCGTCGCCCGCGAGGAGGTACATCCGCTCGCGACGAAAGGCCCAGCGCTCGCTGACCCACACGCCTTCGCGCCGCGCGAGCGGCAGCACGAAGCCCGCGGGCGTCGCGAGGCCTCGGTCGAGCCAGCGTGCGAGCCGGCGCCGCTCCTCGGGAGCCGCGAGATCGGCCGCGTACGGATCGGTCTCGATCGGCAGCGCGCTCTCTTCCTCGATGGCGATGCGCGCGTCCTCGAAGGCCTCCTGCGCGAGCCCGGCCACGCCGAGCCGCTTCGCGATCTCCTCGGCGAGCGCGCGCGCCTCGCCCAGGAGCGCCGCGTCCGACGCGCCCTCCGCGACGCCGGGCTGGCCCGGGCCTCGCTCGCCTTCACGCGCGCTCCAGAGCGGGACGCCGTCGCGCCGTCCGAAGAGCTCTAGCGTCCAGCGCGGCAGCGTCTCCCCCGGATACGCCTTGCCCTGCCGAAGCATCATCACGCCGCCAGGGAGCAAGCGCGTGAGGAGCTCGCGCGCGAACGCCAAGCCCTGTGTCCACTTCGTCCTGCCGAGCGCCTCGCCGTTCCACTCCGGCAGCTCCGGGTGGAGGCGCGAGTTGAACGTCGGCTCACCGCCGATCGTGAGCCGCAGCCCGAGCCGTGCGAGCGCCGCGTCAGTCTTCGCGCCGGCCGCCGCCAGCGCGGCCCAGGCCTCGTCGGTGAACGGCGCCGTCGGACGCACCTCGTGCCCGAGCCGCAGGGCTCGCATCTCGAACGTGACCGCCTCGGCGAGCACGTCGCTCGTTCCGTCGATCGGCGCGGCGCGAGAAGGCGTCGCGGTGCACGCGAGCGGGATGTGCCCTTCGCCGGTGAGCAGGCCGCTCGTCGCGTCGAGCCCGATCCAGCCCGCGCCGGGCAAGAAGACCTCGGCCCAGGCGTGGAGATCGGCGACGTCGCGCGTCACGCCCTTCGGCTCGTCGGGGAGCATGCCCTCGTCGGTGAGCTGCACGAGGTATCCGCTCACGAAGCGCGCAGCGAGCCCGTTCGTGCGCAGCAGCGCGACGAGCAGGACGGCGGAGTCGCGACAGCTCCCGCGCCCCTCCGCGAGCGTCTCCTCGGGCGTCCAGATCCCGAGCTCCTCGCGCACGACGTAGCGCGTGCGCTCGGCGACCACGCGGTTGAGCTCGACGAGCCAGGCGACCGTCGCCGCGCCTGCGGGCGACGTCGAGAGCGCGAGCGCGTCGAAGCGCGGACCGCGCGCGAGCGCCTCGTCGTCCAGCGCGAGGTACGGCGCGAGCTCACCGGAAAGCGCGCCATACGAGAACGGAACGCTCGCAGCCGAGGCGTCGAGCGTGAAGTCGAACGGGTTGACGGGATGGATGTCGACCGCGAGCTCGACGAGGATCTCGAGCTCCTCGGTCGGCTCCTCCCACGTGGCGTGCGCGACGAAGTTACCCGCCGGATCCTGCTGCCACGCGAGCTGCGCGCCGCTCGCCGTCAGCCCGTAGCTCTCGATGCGCGCCCTCGCGTGCGCGGCGGGCCGAAGCCGGATCTCGTGCGCGCCCAGCGTCGCGGGCCGCGGGTATCGATAGCGGGAGGCGTGCTGGACGAGGACTCGCAATGGAGCGGAACTCTATCCCGCCGGGAGGTCGCGGCGTTCGCGCGATGCCGCCGTGCGTCGGATCTTCCCGGCTCGAAACCGGCTCGAAACATTTCCGCCGGCTACCTCTTCTCGGCCTTCTCGGCCTTGTCCCACCAGCGCGAGAGGTTGCCGACCGGCTGCCTCGGCGTCGACTGGTAGTGCGAGATGTCGTTGAAGAGCATCAGCCGCGCGCGCACGGGGTCCTTGAAGTCGACGACGTTCAAGCACGCGGGAGACTGATCCAGCCGGTCGCGATAGCCGCGCGCATCGAACCCGAGGATGCTCGAGATGAGCAGTCGCAAGGTCGCCTTGTGCGACACGACGAGCACGTTCTCGCCTTCGTGCGCGATGACGATGTCGCGGATCACCGGGAGCGCACGCGCCAGGACGCCGAGCCCCGACTCGCCGCCGACGGGCGCGAACGTGAACGGGTCGGCTTCCCAGGTCTCGTACTCACCCGGGAACTGCTCTTCGACCTCCGGTCGCGTGAGCCCCTCCCAGTGGCCGTGGCTGATCTCCCGCAGGCCGTCCCGATGGATCAGCGAGAGGCTCGGATGCCGCGCCGCGAGGATGGTCGCCGTCTGGACCGTGCGGCTCAGCGGGCTCGTGTAGATCGCGCCGAGCTTCTCTCCCGCGAGCCGGTCCGCGAGCCGCTCCACCTGCGCGCGCCCTTCCTCGGACAGATCCACGCCGATGGCGCCGGAGAAGCGGCTCTCCGCCGTCAGCGGGGTGGCGCCGTGGCGGACCATGTAGAGCCGAGTCGACACGAGTCAGCGCGTCCAGAGACGAACACCGCCCACGATGGCCGCGTCACCCGCGCCGAGCGTGACGTCCTTCGGGAGCTCCTCGAGCTTCTTCGTCTGTCCGCCGCCGAGCACCACGCGGTCGACCTGGAGCGCGTCCCGCAGCAACGCCACGACCTTGCCGACGTGCTTGGTCCAACGCTTCACGCCCAGGCGCTTGAGGCCCCGCTCGCCGACGTAGTCCTCGTAGGTGCGGTGCTTGCGATACGGCAGGTGCGCGAGCTCCAGCGGATCGAGCGAGCCGTCGCTCACGAGCGTGGAGCCGAGGCCGGTGCCGAGGCCGAGGAAGAGCATGCGACCGGTCGTGTGAGATCCGAGCGCCTGCAAGGCCGCATCGTTGACGATCCGGATCGGCCGCGAGAAGGCCTTGCGGTAGTCCATCTTCACCCACCCGCCCCCGAGGTTGACGGGCTCGCGCGCGGGCTGACCGTTCTTCACGGGACCGGGGAACCCGATGCTCACCGCGTCGTACGTCCAGCCGGCCGTCGCCTTCTTCACCTCGGCGACCATCTTCGCCGCAGTCATTCCGGGGCCGGAAGGCAGCTTCACTGGCTCCTTCTGGCCGCCGAGCGCGACCTTCACGTTGTTGCCGCCGACGTCGATCACGAGGATCGACTTCGGGGCCACGGCCGGCGCCGACCTGGGCGACACGGCCGCCTTCTGCTTCGTCGTCTTCTTCTTCGGCTTGCTCATTGCGGTGTGTTCCATCCCCCGACCTCAGCGGTCAGCGCGTCGGCTTCTCTTGGTCCCCACGTGCCCGGCTCGTACTCGTACATCGGGCTCGGTCCGTGGATGACCGGATCGACGATCGCCCATGCCGCCTCGACCACGTCCTGCCGCGCGAAGAGCGTCGCGTCGCCCGCCATCGCGTCGCCGAGCAGGCGCTCGTAGTCGCCGAGCCGCGTCTCGCCCGGCTGCGCCGTGTGCAGGGACTGATCGACGACAGAGAGCTCGAGCGGCCTTCCGGTCATGCCTTCGCCGGGCCGCTTGGCGCGCGCGCCGATCGCGATCTGCACCTTCGGACTGAAGCGGAAGCGCATGTAGTTGCCCATCTGCGGCGCGGGCTCGTTGAACACCACTTGCGGTGGGTTCTTGAACTCGATCATCACCTCGGTGGTGGTCGTCGTCAGGCACTTTCCCGCGCGCACGTAGAACGGCACTCCGTCCCAGCGCCACGAGTCCACGTAGAGCCGCAGCGCGGCGTAGGTGGCCATGAAGGAGTCCTTCGCGACGCCGGGCTCGTCCCGGTAGCCGCGGAACTGGCCGCGCACCATGTGGTCGGTGCTCAGGGGCCGCACCGTCCGCAGCACCTTCGCCTGCTCGTCGCGGATGGCCTCGGGGATCGTGGACGACGGCGCCTCCATCGCGATGTAGCTCACCACCTGGAGCAGGTGGTTCTGGATGACGTCGCGGATGACGCCCGTCTCCTCGTAGAACTTGCCGCGACCCTTCACGCCGAAGCTCTCGGCCATCGTGATCTGCACGTTCTCCACGTAGTGCCGGTTCATCATCGGCTCGAGGAACGCGTTGGCGAAGCGGAAGTAGAGGATGTTCTGCATCGCCTCTTTCCCCAGGTAGTGGTCGATCCGGAAGACGCACTCTTCCGGGAAGACGCCGTGGAGGATCGCGTTGAGCTCTCGCGCGCTCTCGAGGTCGCGCCCGAAGGGCTTCTCCACGATCACGCGTCCGTTCGTCGCGCAGCCGGACTCACCGAGACGCTTCACCACCGCGCCGAACATGCTCGGCGGAATGGCGAGGTAGTGCGCGGGGCGCTGTGCCCCCTGGAGCTCTCGCTTGAGCTGCTCGAACGTGGCGGCGTCGTTGTAGTCGCCGTCGACGTACCGCATCTGCCGCGCGAGGTGCGCGAAGGCCTCGGGGTCGAGCCCGCCGTACTCCGTGCAGCTCGCCTTCGCGCGCTCGATGAGCTGGTCGAGGTTCCAGCCCGACTTCGCCATTCCGACGACCGGGAAGTCGAGCTTGCCTCGCTTCGCGGTCGCCTGGAGCGCCGGAAAGATCTTCTTGTAGGCGAGGTCGCCCGTCGCGCCGAAGAAGACCAGCGCATCCGATCGCTGTCTCGGTACCGCTCCACCCGACGCGACGGTCATGGCTACTTCTTCTCCAGGTGGCCGCCGAAGCCGAAGCGCATGGCGGAGAGGACCTTGTTCTGGAAGAGGTCGAGATCGCGCGAGGCGAAGCGCTCGAAGAGCGAGGCCGTGAGCACGTGCGCCGGGACGCCGACGTCGTTCGCCGCAGCCACCGTCCAGCGGCCTTCGCCGGAGTCGGAGACCTTGCCGCCGAACTTGTCGAGGTTCGGATCCGAGGCGAGCGCCTGCGCCGTGAGGTCGAGGAGCCACGAGCTGACGACGCTGCCGCGCCGCCAGACCTCGGCGACCGCGGCGAGGTTGAAGTCGTACTGGTAGTGCTCGGGATGTCGGATGGGCGTCGTCTCGGCGTCCTTCTCGTGCGAGCGCTTCCCGATGTCGGCGTTCTTGAGGATGTTCAGGCCCTCGCCGTACGCGGCCATCATTCCGTACTCGATCCCGTTGTGGATCATCTTCACGAAGTGGCCGCCGCCGGGCGGGCCGCAGTGCAGGTATCCCTCTTCGGCCGTGCCGCCGACCTTCTCGGCGCCCGGCGTCCGCGGAATGTCACCGCGCCCCGGGGCGAGCGTCTTGAAGATCGGATCGAGGCGCTGAACGACCTCCGTCTCGCCGCCGATCATGAGGCAGTAGCCGCGCTCGAGGCCCCAGACGCCGCCGCTCGTGCCCATGTCGACGCAGTGGATCCCCTTCGGGGCCAGCCGCTTCGCGCGCGCGATGTCGTCCTGGTAGTGCGAGTTGCCGCCGTCGATGATCGTGTCGCCGGGCTCGAGGAACGGAACGATCTTGTCGGCGATCGAGTCCGTGATCGCGGCGGGCAGCATCAGGCAGATCGCGCGCGGCTTGCTGAGCTTCTTCACGAAGTCCTCGAGCGAAGAGGAGCCCGTCGCGCCCTCCTTCACCAGCTCGGCGACGACGTCCGCGTTGAGATCCGAGACGACGCACGTGTGCCCGCCTCGCATCAGGCGGCGCACCATGTTCGCGCCCATTCGACCGAGTCCCACCATTCCGAGCTGCATCGCGAACCCCTCCGTTTCTCGCGGCAAGATCGTCGCGAGGAACGGAGGGTACCGAACGGGCACCGGGATCGGAAGCCCGCTCGCCGTCAGCGTCCGAGAAGCTCCTTCGCGGCCTTCACCACGGCCTCTGGCTCGAAGCCGAACTTCTTCTGCAGCTCCTTCAGCGGCGCCGACGCGCCGAAGGTCCGCATGCCGATCTTTCGACCGGCGGAGCCGACGTAGCGGTCCCACCCGATGGTGGACGCCTGCTCGATCGAGACGCGCGCCGTCACGCTCGGCGGCAGCACCGCGTTCCGGTACTCCTCGGGCTGATCGTCGAAGAGCTCCCACGACGGCATGCTGACGACGCGGCTCTTCACGCCCTCCTTCACGAGCTGCTCGTGGGCCGTGATCGCGAGGCCGACCTCGCTACCCGTCGCGATGAGGATGACCTCGACCCCCGCAGAGTCCGCGAGGACGTACGCGCCGCGGGCCAGCCCCGTCGCCGCCGCGTACTTCGTGCGATCGAGCGTGGGCAGCGCCTGACGGCTCAGCACGAGCGCCACGGGGTGGTGCCGGAGCTGCATCGTCACGCGCCACGCCTCCGCCACCTCGTTTGCATCACCCGGGCGTAGCGTGATGAGCCCGGGGATCGAGCGAAGCCCGAGGATCTGTTCGACCGGCTGGTGCGTCGGTCCGTCTTCGCCGACTCCGATCGAGTCGTGCGTGAAGACGTAGATGACCGGAATCTCCATGATCGCTGCGAGGCGAATGGGCGCACGGCCATAGTCGCTGAAGATCAAGAACCCAGACCCGAAGGCACGCACCTTGGAGAGCGAGAGCCCGTTGAGGATCGCCCCCATCGCGTGCTCGCGGATGCCGAAGTGGAAGTTCCGCCCGCTGCGCTCCGTAGGTCCGAAGTCGCCCGCACCCTCGAAAGTCAGGCGCGTCTTCGTCGAAGGCGCGAGATCGGCCGAGCCTCCGAGCAGCCATGGCGTCTTTCCCGCGATGGCGTTCAGCACCTTGGCCGAGGCGTCTCGCCCCGCCACGCCCTTGGCGTCGGCCGGGAAGCTCGGGATCGCGGTGTCCCAGCCGTCCGGAAGCTGGCGCTTCTGCATGCGCTCGAGCGCGTCGGCCTCGGCAGGGTGCTCGGCCTTGTAGGCCTCGAAGCGCTTCTGCCACTCACCGCGGAGCAGCGTCCCGCGCTCGCCGATGCCCGCCGCGAAGTGCTCGCGCACACCCGGCGGCACGAGGAACTTCTCTTCCTCAGGCCAGCCATAGAAGCGCTTGGTGAGGCGAATCTCCTCCTCGCCGAGGGGCTCTCCGTGCGCCGAATGACTCCCTTCCTTGTTGGGCGCGCCATATCCGATGTGGCTGTCGACGATGATGAGGGTAGGGCGCCCCTTCGTCTTCTTGAACGTGTCGAACGCGCGGTCGAGCATCGCGAGGTCGTTGGCATCACCCACGCGGGTGACGTTCCACCCATAGGCGATGAAGCGAGTCGCCACGTCCTCGCTGAAGGCGAGCTCCGTGTGGCCCTCGATCGTGATGTGGTTGTTGTCGTAGATCCAGCAGAGGTTGTCGAGCTGGAGGTGGCCTGCGAGCGAGGCGGCCTCGCCCGAGATGCCTTCCATCATGCAGCCATCGCCGCCGAGGGCGTACACGTCGAACCCGAACATGTCGAAGCCGGGTCGATTGAAGTGCTTCGCGTTCCACTTCGACGCGATGGCCATGCCCACGCTCGTCGCATAGCCCTGGCCGAGCGGCCCCGTCGTGGTCTCGATACCCGAGGTCCAGCGGTACTCGGGGTGACCGGGACACCGACTGTCGAGCTGACGAAAGGCCTTGATGTCGTCGAGGCTCACCGAGGGCGTGCCGAGCCTCTCGTACTTGGGGTTGACCGACTTCACGCCGGTGAGGTGGAGCATCGAATAGAGGAGCATCGACGCGTGCCCCATCGAGAGCACGAAGCGGTCGCGATCCGGCCAGATGGGATCGTTCGGGTCGAAGCGCAGGTGTCGCTGCCAGAGCGCGTAGGCCACGGGCGCCATCGCCATCGGTGTCCCAGGATGTCCCGAATTCGCCTTTTGCACGGCGTCCATGGCCAGCGTGCGGATCGTGTTGACGCACAGCGTATCGAGATCTCGGGCGGCGTCGCCGGACGTGCGATGAACGTTCGTGGGCATGGACCTGCCTGGAGTATGGTGTGGTCGAGAGAGGCGGAAGAACCTTATGTCACCGACGATTCTCGTTCACAAGACCCCCACCGAAGCGCTGGTCCACGCGGTCGAGCGCGAGGCTCGCGCGGCGATCGAGACGCGCGGCCGCTTCTCGATCGCGCTGCCGGGAGGTTCCGTCGCGACGCAGGGCTTCCCGCCGCTCGCTGCCTCGCGCGTCGACTGGGCGCGCGTCGACTTCTTGTGGGGCGACGAGCGCGCGGTGCCTCCCTCGCATCCGGACTCGAACTTCGCCGCCGCGCAGCCATTGCTCGCGCTCGCGAGCCCGGAGCGCGTGCATCGCATGCCGGCCGATCGCGAGGACCTCGCCGAAGCCGCGCGCGAGTACGAGGCGACCGTTCGCGAGATCGGCATCGACGTCGCGCTCCTCGGCGTGGGCCCGGACGGCCACGTCTGCTCGCTCTTTCCGCGCCACCGGCTGCTCACCGAAGAGAAGCGCTGGGTCATGCCGATCGAGGACTCGCCCAAGCCGCCGCCACGCCGGCTCACGCTCACGCTCCCGGCGCTCGCGGCGGCGCGCTCCGTCGTCATCGTCGCGCTCGGCGCCGCGA
>JBBSAT010000223.1:0-13226 GCA_038252025.1 Polyangiales bacterium | reverse complement strand
CGGTCGAAGGCTGCGTTGTAGTCCTCGGCGTACGTGCGCACCCAGGTGTCGACGTCGCACGCCACGCCGGCGCCACAGCCCACGTCGAACCAGTCGTTCGAGTTCACCTCGTTGTGGATCACGAAGTCGGCGAGGCGGCCGTGCCCGTGCAAGCCGTCGTAGCGGCGCGCCAGCATCCCCGCGAACCGCCCATAGTCGCTCGCATCGTTCGGCGCGCAGAAGATCTCGAAGCCCGGCGCGACCGGCGAGCAGACACGGCCCGCGCGCGCCCAGCTCGGCACGCCGTAGACGACCGCCGTCACGACGAGCCCGCGCCGCGTCCAGTCGGTGATCGACTCGTCGACGGCGGCGTCGATGGTGAAGCAGTGCCCGTCGTACTCCTCCTCGGACCCATCGGCGCACGGCGGTGCGTGCACGGACGGCTCCCAGCCGTTCCACACGAGGTTCATGGCCACGCCGCCGGCGTTGTTGCCGCTGATCTCGTCGCGGTTCGGATGGAAGTCCGGCTGGAGGCCCTTGATGCGGTAGAGCGATCGCGTCGGATACGGCAGCGGTCCGACGCTCGCGTCCACTTCCACCGAGGCGTCCGAGCCCGCGGCGTCGATCGAAGGTGCCGGCCCATCGTCCGACGGAGCGTCGATCGAGGCATCGGCGGGCGCGCCGTCCCGACCGGCCGCGCCGTCTCGCGGTGGCCCGCCGTCGCGTCGATCGGAGAGCTCCGAGCTACACCCCGCGGCGAGCACGAGCAGGAAGAGGACGCTGCGTCGTGCTCGTGACATCGCGCCCGAGGCTAGCACCGAGCGCTCGACGCAGTGCCGCTACGGACGCACCCGGCCTTCGGGGACTTCGCCGATATAGTCGCGCCCCGACCAGCGCGCACAGGTCTCGCCGTGCCAGGTCCGACGACGGCGTCGGGCGAAAACCACGCGACCCCGTTGTACGGATGCTGCACCGGATCGTTCACGTCGAACGTCACCTCGGTAGTGCCGGTCGGACGCATCCGACCCCGAACAAGAGCGGCGCACGACTGCGATCAGGAGCAGCAGCGGCGGTCATGCACGGAGTCGGATCGCACGGGGTCGCGCTTCCGTAAACCAGACACGCGTCGGCGGCTGCGCCTGGCGCTCGAGCGGACGGCGGACAGCGTGGGCTTCGGCGTGCCCATGAGCGCGCGCTACCTGCTCGCGCCGACGCTGGGGCAGGCGATGCTCTTCTCGGGCGAGACGGCTGCGTTCTGGAACGACCGCCCCGAGGAGCGCGATGTGCCGACCGCGCCCGAGTGGCCCGTGGGCCCGGCGCTCACGCTGGCGGCCGTCCTCGCGCTCGAGGTCTGGCTCGTGCGCGCGCTGCGGCGCACGTGAGCGTCCCGCGCCCGTTCCTCCCTCTCCCCGCGCGCGACGGCAACATGCGACACTCGACGCGTGCCGAGCCTTCGCTCTCCGCCGAACACGCCCGCCGATGCCGACGTCGACGTCCTCGCCGAGCTGGCGATGCTCGGCGCGACGAGCGACGCGGCGACCCTGAAGTCGGAGGCGTTGCGTGCGCTCCAGAAGGCGCTCGGCCTCGACTCTGCGATGTTCATCACGAGACGCTCGCCGCATCGACCGGTCTCGCTCGGCAAGGAGCAGTTCGTCCGCCTCTACCACGCGCACCTCGGTTCACCGCAGCGCTTCACACCGGCGATCGACGTCCTCGTCGGCGCGGCGCGCGCGCAGGCCGGCGTGGCGCTCGATCGGGTGACCGATCGCCGACCTCCGGTGGAGCGTGCGTTCTACGCAGAGCTGGTCGCGCCCCAGGGGATCACGACGCAGCTCGTCGTGAGCCTCGCGATGCGCGGCCAGTCGACCGCGACGCTCTTCCTGTGCCGGCACGGCCGAGGAACGCCGCTCTCGGCGCGAGACGCGGACCGCACGCGGGCGCTCGTCCACGTGCTCTCGCTCGCGCACGCGGCTGCGTCGGCGGGCTCGACGTCGACGGGTGGCTCGGCGGCGGCGCTGCTCACCGGCCGCGAGCGAGAGGTCGCCGCGCTCACCGCGCGCGGTCTGCGCACGCTCGAGATCGCGTCGGTGCTCGGCACGTCACCCCATACAGTGCGCAACCAGCTCGTACGCATCTTTCGCAAGCTCGAGGTCAGCTCGCGCAGCGAGCTCGCGATGCGCATCACGACCGACGAGTGAACCGCGGATAGAACATCCGTACCATGTCGCGAAGCCGCGGCGCGGACGACGATCGACGGCAAGGAGCTCCCTTGCACAAACGAGCCATCGCCCATGCGCGCTTCGCGCCAGCCCTGTTCACGATCTGCCTGGCCGCTTGCAGCGGGGCGGTCGACCCCGCGGTCGACGCCGCGAGCATCGACGCGCACACCGCCGATGCCGCGACGACCGTCGACGCGGGCGGCGATGCGGCGCTCGCGTGCACGGGCGGCAGCACTGCGTGCGCCGGCAGCTGTGTGACGACCGCGAGCGACCTCGCGCACTGTGGGCGATGCGACAACGCCTGCCCGGTGCCGGCGGGCTCGGCCGCGACGTGCATCGCGGGCGTCTGCGGCACGTACTGCCTGCCGGGGCAGCTCGACTGCGATGGGCTCCCTGCGAACGGCTGCGAGGTCGACCCCCAGACGGATCCTGACCACTGCGGCGCGTGCACGACGCCGTGTCCGTCCGGGCCCGCCTCCACGCCGGTCTGCGTCGCGGGCAGCTGCGCGATCACGTGCGACGACTTCCACGCGGACTGCGATCACGCGAGCGAGACTGGCTGCGAGACGTTGCTCGCGACGGAGACGGACTGCGCGGGCTGCGGCGATGCGTGCACCGGAACGACGGGCATCTGCACGACGATCGGCTCTGCATCGGCATGCACGGGAGGCTGCGCCGACCACGCGACGGTGTGCGGCAGCGTCTGCGCCGACACGACCACCGACCCCGACAACTGCGGAGGATGCGGTCACGTGTGCCCGTCCGGCCCGAACGTCGTGACCCGACTCTGCAGCAGCAGCGTCTGCGGTGCCGTCTGCGCGACAAATTGGTGCAGCGGCGCCACCGAGGCGGACATCTGCACGCAGCCGCTCAACACGAGCGCGAACTGCGGCGCGTGCGGCTACGCCTGCACGTTCCCCAGCTCGTGCAGGCACCTGATCGGCTGGACCTGTCTCTGACAGCGCGGATCGTTCTACGGAAAGCAGCGCCGTGGCTCGCCGGTGTCGATGTAGAAGCAGGTATCCGGCAGAGCGTTCGAGCACGTGATGAGGGCGGAGCGCTGCGTCGGACAAAAGGTCGAGTCGCACGCGGGGTCGGTGCTACCGGTGCAGTTCGCCTCGTAGCAACAGTCGTAGTTCGCCCATTGCGTGTGACACCCACCGGAGTCGATGCAGTAGTTGTAACGGTGCGACCTTATCACGTCCGCGCCCACGAGCGCCGGCGCACCCTCGAGAAGCTCAATAGTGAGCCGTCTCCTCGCAGAGCCAGAGGTTGGTCTCGAACGGTCCGTCGCAATGGCACCGGGTCCACAGGCCCTCGCTCGCGGGATACCAGCAGTGCTGGTTGCCAGTGCTCGGCATGCATATGTCGAACGCCGAGCCCGGACGGGGCTGCGTCGACGGGCAGTCGGCCGCCTCGTTCGGGGTGCACGTCCACGCGGCGCCATCGCACGTGCAGTCGCCGCGGTAGGTCGTCACCGGATCAGCGGGGGACTCCGGCCCATAGTAACGGCAGTCCGAGGCGAGGATGCACGACGCGCCTGTGGCCGGTGGCGACGATGGGCAGAAGGTCGGCATCGTCTCTGTGCAGGCCCAGGTCCACGTCGCGAGGTCGATCGCGCAGACGTAGTCTCCATACGGACAATCGGTGCCGCCCGTCGCCCAGGTGTGATCCACGGGTCCACCGTCGGTCGGAGGCGTGCGTGGACACGGCTCGTCGTCCGCGCAAAACCAATCGATCGTCACGTTCGATCGGTCCCAGCAGTCGCAGTAGATGCGACCCGGCGCGACGGCCATGGGGTCACTGGGCGAGTAGTCGCAGTAGAGATCCGGCGAGCAAGCCCCGGCGGCGGGAAGCTCCGGGGGGCAGCCGCCGGCATCGCAGCCGGGCCTCACGGTCTCCACGCGAACGTAGTGCGCGTCGAACGTCCCTCCGACGCAGTGCAGCCAGTCGGCGCAAGGCTCGCTGCCCTCGCGGCAGTCGTAGTTGGTCCCCGTCGCGCCATCGAACGAGCACGGACCACCCTCGATGGCGCCTGGCTCGCAGCTCCGTAGGGAGGGCTGGGAGGGCGCCTCGCAGCCGGGTGTCCAGGCATGCCTGCAGCGGTCGCCGATTCCGCAGCTGTCGCGCGTGCAATCGACGGCATCATCGCAGTCGGCGTCGTTGCCGCAGGTTCCGTCCGCGGTGATGTGACCGCACGTCCACGTCGCCGATGCCGGCTCGAGCACGCAGCGATCCGTCGTGTCCAGATCGGCGTCGTCGCACGCGCGATCGTCCTCGCAGAAGCGGTGCTCGCAGCGCCCGCCGACGCACCGATCGGCGGTGGCGAGGTCGCCGTCGTCGCAGACGCCGCAAGCCGACGCATCGTCGGCGGAAGCCGCGTCGTGCGCGGCCGAGTCTCCGGTCTCACCGGCATCGAGTCCGGAAGCGGCCTCACCACACGAGGCGAGCAGCACGGCGAGCAGGCAGAGACGGGGCCACAGGAGAGACGACATGAGGTCCCTGGTTGCCGGCAAGCTGCCCGGCATTCACGGATGCCCGAGGCCCTGACGCTGCACGTCCGGATGGACGGCAACGCCCTCGACGTGCCCGGCGCGCAGCGCCCGCCCCCGGTGCAGCAGCCGACGCTGGACGAGCGCCGCGTGCGCGACGAGGCGCGGGCCGCGCCAGACCAAGGCGTGCAGCCCACCGAGGCAGTGCTCCCAGTCGATCTCAGTCGACGTCGCGCATGTCATCGGCAAAGACTTCGTCGAGGAGCGCGCGCGCTTGCGAGCTCGCCGAGATCGATGTCCGCGGTGTGAGCCACCTGAAGACGATCGCCCGGAGGATCGATGCGAGCCATGGCGAACGTTACCCTCCCGTCTCGACCCGCAGCCCTGCGAGCGCGCGAGCACGGCCAGGCCGACCGCGAGCCGCGCGAGCACGGTGTTGACAGCACGAGCCGACGCGCCGAGCATCCATCGCGGTGACGGAGACGGAGCGGGGAAGAGGTTCGGACAGCAGAGGTAGCGTTTGGAAGGGCTATGCCCTCCTCTCGCTCTCCATCGCGCTCGCCGGCTGCGGCTCGAGCGAGGCGCCGCCGACACCCGCCCTCACGCCGGTGGTGGAGCCGACGACGCCGTCCGCCGAGCCGGAGATCCCGTCGCCCGAGCTCCCACCGACGGCGGTCGCGCTCCCCGAGCCCACGCCGAGCGACGAGGATCTCGAAGACGATCGCGATCTCGAGCCGGTCGCCCCGCTCGTCGTGGAGGCGCCGGTCACCCTGGAGGGCATGGCGCCCGGGAACGTGTTAGCGCTGACCCAGGGCGGCTTCGAGATGCTCCACAGCGCGATGACGATGGACGTCGTCGCGTACGCACCGAACGTGCAGGAGGCGATCCTTCGCGCGCTGCGATCGAAGACACGCGCCGCGCTCGACGAGACGGGCTTCGAGCTTGCGAGCGACGACTGGCGCTACCCGAACACGTTCTCTGGGGCCTGCCGCGTCGCCATCGCGCTGCCGGATCTCGTCTCCTACTACTGTCAGGGCTACACGTCGGTCGGCCGCGGCGGCGGCGAAGATCTCGGGTTCGCGACCACGTGGGACGTCACGTCGAACGGCGCGCTCCGCGAGGTGGAGACCGACGACCTGCTCGTCGCGGGTACCGACTACGATGGCGTCGCCGAGCCGTACGAGGCCGACCCCTACGGCGAGATCGTCATCACGCCGGTGGGGCTCGGCTTCGTCGGCGAGCAGGGTGTCACGGCGGTGCCGTACGCAGCGCTGGGCACGCTGATCCGTCGCGACTCGGTGCTGGCGCGCGTGCCGGGCGCTCTCGATCACGCGAACGAGCAGACGGCCCTCGCACACGCGTGCGAACCGCCGGACGAGATCGACGTCGTCGCCGAGGCGCGCCCGTTCGCGGCGGCGGTGCTGCTCGGGGCGCGCACCACGGCCGGGTGGATGTTCGCGTCGCCCGCGGGCGGTCTGGTCGATCCCGCCGGCCTCGCCACGGTCTCGCTGAGCGAGTCAGCGGCGACGCGGCTCGGGCTGACCAGGACGACGATCCCGTGGAACCGTCCAGCGCGGCTCGGGAGCGCGACGCTGCGGCGGGCGACGGCGCTCCGCACGGGACCGCACGGCCGGCCGGCCGGTGCGGTGCTGCCCGCCGGCACGGCGGTGGTGAGCGTGATCGGCGAAGTGGCCGGAGGCGCGTCGCGGAACGGCGGCGGTCAGTGGACGCTCGTGGTGGCGAGCGAGTCGCGAGCGGGCTGGGTCCCTTCCGGGTTGCTCGACGACGGGTCCTCGCTCGCGCTGCCGCGCATCGACTGGTTCCTCGCGTCGCTCCCGGAAGGCGAGCGCGCTGCGGCGCGCGCAACCGCGATGGCGATCCAGCGCGGGCTCCTCGTGCTCGTGGCCGCAGAGTCGCCCCCGGGGAGCACGACGATCGACGATGGGCTGACGACGGCCGCGTCGCACACGGCGGCCCCGTCGTTTCGGCTCACCCACGAGGGCACGATCGCGGACGTGCGACGCACGTCGCCGGAGGCGCAACGCTCGGCGACGCTGCTGCTGGTGGCGTGGCAGCTCTCCAGCGCGCCGACGACGCTCCAGTGGGAGGTCTATGCGGAGGGCTCCGCGACCGCGGAGACGCCGGTGGCGCGCTTCACGACGCCGCTCCCGAGCGTGCCGGCGCGCGAGCGCGTGACCGTGACGACGGCGATCACGCGCCACGGAACGTTCTATCCCGTCGTGGTGCGCGGCCCCGGTCGCGCGGAGACGCTCTACACGTGGGACGGCAGCGCGCTCGTGGCACCGCCGGCGCCCGCGACCGAGTGATCGCGCCGTGAGGCGCGCGTCCTCGTGGTTCGTACTGCTGGCCGCGTGCGCGTCGCCGATCGACGCGCCTCAGCCATCGATCACCGTGGACGCCGTGCTCGATCCTCCGTCGTCCGATCCCGACCTCGAAGGCGCCGCATGCGAGCGCTGTCACGTCGACGAGGCGCGCGCGTGGCGCGCGAGCGGGCATCGCACCTCGTTCGTCGACGAGGTCTTCCAAGCGGAGTGGCGGCCGAGCGAGCAGGCCGCGTGCGTGCGATGTCATGCACCGCTGGCCGATCCCGATCGCCCCGAGGGCATCGCCGCGGCCGACGGCGTGTCATGCGTGGCCTGTCACGTGCGCGACGGTGCGGTGCGCGCGGGACACGCGGTCGATGCGCCGCATGCGATCGTGGTCGATCCCACGCTGCGAACGAGCGAAGCGTGCGCGGGATGTCACGACTTCACCTTCGCGGCCGTGGCGCCGACCATCTACTCCGTCGACGGAATGCTCCAGGGGACCATGCACGAGTGGCACGAGGTCGAGGCGCGCGGCGTCTGTCAGGACTGCCACATGCGGAGCGCCGACGGTCGCGTGTCGCACGCGTTCCCCGGGGCGCGCGACGAGGACCTGCTCGCGCGCGCGCTGCACGTCGAGGCGGGCGCGGCGAGCGTGGGCGATCACACCGAGGTGACGCTGACCGTGACGAGCCGCGCGGGCCACGCGGTGCCGACCGGTGACATGTTCCGCCGCCTCGAGGTGGAGGCGTGGATCGAGGCGAGCCCCCGCACACGCGCGCGCGAGACGTGGACGCGACGCTTCGCATCGATCGACGGCGTGCAGCGCCAGGTGAGCGACGACCGCGTCCCCGCCGCCGGCGAGCGAACGACGACGCTCTCGCTGCCGCGCGCACGCCGCATCGCGTGGCGCGTCACCTGGCAAGCGCTCGATCCGGCCCTGGCGCGCGTGCGCTGGCTCCCGGAAGAAGACGTGGCCCGCACGATCGCGGAAGGCACGCTCGACGTGCCGCCCCATTGAGCCGAGCGCTGGCCGCGATCCCCGAGCGAAGAGCGGACAGTGGGTGTTCCGCGACGGTCGCACGACGGTCCGCGTCGCGGTGAAGGGGCGGCTCGCGTGCACGAGCTTCGAGATGCTGCACGACGCAGCGATCGCGGGGCTCGGGGTGGCGCGGGTGCCGGAGATCGGAGCGATCGAGGCGATCACGCACGGCAGTCTCGAGCGCCTGCTCCAGCGCTTCGAGCCGCCCGAGGCGCCGCTGCACGTCCTGTATCCGAGCAATCGACACCTCGCGCCGAAGGTGCGCGTGTTCATCGATGCGCTGAAGCTCGCGTTCGCAGAGCCGCCCTGGCGTGTGCGACCGCGGAAGGCGGCGCGACAGGAATAGCGGCGCTCCGGGTCGAGCGATCAGCTCTCGGAGAGCGTGATGGCCTCGGCCACGCGTGCACGAACGCGGTCCTTCGATGCGTCGGTCGCGATCGCGCGGAGCACGTCGGCGGCGCCGCCTCCGAGCGACTCGACGATGTCGAAGAGCAGCGGCTCGTTCAGACCGTACGGGTCGAGCCAGCTCGGGCTCTGCCGCGTCAGCGCGAGCGCCTGCGAGGGGTCGGTCACCGAGACCGCGAGCAGATCGGCGCCGCGGAACGACGCGAACTTCGGCGTGTCGAGACAGTCCTCCGCGTGCTCGCGCGCCCAGGATCCGTCGCGTGAGAAGACGAACGCGAGAACGTAGAGCATCGTCATCCGATCATCCCGATCCGAGTCGTCCACGCGGGCTCGCAGCTCGGTCGCGACGCGCAGCGCGCTGGCGTACGCCGGCTCGTCGAGCTCGAACACGTGCCGGCGCAGCGCGGAGAAGTACGCGTAGCCGAGGTTCATCGGGTGGCCGCCCGGGCGCCAGGGATCGTTGATCCAGAGAGGGCCGGCGGGAACGACGCGATCGAGGCGCAGCTCGGCCGCGTTGCCGACGAAGGTCGGCGCTTCGGACGGGTGCGTGAGCGCAGCGACGAGGCTCTGTGAAGCCCACGCGCAGGCGAACGACGCTGCGAGCAGCGGCTCGCTGGACGGGACCGCGTTGCGCGTCGCGATGCCGGCGAGCGCGAGCACGCGACGGATCGCTTCACGGCGTGGCTGGTGCTCCGTCGGCGGTTCGTCGACGCGTACGGCGGCGATCTCGGCGCGAAGGCCGGCGTCGGGGGATCGGTCGGTGAGGGCGCTCGCTTCGGCGACCCACGTGGCGATGCGCGACCACGACGCGCGCCCGCGGTCTTCGCGCGGCGGGTCGAGCGGGTGCGGGGCGCGCGCGCCAGAGAGCGCGGCGCGTTGCTTCCTGGTCCATGCGAGCTCGGAGGAGGTCTTCATCGCATGCGACGATGTCGGAGTCGGGCCCGGAACGGAAGCACGGACGGACGTCGCGACGAGCGCTTGTGGAGCAGTGCGCCGCGCGTAGCTGAGCGCGTCATGGATAGAAGCTTCGAAGAGCTCTGGGAGACTGCCCCTCGCGCGACCCAGCGCTTCGATCGGGCGAGCGTCGCGGCCCTACCGTCCGCCGCGCGGCGATATCTCGAGCACACGCTCGCGCCAGGCGCGCCGCTCGCGACGGCTGCTCTCGTGCGGATGCACGGGACGATCAAGGTCGGAGGCAGCTGGGCTCCGTTCGACGCCGAGCAGGTGCTGCGCTGGGACCGCGGCTTCGTCTGGCGCGCGCGCAGTCGCATGAAGGGGCTTCCCGTCAGCGGCGCCGATCGCTTCATCGACGAGGAGGGCTCGATGCGCTGGAAGATCCTCGGCATCGTCCCGGTCATGACGGCCTCGGGCACCGAGATCTCGCGCGCCGCTGCGGGCCGATTCCACGCGGAGGCGATGTGGCTGCCGGGCGCGCTCCTCTCGGGCGACGTGACGTGGACCGAGCGCGACGGCGCCCACCCACACGCGGCGATCCGCGCTCACGGCGAAGGCTCCGAGCTCGACCTCGCCATCGATGCCGTCGGAGCGATCCGCGCAGTCTCGTTGCCGCGCTGGTTCGCGGCTGCCGACGGCGCACCGGGTCGGTACGAGACGTTCGGTGGCACCTGCGGCGACGACCGCGCCTTCGGGCTCGTCACGCTTCCGAGCACGTACAGCCTCGGCTGGTTCTACGGTGAGGAGCGCTTCGAGACGGAGGGCGAGTTCTTCCGCTGCACGCTCGATAGTGTGGAGCACCGCTGACGCGAGTCGGGCGCTTCGTGCGCTCGCAGAAGGTGCCATCCTCGGCGCGCAGATCGGCGATGCTCCGACACATGACCTCTGCTCGCAGACGACCGGGTGCGCTGATCGCATGCGCGCTGATGGCCACGCTCGCCTCCGGAGCGAGGGCGCAGGACGCGGCGTCGTCCGAGGCGCCGACCGAGGATCGAACGCCGCAAGACGCATCGGCGACCGACGAGCTGTCGACCGAGATCCCGCTCGCGCCCGAGGCCGAGGCGCCGCTCGAAGAGGCGGTCGTCGCCGCGCCCGCTCCGCCGCGGACGACGCGCCGCACGACGCCGCCGAGCCCGCAAGCCTACGATTCCGAGCTGCCGGCGCTCTCGCTCGCGCCGCCGCCGGAGGCGGGCTTCGAGATCTCGATCGCGATGAACCCGAGCTTGCTCGTCGCCGGCCTCGGCGGGCTGGCTCCGTCGATCGCAACGACGACCGATCTCGTGATCGCGATCGACCCGCGCGCTTGGTTCGGGATCGGGCTCGGCATCAGCTACGTGGAGACGCGGACGATGGCGTTCCCCAACATACCGGAGATGCGCTTCACGACGACGACGGTCTCGGTGCCGCTGCTCTTCCAGTACTACTTCTCGCATCCGGAGCTCGGCGCCGCCGTTCCCACGCTGCGGCTCCGCGCAGCGGGCGCGTGGGCAGAGACGCCGAACAGCCCGGGCCCGTCGAACCAGATGGCAGGCGCGGACCTCGCGATCTACGGCGGCGTCACGTGGATGGGCGCGAGCTGGCTGGCCCTGCGCATCCTCGGCGGCGTGAACGGGAGCTTCCGCGCGACGCTCGTCGGCCCGATCTCGATCACGGCGAACGTCGGCATCGAGGCGGTGGTGGCCGCGGTCATCCGCCTCTGAGCGGCCCGCGAGAACGGCGACCCGCCAGCGCGCGCCGCGAACATGCTCGCAGCCCGTCCAGTCCACCTGTGGATTCTTGCACGGCCACCGTGCGCCCCGCCCTGGCCGGCGCGCTCGCACGTGGTGACGTCGGGCGCGCGGACCTAGACGATCCGCCCGGGGCTCGGCCGCGCGCGCGCGACACACCGCCGCAGAGGGCACGTCGATTGCTCCAGCCCGAGTATGCGCGCTCCGCGATACCTGGTGGCTCTCGCCCTCCTCAGCTTCGGCTGTTCGGCCGCGCGATACGGCTTCGCTCCGCCAATCCGGCAGGTCGAGGGTCCGCTCGTCGGGACGAGCGTCCACCCTCCCGCGCCGGAGCCCGCGTCGACCGAGCCAATCGCCCCCGAGCCGAGCGTCGTGCCCGTCTGCCTGCTGCCGGAGACGACGGACGCCGCCGCAGGAAACGCACGCGTCACGCGCCCGAGCGACGAGGAGATCACGCGAGAGCTCCGCGTGAGGCTGCTGTCCGATCCAGGCCTCTCGAGGGCGGCGCGCAACATCGAGATCACCACGCGCGACGGCGTCGTCACGCTGCGAGGCGACATCTCGAACGTCCGCGAGCGCAGCCAGATCCAAGCTCACGCGTACGCACTGCGTGGCGTCGCACGCGTCGACAATCTGCTGCACGTCGCCGATTGAGAGGTTCGCGTCGCGCGAGCCCCAGCGTCCGCAGTCAACGCCAGCAGAAGGCAGAGGACGCGCTCCCGCTCCCGGAGAAGTCGATCTCGGGCCGGTCCATCGGCGCGAGACACGTCGTGTCGGGGCTCGAGCACGTCCCGGGATCCAGCGTGCACGAAGGCGCGCAGAAGCCGATGTCGCCGGGCGCGGCGACGTACGAGTGGTCGCCCGTTCCTGGTGCGAGGGGAGTGCCGGCCGGATCGATCGCCACGTTGGAGGTGACGCAGACGGCGCCGGACGGACACTCGGCATCGCGCGCGCAGCGCAGCGAGCACTCGCGAGACTCGCGGTGATGAAAGTCCGCAACGCAGAGGCCGCCCGGGCAGTTCGAGTCGGAGGCGCAGTTCGGCGAGAAGAACACGGCCTGCTGGCAGTCGCCCGTCGCGAGGTTGCACGCGCCGTCGATGCAGTCGGCGTCGCTGCGGCAGGCGATCGTGCAGACGCTGGCCCCGAAGGACGGAAGGAAGTTGCATGTGTTGCTCGAGGCGCCCTGGCACTCTGCGTTCGAGCTGCATCCGCCGAGACACACGGCAACGTCGGCCCCGTCCGGCGCGCTCGCGTAGCCGGAGACACACGGTCCGAGCGTGTCGTCCACGCCCGAGAGCCGACACGCGTCGGACGCCGCGGGATCGCACGCGACCGTGCAGTAGCTGCTCGCGCCATCCCGAGCGCTGCGGAGGCACGTTCCGCCGGGCCCCAGACCGAGGCAGTCAGCGTTCGCCGCGCACGCGCTGCCGAGGACCTCTCGTGGGCTCGCACAGCGATGGCGCGTGACGTCGCAGACGAGCCCGGAGACGTCGGCGTTGCAGTCCGCGTTCGTGCTGCACGAAGGCAGACAGACGTTGCGATAGCCGTCTGCGACGTTGAACGAGAACAGCGAGCCCGAGCACTGCGCGCCGGCGACGCCAGAGGCGCAGTCGCCGTCTGCGTCGCACGCCCTCAGACAGAGTCGGCCCCCGTCGGTCCTGAGACCCGCGAAGCAGAACGACTCCGCGGGGCAGAGCACGCTCGGACCCTCCGGATCGAGGTCGCAGTCGATCGTGCAGAACCCGCCGGTGTCGTTTCGAAAGCACGCCGCGTGCTCGCCGAGGGCCGCGCAGTCGTCACCGGTCGCGCACGGCGAGCCGATGGTCGCGCCCGGCGAGCCCGCGCCGGTCGGGAAGTCGAGCGCGTAGCTCGCGCCCGACGCAGCCGGGCTCGGCGAGCGCGGTCCATCGAACACGAAGCCGGTCACGAGCGGAGGCACGCCGGAGCAAGGCGGATCCGATCCTGAGCGCATCGGTTTTGCCGCCTGAAACAAGGGCTTGAGCTGGGTGAGCATGAGGATCAGCCTGTCGATGGAGGTCCGCATGTCGAAGAGCAAGAAGGCGCCGCCGATCCAGAGCGCACGG
>JBBSAT010000222.1:0-13267 GCA_038252025.1 Polyangiales bacterium | reverse complement strand
GGCCCTTTGAGGCGAGCGAGCGCTGGTACGAGGAGCGCATCGCGGCCTTCTTCGACTTCGCGGTCGCCAGCTTCGAGCACGGCGCTGTGGCGCGGGCGTTCGCCGCTCGTCCCGAGGTGACCGACCTCGAGCGGAAGACGGCGCTCGCGCTGACGCGGGCGGAGCGCAGCCTGTTCGGCGTCACGGTGAGCGATGGGGAGGTCGTCCTCGAGTGCGCCATCGGCGGCGCCCGGTACACGGTCGCGCGGGAGGGCACGGGCGCGCGCCTCCGTCAGGGCGATCTCCTCGACGGCCGCCTGGTCGCGCTCGAGGGTCAGATCCTCCTCACCCCCGGGCCGATCTTCCACCCTCGGGAAGCGCACGACGCGATCGCACAGCTGCTCGCGCAGGTCCGGAAGGAGGGCCGGCGCGAGGACGACCTGACGGACGCGCTGATGCGGATGCGAATGCGGCTAGACCGATTCACGAGCATCCACGCGCGCCACGTCTATCGCTACGATGCGATCGACCGGCTCGAGATCCTCGCGGCTCCCTGGGCCAAGCACGGCTGAAGCCGGCTCCTCCGTCGCGCTGCGAGACGCGACTTTGCGAGTGTCGCCGCGTCGCGACCAGGGGCCGTGTCGACTCAGCTCTTCTGGTCGGCTTCCGGGTGGATCGGGAACTTCGGCGTCGCGGCCTTGAGGCGCGCGGCCTTCTTGGCGCGGCCATTGGTCGCCTTCTTCATGCGGCGGCGGCGCTCGGTCTGCTTCGTGGCTGAAACCATGATGATCGACTCCTCGTCTTCGGGGCGCCGGGTCTACAAGAGGTGCCCCCCTTCGTCAAACGGCACGAGCGCCAAACGGCCGATTCCGGGCGAGAAAACCGCATCAGCCGTAGCTCGTCAGCTCCCGCGTACGGGCCCGGTAGGCCTCGAGCAGTCGCTGAGTGATCGGGCCCGGCCGCCCTGCGCCGATGCGCCTCTCGTCGAGCCCCACGACGGGGACGATCTCGCGGAGGCTACTGGTCAGGAAGGCCTCGTCCGCGCCGTCGACGTCGCTCGTGCAGAGCAGGCGCTCCCGGAAGCGGATGCCGAGCGAGCCGCAGAGGCGCTCGACGATCGCCCGCGTGATCCCCCCGAGGATCCCCGTCGAGAGCGGAGGCGTGCAGACCTCCCCGTCCTTCACGACGAAGAAATTCGACGAGTTGCCCTCGGAGATCTGACCGTCGTCCGCCACGAGGAGCGCCTCGTGCCCGCCCGCTTCACGCGCCGCCCAGAACGCCAGCATGTTCGACACGTAGGCAGACACCTTCGCGCCCGCCGCGCGGGTCCCGTCGGTCGACCGTCCGATCCGAACCGAGACGACGTCCACGCCGCGCGAGTACAGCTCACCGGGCAGCGCGAGCAGCGGCGCCGCGATGATCACGCGCGTCGGGCTCACCGCCGTCCGGGGATCGATGTGGAGCGGGCCGCGTCCGCGCGTCACTACGATGCGAACGTAGCTCTCCGGGTTCGCCGCCTTCTCGAGCGTCCGTCCCACTTCGCGCGCGAAGCGCCGCTCATCGACGGGCAGCGCGATCCCCATCTTCGCGGCGGATCGCTCGAGGCGCGCGAGGTGCTCCCCGAGCTCGAACGGAACCCCCGCGTACGTTCGCAGGACCTCGAAGACCGAGTCGCCGAAGAGGAAGCCGCGATCGAAGACCGAGACGGACGCGCTGGCCTCCGAGCGGAGCCGACCGTCGATGGCGACGACCGTGCCCACGCTCTCAGCCCTTGAGCTGACGAAGCAGCGCGGCGGCCTGTGCGTGGTCGGACTGTTCTTGCACCGCGCGCTCGAGCATCGAGATGCCCTTCTTCGCGTCGCCCTGCTTCGCAGAGATGTCGCCGAGGTAGTAGTACACGTCGCCCTTCGTGATCCCGGCGCTCGAGTCCAGCTTCTGCAGGAGCAACGCGCGGAACGTCTTCTGAGCGCGGTCGAGATCGCCGGTGTGATGGCAGAGCCTGCCGAGATCACGAAGGATCGCGACGCTCGTGAGATCGATCTTGAACGCGGCGTCATACGCGACGAGCGCCTTGTTCGTGTCGCCGAGCCCGTCGAGCGCCTGACCGAGGCGGTGCTGGTAGACAGCGACCTCCTTGCTCCGGCGCGTGCCGTACGAAGCGATGATCTTCTCGAGCACGGGGATCGCGTCGGCCTGACGGCCGGCGGCGATGTAGAGGTCGCAGAGCGGCAGGAGGACGTCGCGGTTCTCGGGGTCGAGCTCGGCAGCCTGCTCGAAGTAGCGCGCCGCCGAAGCCGGATCGCTCAGCTTCCCTGCGTACAGATCCGCGATCTTACGCAGGAGCGCGATCTTCGCGTCCTTCTCGGTCGTGTCGGGAAGGTCGAGCGCGAGCGTCTCCGCGAGCTCACGCGGGCGTGCGTTCTTCTCGTAGAAGACCTTGAGGCGTGCGCGCGTCTCGAGGTCGCTCGCGTCGAGCGCGAACGCTCGGGCCAGCGCCTGTTGAGTGCGCTCCGGGTCCTTCAGCTTCGTCTCGGCCAGCTCGGCGAGGGCGCACGCCTCCGCGATCGCTTCCCGTGGCGGCAGGAGCTCGATGCGACGCTCCCGAACGGTGGCGGCGTCGCCGTCGCGGCCTGCCCCCTCGTAGAGCCGCGCGAGCGCAGCGAGCGACGTCATGTTACCGGGGTCGCGCTCCCCGATGCGCTCCTGGGTCGCGATGGCCGCCGTCGGATCGGCCAGATCGCCCTCCTGAAGCGCCGCGAGCCGTCCGAGCGCCTCGACCTCGCGGGCGGTGTCGCCGGCTGCCGCCGCCTCGTCGATCCGCTTCTGCACGAGTTCGGACAGGTCGCTCCAGCGCTTGTCCGCCGCGTAGAGCCGCTCGAGCTCGTCGAGCGCATCGATGTTCCCAGGGTCCTCGGCGAGGATCTCGTGGAGCTGATCGATCGCATCCGCGCGTCGACCGAGCCGCTCGACGAGCCGCGCGAGGCGAACCCGCGCCACGTTGCGATCCGCAGGAGTCTCGGCGATGTCCAGCCGCCGCTGCACGAGATCTTCGAGATCGCGCCAGCGCTCCGCGCCTTCGTAGAGTCGCTCGAGCGACGAGATCGCGCCCAGGTCGGTCGCGACCTCGTCGAGGACCGCCTGCCAGGCATCGATGGCGCGCGCCGAGTCCGCGAGTGGGCCCTCGTACGTGCGGGCGAGCTGGCGCCGAAGCGCGATGCGAACCGTCGGCTCGCTCTCGACGTCGACGCGCTTCTCGAGCAGCGACGTCACGGCAGGCCAGTCCTCTCGATCCGTCCGGATCCGGATGAGCTCGTCGATGGCCGCGGCGTCCGCGCCGTCGGCCTCGAGGATCTTCTCGAGCGAGTCGGCCGCGAGCGCGACGTCGCCGAGCGCCGACTCCGCGAGGCGCGCTGCCTCTCGCAGGTGGCTCTTCTTGCCCTCTTCGTCGAAGTCGACCTGCGCGAACGCTCGCAGCGCGTCCACGAGCGCCTTCTCGCGCCCCGCCGTCCGCAGGAGCTCGATCAGCTGCGCGTGAGCGTCGGCGGACTCTCGGTCCGCGTCGAGCGCCGCACGAAGACGGCCCTCGGCTGCCGCGAGATCTCCGATCCGGTCGCGGTACCAAGCCGCGGCACGGAGCCCGAGGTCCCGCTTCATCGTCCGATCGAGATCGTCGCGAGCCCCCACGCGCTCGGCGAGGCCGACGAGATCCGCGAACGCTCCCGCCGCCCCGGCGAGGCGCTCGACCTCGAGGAGGAGCGACTCGTCGCGCGGATCGAGCTCGTACGCTCGCATGGTGGCCGCGAGCGCCGCCGCCGGGCTCGCGAGCTCGGACTCCTGCAGCTGCGCCAGCTCCACGAGGAGGCGCACGCGCTCGCCGTCCGAGTCCGCGATACGGACGCGCACGTCGTAGAGCGTCGCCACCTTCGCGGTCGCGCCGGTGGCGCGGTATGCGGCGTCCAGGGTCTCCACGACCTCGCCCGCCATCGACTCGTCCGCCAGGAGCCCCTCGATCGCCCCCAGCGCGCGCGGCTCGTCCGGATCTCGCTCGAGCACCTCCTGGAACGCGGCGAACGCGCCGCGAAGGTCCTCGAAATTCTCCCAGCGAACCGTACCGAGCCGGACGAGAAGATCGCGTCGCTCGGACGGATCGTCGGCCACCTGGATCCGCCGCTCGAGCACGTCCGCGAGCGACTGCCAGTCGGCCTGCTTCGTGTAGAGCCGATCGAGCGCCGTGAGCGCGTCGCGGTCGTCCGCAGCGTTCTCGAGCGCGCGCTTGTGCGCCTCGATCGCGCGCGGATCGTCCCCGAGAGGTCCTTCCGCGATCCGCGCGAGACGGGCGTAGAGGTCTCGTGCGGCGTCGGGCTCCGCCACGCTCGACGCGCGAGCCGCGAAGATGTTGGCGAGCTTGTCGAAGCTACCGAGCCGCTCGGCGAGCGCCTCGAGGCTGTCGGCGATCGCCGCGTCGCCCGGATCTTCGCGCAGCGCGCGTTGCTCTGCATCGAAGGCTCCGGGAACGTTCGCGAGACCGTTCTCCTGAACACTCGCGAGGCGGCGAAGGGTCTCCTTCCGCTCGGTCGGATCGGGCGAGGCCTCGGCGACGAGCTCCAGCATCGCTGCGAGCTCCTGCCAGCGGCCTTCCCGCTCGAGCAGCGGCATCACGATCGCGGAGGCCTCGGACCGATGATCCTCGAGCTTCGCGATGCGCAGCAGCGCCTCGACGGTGGGCTCGTGACGCGGATCGAGCGCGAGCACCTGCTCCGAGACCACGAGCGCTTCGGCCACGTCGTCCAGCTCTTGCTCGAGCACGCTCGCCGAGCGGTGCAGGAACGCGATGCGCGATGGGGTGTCGAGCGCCGAGGCCGCCCGCAGCCGGAGGTTCTCGAGGAGATCCGGCCAGCGCGCCTGACGCTCGTAGAGCCGCGTCAGCGCCGCGATCGCGGTCGCTTCGTCCGGACGATCGCCCAGCACGCGCGTGAAGGCGTCGATCGCGCCTTCCGGATCGCGGAGCGCTTCGTCCGCGAGCGCACCGAGCCGCAGGCCCACGTCGACCCGCGCGTCCACGTCCTGCTCGATGTCGAGCCGACGCTTGAGGACCTCACCCAGATGCTCGTGATCGCCGGCCTCGCTGTACAAGCGATCGAGCGACTCGAGCGCGACTGCGTCCGTGTCGTCCTCGTTCGCCGCGCGACGATAGAGCGCGATCGCTTGCGCACGGTCGCCGAGCAGGTCCTCTGCCACGGACCCCGCGCGCCGAAGCACCTCGCCACGCTCGACCGGATCGTAGGCGCGCTCGACCTTGCGCTCGAGCACGCCGACCATTCCGCGCCAGTCACCCACCATGGTGTGCAACGCCTCGAGCGCATCGAGGGGGCTCGCATCGTCCGGATCGTGGGCGAGCAAGCGCTCGTACGTCTCGATGGCGGCGCGCGGGTCCCCGCGCTTCTCGTCGTGGACGCGCGCGATCGTGTTCAAGAGGGACGTCGTGACGACGCTGTCGTTGCTCGCTCGGATCGCGAGCTCGTACGTGCTCACGAGCCCGTTCCACTCGCTCAGCGTCGCGGCGAGGCGATCGACGTCGGCGCGGATCGTCTCGTTGGCCGGCTCGAGCGCGAAGGCGCGCGCGTACGCGGAGAACGCGAGGTTCGCGTCGCGACCTCGATCCTCGTGAAGACGGCCGACCTCGGCGAGGATGCTCGCTCGCTCCGACGGATCCTCGACGATGCCCGCGCGCGCTTCCGCGATGGCGATGCGCTTCCGCCACTGGTCCGTCGCCTGGTAGATCGGCTCGAGGATCTCGATGATGCGCGCCTGGTGCGTGGGATCCTGGATGAGCTGCTCGAGCGCGGAGACGGACGCGGCATGTTCAGGGTTCGAGCGCGCGATCTCCTCGAACGTGTCGATGGCCCCGACGCGATCGTCGAGCCGCTCGGAGAGGAGCACGCCGAGCCGGTGGCGCAGCGTGGTCTCTTCCGCGCCGGTGGCGTACTGGATCCGGTGCCGCAAGTGCTCGCCGAGATCCGCCCAGCGCTCGCGTGAAGTCAGCAGCGCATCGAGCGCTTCCGTCGCGCCGGCGTGCTGCGGATCGACGTCGAGGATCTCGCGATAGAGATCGACCGCGTGATCGGTGTCGTTCAGCTGGTCGCGCTGCACGATCGCGCTCTTCTCGAGCAGCGAGATCCGGTCCGCATCGGTGTCCGCGCTGTCGATCTGGCTGCGATAGAGCGCGAGCAACGGCTCCCAGCGCGCGGCGCGCTTGAAGAGGGACTCGAGCGCGACAAAGACCGCGCGGTCGCCGGGCGCGAACGCGAGGGCCTTCTGGTAGAGGCTGGCAGCGCTGTCGACGTCGTTGGCGCGCTGGTCGTAGAGCTGCGCTGCGATGGTCGCGAGCTTCGCGGTCTCGGCGTCGTCGACCCCGATGTCGTCGATCGTCGTCCGGTAGATCTCCGCGAGCCGCTGCCACCGATCGAGCGCCTTCGCGAGGCGCGAGAGGGTGTCCCAGGTCGACTCGTCGCGCGGGTCTTCGCGGAACAGCCGCCCATAGATCTCCATCGCGCCCTCGAGGTCTTCGAGGTACTCCTCGCGCAGCTGGCCGAGACGCGCGAGCAACGACTTCCGAGTCTCGACGTCGCCCTCGCCGGAGAGCCGCGCTTCGAGCGCGCCCTCGACCTTCGTCCACTTCAGGCGCTGCATGTAGATCGGCTCGAGGACCGTCGCCGCAGCGGCGCGATGCTCGGAGCCGGGCGCCATGAGCTGCTCGAGCTGCTCGATCGTCGGCTCGTGCGGTGCACCGAGCGCGATTCCCTCGCGGAACTGCTCCAGCGCCATGAACGAGTCGTTCAGATGCTCGCGGTAGAGACGTCCGAGACGGAAGCGCACCTCGACGGGCGCGCCGATCTTTCGATCGAGCATGCGCTCGTACAGAGACGCGAGCTCCGGCCAGCGCTCCGCGGTGGTGTAGAGACGCTCGAGGCCCTGGTAGGCCGGAACGGACTCCGACTCCGAGAGCACGGTGTCGTAGACGTCGATGGCCGACACGACGTCGCCGATCTTCGTCTCGGAGAGCTCCGCGCGACGCAGCAGCAGCGGCACCCGCCCGCTCGCGTCGACGATGTCCGTCTTGCGAGTGAGGATGTCGAGCAGCTGCGGCCACTTCTCCGTCGAGGTGGCGATACGCTCGAGCGCGTCGAACGCCGCGCGATCGTCGGGACGCTCCGACAGGATCTTCTCGTGATACTGGCGAGCGGTCTCCGCGTCGTCGAGACGCTCCTCCGCGATCGTGGCGACCTTTCGATACGCCGACACCTGGAGCTCCGCGTCCGCGATCTCGGGCGCGATCTCCATCAGCACGGTCGCGAGATCGGTCCAGCGGTCGCCGGCTGCCGCGAGCCGCTCCGCGTCCGAGAGCAGGTCACCGAGATCCGGCTCGCCGGTCGCGAGACGCGCAGCGCTGGTCGCGAGATCGAACGCTTTGTCCGGCTGGCCCAGCGGCCCTTCGGCGACTGTCGCGGCGCGACGCAACGCAGAGAGCCGTTCCACGGGGTCATCCCCCGTCGCGAGGACCTCCAGCACCGCGAGGAGAGGCGCGAACTCGCCGCGCGACTCGAGGCGAGGGCGCAGCGCGCGTGCTGCCGCAAAGCGCTCGGGACGCTCGGGATCGCCGGCGATGTCGCTCAGCGCGGCGGTCGCGCCCTCGTGCGTATCGTCGACCTCGAGCACCTCTTGATACGACTCGATGGCGCGTTCGAACTCGTCCGTCCGCGTGCGCATCAGCTCGGCCGCGTGATACGTCAGCCCCGCGCGCGGTGCGCCCGGGCCCATCATGTCGCGCACCATGAGCACGACCTCGAGCAGCTCCGGCCAGCGCTCGGCGCCCTCGTAGAGCCGGATGAGCGCGGTGAGCGACTCACGGTCCGGACCGAAGCGCTGAACGACGTCGTTGTACGTCGCGATCGCGGCGTCCTGATCGCCGAGGTGAGTCTCCTGCAGCGCGCCGATGCGACGCGCGAGCACCGTGCGCTCTTCGTCCGTCGTCGCGGCGAGCTCGAGCTTCTCGAGGACGCCGACGAGCGCAGCGTGGTTGCCGGCCGCCTCATAGAGCCGCTGGAGCGCGTGAAGCGCGTCGACGTCGCTGGGATCGAGCTCGAGCCGCTCTTCCTGTAGCGCGATGGCGCCCGCGCGATCTCCGAGGTGCTCCTCCACGAGATCGCCGAGCCGCACGAGCAGCTGCTTCTTCGCGACGACATCGGTCTCGAGCCCCGCCTGCCGCCGAAGATCGACCGCGAGCTTGGCGAAGTCACCGTTCGCGACGTGCAAGCGCTCGAGCGCACGGGACGCCTCGAGGACCGTCTCGGCATCGTCGCCCGCGGCTTCGACGAGCCTCGTGTAGGCCGTCTCGGCGCGCGCCGAGTCCCCGAGAAGCGCGGCCCAGATCCCCGCGAGCTCGCGCAGGATCTCGACGCGCAGCGAGGCGTCATCGCCCGCCGCGGCGAGAGCTTGCTCGAGCACTTCGGCTCGTTCGGCGTGGGCGCCACGCCTCGACGCAGCGTCCGCCAGCTCCGACCGGAGCGATGCGTCGGCCGGGTCGAGGAGGACGGCACGCGCGTATGCGCGGAAGGTTCCTTCCGCGTCGCCGAGCCGGTCACGATGGAGCTCACCGATCTGGACGAGCAGCGCGACGGAGGAGCCCTTCTCGTGGCTCGCCTCGAGCTGGACCTCGTAGACGCGCGCCAGCTCGGCGTGGGCGTCGCGCATCTGATAGACGGGCTCGAGGATCGCGGCGACACGCTGACGCTGCTCCGGCGCGGCGAGCAGCCGCTCCAGCGCGTGCCGCGCACCATCGTGATCCGGAGAGCGCTGGACCGCGGACTCGTACTGATCGACCGCTTGCTTCGGATCGGCGAGCTTCGTCTCGTAGACCTCGCCGAGGCGGACGAGCGTCTCCGTGATCTCGGTATCCTCGACCTGGTTCAGATCCCCGACGAGAAGCTCGGCCAGGTCGGCCCAGCGCTCGGTGCGGAGGTAGAGTCGGTCGAGCGCGCGACGCGCTGCAGGATGGCGCGGGTCGAGCTCGAGGACGTCGCGGTAGGCGTTGACCGCTGCGCCCGGGTCGTCGATGAGCTCTTCGAAGAGGAAGCAGAGCTGCAGGAGCAGGTCGAGCTTCGCCTCGGCGTCGAGCGTCTGCGCGATGCGCGTCCGATAGAGGGCCTGCAGCTGCTGCCAGCGCTCCCGATCCGTGTAGAGCTGCTTGAGCGCCGTGAACGACTGCTCGTCACCGGGGTCGGCAGCGAGCACGCGCTTGTGGAAGGGCTCGGCGTCCTCCGGACGGCCGAGGACGACGTCGTAGAGCATCGCGACGCGCTTGCTGAGCGCCGCCTGATCGATCGGCGGGAGGTCGCCGGCGTCGATGCCCGTCGCAAACGCGACCGCGAGCTCCGCGTGCTTCTGCGCCTGATCGGCCGCTTCCTGGAGCCTGTCCCAGAGCGCGGCATCCGTCGGGTCGTCGAGGAACGCGCTCTCGAGCACCGCGTAGGCCGCGCCCGCGTCCTTCCCGCTCGACAGCTCCGCAAAGCGGAGCCGAAGCGAGCGCTTCTCTTCGACGTCCGTCGACGCGTCCATGCGCGCCTTCAGGACGGCGCGCAGCTTCTCGAGCGCGCCTGTGGCCTCGTACGCCGGCTCCAGCAAGCGCCCGATGGCTGCGGCTTCGCCGGGGTTGTTCTCCGCGATGCGCTCGAGGGCCGCGATCGCGCGAACCTCCTTGCGGTTGTCGCTCAGCGCCGAAGCGAGCTCTCGCTTCGCGCCCTCGAGATCCGCCGCGGGTCCACCGAGGATCTCGCCGAGCCGGAGCGTGAGCTCCGTCCTCTCCGCCGGAGAGATGGCGATCTCGCGTCGACGTCCCAGGACGTCGACCAGCTCGGACCACCGGCCGGCCGCCGCAGCGAGACGATCGAGCGCGGCGAGCGAGTCGCGATCGCTCGCGTCGATCTCCAGCGCTCGCCGGTAGAGCGCTGCCGCCGCCGCCACGTCACCGAGCTCGGTCTCCTCGAGCCGCGCCTGCTCCGAGAGCAGCACCCAGCGGTCCGCGTCGTCCTTCGCGTGCTCGATCCGATGGGCGTAGAGGCTCCGCAGATCACCATGGCGCTTCGCGCCGCGCAGAACGGCGTCGAGCGCTGTGGCGGCGTCGGCATCGCCTGGCTCCGCCGCGAGGAGGGCCTGCAGCTGCTCGACGGCCCGCTCCGGGTCCGACAGTCGCTCCGAGGCGATCGTCGCGATGCGCCGACGCAGCCACTTCGTCTCCGGCGGGCTCGCGAGCGACACGCGCTTCTGCAGCGTCTCCGCCACGCGCTCCCACTGCCCCGTCCGCTCCGCGGTCGCGTTCAGCGCCTCGCGGCTCGCGGCGCCGAGCGGATCGATCGCGAACGCGCCGATCGCATGCCGCATCGCACCGTCGAGGTCGTTGAGACGATCGAGCGCGAGGATCCGCAGCTTCTCGAGGACGCCGAGACGCTCGGCGATCGTCGAGTCGCCACCCTCGGCGAGGTTGGCGAGGATCACTTCGAAGAGAGGCGGAAGCCGGGTCCACTTCTCTTCCTTCTCGTAGATGGGGACGAGCGCACGCGCCGCGACGTCGTTCTTCGGATCCGTCGCGAGGGCGCGCTCGTAGTTTCGGAACGCGCGATGGGGCTGGTTCAGCCGCGTCTCGTAGACGGCCGCTGCGCGGAACGAGAGCGCGAGCTTCGCGCTCGGATCTTCGGTTCGCTCCGCAGCGTTGCCGAGCACCTCGGCGAGTCCATCCCAGTCGTTCGTCTCTCCGTAGAGCGCTTCGAGGCCTGCCCAGTCGCCCGCCCCGACGTAGGCCTCTCGGAGCGTGCGCATCGCGCGGCCGTTCTTCGGCTCGATCGCGAGCACGCGCTTCCACGCGTTCGCAGCCTCGGCGGGATCGCCGATCTGCTCGCCGTAGAGAGCGCCGAGCTTCTGCAGGATCTTGATCGTCTCCTTGTCGTCACCCGCAGCCGCAGCGCAGCGACGCTCGAGCACCTCGGCAACGGTGCGCCAGTCTTTCTCGCGGTCGGCGAGCTTCTCGAGCGAGTCGAGCGCCTCGCCGTGAGCCCCGTCGTTCGCGAGGACCTCTTTCCACATCTCGATGGCATCCGCCGCCTTGTGCAGCCGCTCGCCCGCGATGCGCGCGAGCTCGATCCGGTGCGCCTGTCGCGCGTCCGGATCGCTCGCGAGCTCCATCTCCGCGCGAAGCACGTCGAAGAGAGGCTTCCACGCGCGCTTCTTCGTGTAGATGTCCTTCAGGAGGACGAGGGCCTCGCGATTCTGCGGCTCCTTCTCGAGGACGGCCTCGAGCGGGCGCGTCGCCTGGTTGTAGTTCGCGAAGCGCTCGATCCAGAGCTTGGCCACGCGCATGAAGAGCACGGCTTGCTCCGCCGCATCGGTGGTCGCCTCTGCCTTCCGCGTCAGGACGCCGATGAGATCGTTCCACCGACCCATCTGCTCGTAGGTGCTCGCGAGCGCATCGAGCGCCTCCGAGTCGGGCCTGAGCAAGACGATCGCGTTCCAGGTGTTGATCACCATCACGTCGAGATGGAGCTCGTCCTGATAGATCGGGATCATCTCGCGCAGGAGCGCCACGCGTTCGTCGGTCGCGTCGGCAGGGAGCGCGTCGATCTCGTTCTTGAGCACCTCGACGAGGGCGTTCCACTTCCCGCTTCCGCGGTAGAGATCTCGAAGCGCGGGCAGCGCCTCGGGGTGACGCGGATCGATCCGCTGAACGGCCTTCCACGCATCGATCGCGCGATCGGTCGCTCCGCTCTGTTCCGCGGCCCGCGCGAGCTCGACGGCGAGCTCCAGCTTCTGGCGAGGCTCGGCCGCGACGCGCTGCGCGTCGGTGAGGATCGTGAGGAGACGTGCGTGGTCCCCGGCCTTCGGGAGGTAGTCCCGATAGAAGTCGATCATTCCGGGGTGCGCCGGGTCGACCTTGCGGAGGCGCGCGAAGTACGGCTCGGCCTCCTCGGGAGAGTTGCGGAAGCGCCAGTGCACCATCGCGAGCTGGAGGACCATGCCCAGCTCGTTGTCGAGCTTGTGCCGCGAGCGAAGCGCGTCGTCGTAGAGCGCGACCAGGTGGTCCCACTGCTCCTTGTTCGTGAAGTGCTCGACGAGGAAGGTCATCCCTTCGCCATGCCCCGGCGCGAAGTCCAGAACGCGCTCGTAGCAAGCCGCCGCGCGGTCCTTCTGATCGAGCCGCCGCGCGCACGTGCGCGCCGCCTGGAGATAGAAGTACACGCGGTCCTCGCGCGTCTTCGTCTTCTCGCCGGCCTCGAGCAACGCGGCCGCGAGATCGTCCCACTTCTCGCGCCGCTTGAGCGTCTGCGCGAAGAGCCGCGCTGCGCGCGCGTCGCCCGGATCTGCGTCGAGCGCTTGCTTGAAGAGTCGGTCGGTGTCCTTGTCGCGACCGCGCTTCTTGTACTTCCAGACGAGCATCGCCGCGCTCACGAACAACGACGTGCGCAGCGACGGCTCGCTCGTGCTCTCGGCTTCGTCGACGAAGCGCTTCGCGATGTCCTTCCAGCTCTGCTCCGCACCGGCCAGCGCTTCGAGCGCCTCCTGCACGTCGCCGTCGCCGGGACGCAGCGCGAGCGCCGCCTCGTACGCGAGCTTCGCAGCGTCGTCGTCGAGGAGCTCCTCGCGGTGCATGCGGGCGAGCTTCACGAGGAGCGACGCGCGGTGATCGACGTCGCCGGGCTCGTGATCGATCTCGACCGAGAGCAGCGACGCGGCAGCCTGCATCTCGTGACGCGCTTCGTGCGCTTCACGCGCGAGCGCCACGAGCCGCAGCGGCGAATCGCCGGTTCGCGCGGGATCTCCGCTCGCGAGCGCAGCGCGCAGATCGATGATGATCTGCTCGTTGTCGGGGTCTTCCTGAAGCGAGCCGAGAAGATGTGAAACGGTCAGCACGCGCCGATCTCCGTAATCCCCCTCGCGTGGTTCCACTCGCACGCGCGAGCGGAGCCCGAGGGTCGAGCGAACCTGTCCACCCGGCGTCGAAACGCGACGGCGAGCGGCCCTAAAAGGGTACGAAATCCAAGCACTTACGCGCGCACGGTGAGCGCAATAGAGCGGCATGGTACGCACGCGCGCACGCCGATCGCAAGCGCCGATTTCGAGGCACTTCGACGCCGAACACGAGTCGCTCACGCAGTCAATGGTCCCCGCATGGCGCGCCGCGATCGGGCAGTCCGTGGTCTCGCCGAGCGTGCCGCAGTGCGTCGTGCTTGACCCTTGATCC
>JBBSAT010000221.1:0-13298 GCA_038252025.1 Polyangiales bacterium | reverse complement strand
GGTAGACGGCGCCCATGCCCCCGCGCCCGATGATCTCCTTGATGAGGTACTTCCCCTCGATCACGCGCCCGTTGTACGAGCGCTCGTCGATCTGAGCGTGATCCTCCACCGGGCCGGAGAGCGGGTGCACGCTGTGCGCCCACTGGTAGGCCGAGGCTTCCTCGCTCTCGGTCTTGGCGCGCTTCGGACGATCCTGGACGATGGCCTGGTTCGTCACGGGGCAGACGGTTGCGTCCGCCTCGTGCGGGAGCCCGCAGTGCTTGCAGCGAATGAAGCGTTCGCGGCTGCTCATGCTCGGGCCGGGACGGTACTCCCACGGAGCGGGCGCACACAAGCCGGCCCGACGCGGCCTCCCGCGCTCACGCGTGCGCCGCGCTGCGAGGCGCACGCGTCAACACGTCTTCGACGAGCGCGGCGGGGAGCTTCTTTTCTTTCCCGAAGGCGCGCATGTGAAGGATGGGAACGCCTCCGACCTCGGCGACGCTCTTCCCGTCGACGCGCTCCGCGTAGACGTGCGGATGAAACTCCGCGAGCTGGTCGTCGTCCTCGACGTCGAGCCGACGAAGCAGCGAGAAGAGCGCGTCGAGCGAGTTCATCTTCATGTACGGGCACGTCGCGCACCCGCCCGCGGTCGTGCAGCCCTCGCCGCCCGAGGCTCCCGGCACGATGGCGAGCGGAGAGTCGGGCGCCACGGTGATGGCCTCGCTGGCGACCGGGAACACGATCTCTGCCGCGACATCGTCTCGCCCGATCGACTCGAGCACGGCCTCGACCTTGCGGACGATCGACGTGATCATCCCGGCTTCCGTGCCGAGGATGAAGCGCAGCCTCGCCGCGCCCTCCTTCGCTCCGGCCTCCCGCACGCGCGCCTCGATGAACGAGAGGATGTCGCTCGTCGAGCCCACGCATCCCTTCCCCTGGTCGTGGGCCTCGAGCGCGAGAGAGAACATCTCGCCCGGCACCTCGAGGTGGGCCGTGATGAAGGCGTCGCCGTAGTCCTTCCGGACGCGCGCGCTGACCTCGGCCCCGAACATGTGGTGCACGATGCAGTTGCCGTGCTCGAAGTAGTGGAAGCGCTCGAGCGCCGAGCGGATCGTGATGCGATCGTGCGCGGGATGGACGGCGCGGATCTCCGCGTCGGTGAGCTCGGCCATCGCACGGAACAGGTGCGCGAGGTTCTGGCCCATGTACGTGTCGGGCCCGAACCAGACGTGACCGCCCTCGATCTGTGCGAAGGCCGAGAGCACCGTCTGCACCACGTTGGACGACGTGCACGTGATGGTCGGCACGAGCGCATGGGCGCGCGCCTTCGTGACGAGGCTCGTGTTGATGTAGACGACGTGGAGGCTCTTCGGCGTGCGCGCGGCGCGCTGTAGATACGCGGAGTACGCGAGCGTCTCCGCCGACGAGGCGAGCGAACAGCCGATGGGCTCGGCCGCGACCCGGTAGACGGGGACCGACGTGAAGCGGGCCGCGTCGAGCATCGCGCGCGCGTTCTCGCTCATGAAGTCCACGCCGAGGACCACCACGGAGCGGACGCCGTCGGCGGCCATCGTCACGGCGCGATCCGCCATCAAGAGCGAGTCCGAGACGTGGACCTCCGGCCAGCTCAGCCGCGCGAGCACGCCCTGGAGCTCCGGGTCCATGTAGAAGTGGGCGACGATCCCGACGTTCTTCGCGCGGACCAGCGCGTCGAGCTCCTCCACGGTCCGCGGGTCCGGCCGCAGAAAGGTGGCCTGGGCTTCGGCAAAGCTTCCCTCGGGCGTGAGCCCGTGGCGCGTGATCGTGAGCGAAGGAAACGGCGCGGCCTTCATGGGCCCGACTCTAGAGCCGGGCCCCCGCCATGCGCCACCAGGCCACCCGGCGCTTGCTCAGACAATCATTGTCGTCGCAACCATGCGGGATCGCAGGGGAATCCGTTGACGCGACCCGGAAGGCTCGGCCAACATTCTCGGCGCAAATGCGAAAGCTTTACCTCCCCATCAGCCGTCGAACCTTCGTCCGCATGTCCGCCGGAGGCGTGGCCGCCGCCGCGGCGATGGGTGTGACCGGATGCAGCACCGCCCAGACCGAGCCCGAGCGGGTCGAGAACCTCATCATCGGCAGCGGCTTCGGCGGCTCGATCAGCGCGTACCGCCTCGGCGCGGCAGGGCACTCGAGCGTCATCCTCGAGCGCGGTCGCCGCTGGACGATCGACACGCCCGGCGAGGACGTCTTCTCCGACATGAGCCTCGCGGGCTACGACCAGCGCTGCGCCTGGCTCGCCGAGCACCAGCCGCTCCCCGGCATCCCGAACACGCGACGCCTCGAGCCGTACACGGGCGTGCTCGAGAAGATCCTCGGGGACGGAATCAACATCGTCTGCGCCTCGTGCGTCGGCGGTGGCTCGATCGTCTACAGCGGCATGATGGTCCAGCCCCCGCAGGATCTCTTCGAGGACGTGTTCCCGTCCGAGATCGACTACGCGCAGATGGACACGGTCTACTACCCGCGCGTCCGCGCGATGATGAACAACCCGATGCCGATGCCGATGGACATCCTCATGCGGCCGGAGTGGATCGCGACGCGGACCTACCTCGAGCAGGCGGACGCGGCGGGCTACACGTGGGGCGGGACGGGTCGAAAGCGCTCCGACCTCCTCTACTGCGCCTTCGACTGGGAAGGCGCGCGCATGGAGGCCGACGGCACCATCCCGCAGCAGCTGATGCGCGGGAGCTACATCTTCGGCCTCAACAGCGGCGCGAAGGGAACGCTCGACAAGTCCTACCTCGGGATGGCCGAGGCGATGGGCTGGACGGAGGTGCGGCCGCTCCACTGGGTGCAGCGCATCGTTCAGCGCGCGGACGGCTGGCTCGTCGAGGTCGATCGGATCGACGAGCACGGCACGGTGCTCGAGCAGATCCAGTACCTCGCGACGCGCCTGTTCCTGAGCGCGGGCACGGCGAACACGACGCAGCTGCTGCTCCGCGCAAAGGCCGAGCGCACGATCGAAGGCCTGCCCGAGATGGTCGGCGAGGGCTTCGGCAACAACGGCCAGCACATCGTCGCGCGCCAGCACGTCGGCGTCGACACGCTGGCGTACCAGGCAGGCCCCGCGTGCGCGATGATCTTCGACTACGACCAGCGCATCGCGATGGAGAACGGTCCGGCGCCGCTCGGCTTCGAGAACCAGACGCTCATCTCGACGGGACAGGGCATCCCCGACACCCGCGGTCGCCTCGTGTGGAACGCTGCCGAAGGCCGCCTGGTCCCGACCTGGGATCCGTCCATCGATCCGACGGCGGCCGCCGCGACGATGGGCATCCTCGACACCCTCAACACGGCCAACGGCGGCGAGATCGCCAACATCCCGGGGCTGAACGAGTCGATCACCTTCCATCCGCTCGGCGGCTGCGTGCACGGCCAGGTCACGGACATGTTCGGGCGCGTCAACGGCATGGAGAACCTCTACGTGATCGACGGCTCGCTCATCCCGGGCGCGACGCCGTGCTCGAACCCGTTCTGGACGATCAGCGCGAACTCCGAGCGCTGTATCGAGCGGATCATCGCGGAAGACTTCACGTGAGCGTGCTCCGCGCGTGTATCGGCGCGCTCGCGACGGCGGGGCTCTTCGGCGTCACGGCTGCGGGCTGCTACGGGAACGTCCCGACCGCATTCCCCGAGGGCTTCGAGCCGTGGGAAGAGCAGATGTCCGCGCCTGCTGCGGCGACCGCCACCGACCCGTGCCCCGAGACCCTCGTGCACGTCGAGTCGCGCGGCTTCAACGGCGGCCACACGCCGGCGGTGCACGCGACGGCCTGCATCCATGCGCCGATCGCGACGGTGTCGGAAGGCATCCAGGATCCCGAGTCGGGGCGCGATCCCGGCGTGAACACGTGGGTCGTGCTCCCGGAGCCCATGGCCGGCGAGTGTGACGGTGGCCTCTTCGAGACGGCGATCAACGCCGGCTCGCCCATCAGCGTCGACTTCCGGCTTTGCTGGCGCTTCGCGCTCGTAGCGGGCACCGAGGCCGCGCCGACGCAGGTGGTCTCGCGCTGGCGGAAGGTCTTCGGCTCGTCCGCGATCAGCCTGCTCGAAGGTACCCTCGTCGCGTCGCAGTTCCCCGGCGACCCCGACAACATCACGATCGTCGACTATCAGTACCACCTGACCGCGGCGACCACGGGCCCGTCGAACTACCAGACGATCAACGAGTACCTCGACACGATCTACGACCGGCTTCGGCGCCGCTCGCACGGCGAAGCGCTCTGAGCGATAACCTCGCCTCGTGACCGAGCCCGAGACGTCGAGCGAGAAGGTGGAGGTCGCTCCGGACCGGCCACCGAACCGCGTCAAGGCGTTCGACGACGAGGCGAGCGTCCTCGTGATCGTCGGCGGCGCGCGTCATCCGCTGCGCGACGTCTACCACTTCCTCGTGCGCACGCCGTGGTGGGGCGCCGTCGCCGTCATCTGCGCGGTGGTCCTCCTCGCGAACCTCCTCTTCGCGAGCGTGTTCGCGCTCATCGGAGGCATCCACGGGGCGCGGCCTGGCTCGTTCGTCGACGCCTTCTTCTTCAGCGTGCAGACGCTCTCGACCGTCGGCTACGGCGCGATGTACCCCGAGTCCACGCTCGCGAGCTCGGTGATGGCCGTCGAGCTCATGGCTGGCGTCGTGCTCACCGCCGTCGCGACCGGGCTCATCTTCACGAAGTTCTCGACGCCGCGGCCGCGCGTCTTCTTCGCGCAGTACGCGGTCATCACGCCCTACGACGGCGTGCCGACGCTGATGGTCCGCATCGGGAACGACCGTGGCGATCACATCGTCGACGCGCGCATGCGGATGGCGCTCACGCGGACCGAGAGGACGAAGGAAGGCCTCACCTACTATCGCAGCCGGGATCTCGCGCTCGTGCGCGAGCACCACGCGAGCTTTCGTCGCGGCTCGACGCTGATGCATCGCATCGACGAGACGAGCCCGCTCTTCGGCGCCACGCCCGCGTCTCTGAAGGCGACCGACTCCGAGGTGATCGTGTCGCTCGTCGGCATCGACGCGACGACGTCGCAGATCGTCCACGCGGGCGGGTCGTACCTCGACGACGAGATCCGCTTCGGGCACCGCTACGCCGACACCATCCGAGAGCTGCCGGACGGCCGCTACGAGCTCGACGCGCGTCGCTTCCACGACACCGTCCCGAGCGAGCCGATCGAGGGCTTCCCGTACCCGCGAGCGAAGTGATCGCTCGCTTCGCGAGCACTCCTGTGCCCTTCGGCGACTCGACGGCGACTAGCTCTCGCGAGCCTTCTCGCGGATCGCGTCGAAGCCTGGAAGATCACGGAGCGACGCGAGATCCTGATCGGTGTCGAGCACGGTCTTGTCGGGGAGCCCGGCGTCCAGGGACCTCTCGAGCCACTCGAGCGCCTCTTCGGCGCGGCCGAGCCTGCCGAGCGCGCAGGCGACGTTGAAGGCGTCCGCGCCCTCGTGGAAGCGCTCGAAGAGCGCGACGCCCAGGGTACGCGCCTCCTCGTGTCGGTTCGCGTGGGAGAGCTCCCCGACGACGATCTGGAACGGGCGTGCGGTCGCTTCCTTCGCGTCGGCCTCGCGGCCGAGCAGCGCGACGAGAGGCGCAGTGTCGCCGCTCGCGACCACGGCGCGCGCGAGCCGCGTCGCCACGAAGTCGTCGGAGCGTCCGATGACGGCCTCGGCGAGGAGCGGGACCGCGTCCTTCGCGCGTCCCGACTCGAGCAGGATCGCACCGTCGAGCAGCGCATCGGGGAGCTGACCCGCCGGCAGCATCTCCAGCGCGCGGCGCGCGCCGGTCGCATCTCCGGCGAGGAGACGACCCCACGCAAGCAAGTGCCCGATCTGGATCCGATGCTCGTCCGTCTGCGCTCGCGGCGCGAGGCTCTCGCCGATCATGCGGACCATCACTGCGTTGCGATCCTCGAGCGCCCGGAACCCGCGCTCGATCGCCGCGTCGATGCTGGCCTCCGGCGCGACCGTGGGGGCGGGCGCGGCGCGGGGCCCGGGGCCCTGCGGCTTCAGCTTGTCCGACCAGCGCGACTGGGCTTGCCACGCGCGATAGTTGTTCATCGCGAGCATGCCGAAGATGAACAGGATCCAGAGCGAAGGACGCTGTCCGGCCGCGTGCGAGATCACGAGCGAGAGCGTGGCGAGGCCCACGGCGACGAAGATCGAGATCAGGTGGGCGGTTCGCGTCCCGCCGATGCCGAACGCCTTCTCGAGCAACGAGGACATGATGTTGCCGCCGTCGAGACCGACGATCGGAACGAGGTTGAACACGGCCCAGATGCAGTTCGTGAAGACGATGTCGCTCAGGGCGAGATCGAGGACGGGTGCGTGCGGGATGGGCGCGAACATCTGGATGCAGAACGTGCCGCCACCGATCAGGAGCCCGACGAGCGGGCCCGCGAAGCTGACGAGCGCCGAGCGTCCCGGCGGGATCCGCGGGCCATGGAGCTGCGTGAGGCCGCCCCAGCCGGTCAGGATTACCATCGGCGTCGCGCCGAACGCGCGCCCCACGACCGCGTGCCCGAGCTCGTGGAGGAGCACCGCGAGGAACACGATCGGGAACCAGATCGCAAAGCTGATCCACTCGCCGTGCGCGTGGCTCTGGTAGCCGAAGACGGCCGCCATCAGCCAGAAGAAGGGCTGCACGTGGACTGGAACCCGGAAGACGCTGAAGTGAGTGTTCACGTCGAGATCATCCTAGCCCCGTTTTGCGCCTGAGGCCGGTCCCCGGCCAGGGCGCGGTCGACGAAGAGCAAGCGATCCTGTCCCCAGAAGAGGTCCGTCCCCACCTGGAACGTCGGCGCGCCGGGGATCGAGAGCGCGAGCGCCGCGTCGGTCGCGGCGATCAACGCCGGCTTCGCTTCGCTCGTCCGCTCCACGAGCGCGGGGTCGACGCCGGCCTCGTGGCAGCACGCGGCGAGCACGTCGCGGTCGCTCGGGTCACGGTCGAGGGCCCACGTGGCGCGCATGATCGCGTGAACCATCCGGCCGCGCCCCTGTTCCGGGGCGAGCAAGGTGAGCCGCAGCGCGTCCACCGTCCGCACAGGGAAGCGGCTCGAGTAGACGAAGGGGATCGCGTCCCGCGCCGCCCAGCGCTCGAGCTCGAGGCGGAAGTAGCGCGCCTTCGCCGGGCTCATGACATCGATGGGCACCAGCGGCGTGCCGATCGCGCGGAAGAGCCCGCCCAAGAGAAAGGGGCGGTAGACGACGCGTGCCCCATGCGCTGCCGCCACGGCCTCCACGCGCTCGGTCCCGAGATAGGCAAAGGGGCTCGAGTAGTCGAACCAGCAGTGAACCTCTCCGGCCATCACTGTGATTGTACGCGCGCCGAGCGAGTGCGGTAGCGCACGAGCGATGGCCAGACGCGCGCGCGTCGGCGTATCGTGCCTCCGCCATGACGACCATCGGCTTCGACACGCACCCCTCCCGCTACAAGCACTGGAAGCTCGCGGTGACCGGCGAGTCCGCACGCCTCACGATGGCGGTGGAGCCACACGGCGGGCTGAGGGAGGGCTACGAGCTCAAGCTCAACAGCTACGACCTCGGCGTCGACATCGAGCTCGCGGACGCGATCCAGCGCCTCCGCTTCGAGCATCCCAAGGTGAAGGTGGTCGTCCTCGACAGCGGCATCGAGCGCGTCTTCTGCTCGGGCGCGAACATCTACATGCTCGGGACCTCGACTCACGCGTTCAAGGTCAACTTCTGCAAGTTCACCAACGAGACGCGTCTGTCGATCGAGGACGCGTCGCTGCACAGCGGACAGAAGTACCTCGCGGCGGTGAACGGGCCCTGCGCCGGCGGCGGCTACGAGCTCGCCCTCGCGTGCGACGAGATCCTCCTCGTCGACGACGGCAGCTCGTCCGTGAGCCTTCCGGAGGTGCCGCTCCTCGCGGTGCTCCCCGGTACGGGCGGCCTCACGCGGCTCGTCGACAAGCGCAAGGTGCGGCGCGATCTCGCGGACGTGTTCTGCACCACGAGCGAGGGCGTGCGCGGCAAGCGCGCCGTCGAGTGGGGGCTGGTCGATGCGATCGCGCCGCGCAGCCGCTTCGACGAGGCAGTGACGGAGCAGGCCAAGAAGCTCGGCGATCGCGCTGGTGGTCCGAAGAAGGGCGACGGGATCACGCTCGAGCCGGTCGTGCCCGTGATCGACGGCAGTGCGTACCGCTATCGCTTCGTCGAGGCGGTCGTCGACGACGCGGCGCGCACGGCGACGCTGACGCTGAAGGCGCCCGAGGGCGCGCAGCCGAAGGACGCTGCGGCGATCGAGGCCGCGGGCGCGGGGCAGTGGTCGCTTCGTGCGTTCCGCGAGCTCGACGATGCGCTCCTCCGCCTGCGCGTGAACCACCTCGACGTCGGCGTGCTCGTCTTGCGCACGAGCGGCGATCCCGCCGGGGTGCTCGCGAGCGACCTGGGCCTCTACGCGAGCCGAGAGCACTGGCTCGCGAACGAGATCCTCTGTCTCCAGTCGCGCGTGCTGCGTCGCCTCGACCTCACGAGCAAGAGCCTCTTCGCGCTCGTCGATGCGGGCTCGTGCTTCGTCGGGACGACGCTCGAGATCGCGCTCGCGGCGGACCGCATCTACATGCTCGCCGACGACGACGGGAAGGTCTGCATGCAGACGAGCGCCGCGAACGCGGGCGCGCATCCGATGTCCCACGGGCTGAGCCGGCTCGAGGTGCGCTTCCTTCGCGATCGCGCGCAGGTCGGACGCGTGCTCGAGGAGACGGGGCCGATCCCGACCGAGCGCGCGGAGGCGCTCGGGATGGTGACGCTCGCGCCCGACGAGATCGACTGGGAGGACGACGTGCGCATCGCCATCGAGGAGCGCGCGAGCCTCTCGCCGGACGCGCTCACCGGGATGGAGGCCTCGCTGCGCTTCCCCGGGAGCGACACGGGGGACTCGAAGATCTTCTCGCGTCTCTCGGCCTGGCAGAACTGGATCTTCCAGCGTCCGAACGCGGTCGGGCCCACGGGCGCGCTCACGAAGTACGGCCAGCCAGACCGCGCCGTGTTCGGCTGGACGCGCTGCTGAGGGTATCGCCCCGTTGACGAGAAACGGCGCCCGCGGTAACAGGGCGCCGTAACGAGATCGAGTCTCTCGAGGAGCAAGACGTGACGGACGAACAGATCGCCGAGCGGTTCAAGCGGGACGACGCCTACTGGACGGGCCCGCGCTACGTCGGGCTGCTCCTCGTGACGCTCACGATCGCGCTCTGCGTCATCTACGCCATGTCTTCGCTGTACTACAACGACTGGACCTGGCACCCGCTCGCCCACGACCCGGCGCACGAGCTCCTTCCGTCCGACTGAGCCCTTCTGGGCTGGTCCTAGCGATGGCGGCCCCAGGGGGGCTGCCTAGCGATACCGGACGTCCGTGATCGTGAAGCGACGCTTTCCACGCGGCGTGCTCACGATCACCTCGTCGTCGGTCTCCTTGCGGAGGAGCGCCGCGCCGATGGGCGAGCGGTAGCTGATCTTGCCGAGCTCCGCGTCGGTCTCGTGCTCGCCCACGAGCTGCACCTCGAGCGTCTCGCCCTCCCCCGCGAGGACGACCGTCGCGCCGAAGAAGACCCTGTCGCCGCGGTCGATCGCCGGATCGACGAGCACGGCGTTCTCCACGATCTTCCGGAGAAAGCGCATGCGCGAGTCGATCTGACGGAGCTTCCGCTTGCCGTAGATGTACTCCGCGTTCTCGCTTCGATCGCCCTCCGCCGCGGCATCGGCGACGCCCTGACAGACCTTTGGACGCTCGACGGTGCCGAGGTGCTCGAGCTCGTCCTTGAGCTTCTTCCAGCCGAGCGGGGTCATGTAGAGCGGGCCCTTCGCCTTCTTCTCCTCCTCGGCCCGCGCTTCGGCCTCGTCGGCCAGGTCCTCGCGCTCGGTCATCGAAGCGCGCGTGCCTCGGCGTGCGAGACGAGGGCGAAGCGAACCGATCCGCCGAGAGCGATCCGGTGGAAGCGCGAGAGGTCCGCGCGCGTGACGACGGCGACGACGGGATAGCCGCCCGTCGTCGGATGCTCGGGCCCGAGGACGATCGGTGGCGAGCCCGGCGGAGACTCGATGGCGCCCTCGATCATCGGTGTGGTCCTCGCGCGCGCGTCCGCGCGATGCGCGATCACGGAGCCGGCGAGGCGCGTCCCCGTGCGATCGCTGCGCGGGTCGATCGACCACGTCTCGTCTGCGAGCTGGGCGAGCGCGTCGTCCGCGAGGCGATCGAGATCCGGCCCCGCCGTCACGCGGATGGGGCCGTCGTCCTGTCCGCGCGGCCCGATGCGCGCGAGCGCGCCTGGCTCGCCGAGCGTGAGGAGGTCGCCGTGGCGGAGCAGCCTCCCCTCGTGTCCGCCGCGGCCGAGCGCGAGCACGGTGCCGAGCCCGCCGAGGAACGACGGGACGATCACGCCGCCGTCGATCGCGAGGTAGCCGACGCGCTCCGCGGCGTCCCAGGCGAACGTCGCGCGCTCTCCCTTGGCGAGCGACATGGCGCGGCCTCGCTCGTCGCCGACCCTGACGGGCGTGCGCGCGACGAGCTCGAGCTCGCCGTAGCGCTCGATGCCCGCAGCGCCCGGGTCGTTGCCCACGGCGGCGTTCGCTGCGCCGAGGCCTTCGCGGTCGAGCGCCCCGCCGCGCGGCACGGCCATCGCGAGGCGGCCCGGCCGTCCCGCGTCCTCCACGAGCGCGAGCCCGCGCACGGCACCGAGCTCGATCACGCGCGGCATGCGGGCACGAAGCGCACGAGGTCGCCGACAGCGAGCCGATCCCCGACGAACGGGTCGAAGTCGATCGCGCGCCCGAGCAGCCGCCAGCCGCCGGGCATGGCGGACGGATAGATCCCCGTGTAGCCGCCGGCGAGGCCCACGCTGCCGGCCGGGACGCGCGCGCGCGGCGAGGGGCGTCGCGCGATGACGGCAAGGGCCGGGTCTATGGGCCCGAGATACGCGAAGCCTGGGCAGAAGCCGACGAAGAGCACCGCGTGCGTGCGGCCCGTGTGGAGCCGGACGAGCGCGTCGGTGTCGATGCCGAGCGCGTGAGCGACGTCCTCGAGATCGGGGCCGTCGTACACGACGCGAACGTCGTGCGCCCTTCGCGGCTCGAGGCTCGGCGGAAACGAGTCGGGGATCGCAAGCTCGCGCGGCTCGTCCTCGAAGACGACGAGCGCGTGCTCGGCGGCGAGGCTCGCGTCCGTGACGCCGGGCTGCGCGCGCAGGTGCGCGAGGAGCAGAGAGCGATCGATGAGGGCCGGGAGCTCGAAGCGGAGGGCGTGCTCGCCGACGGGCGTGAAAAGAGGACGCTTCATCCGAATCGGTCGATGGTATCGCGGACCGCGCGCGCGATGGACACCGCGATCGGCGTGTCGCCGTGCACGCAGAGCGTGGCGTAGCGGCCGGACTCGAGGAGCGCGAGCATCTGGGCGCGCGCGGCCTCCGCGTCGGTGATGAGGGCGCCGGGCTGCCCGCGCGGGACGAGCGAGCCGTCCGGCAGCATCCCGCGGTCTGCAAAGCCCTCGGTCAAGAACTCGAGGCCGAGCGCGCGCGCCGCATGCTCCGTCGCTCCGCCTGGCGGCCCGAGGATCTCCACGCGCCCGAGCACGTCGACGCACGCACGCAGCGCCGCCGAGGCGAGCGCCTCATCCCGATCGAGCGAGTGATAGAGCGCGCCGTGCGCCTTGACGTGCCCGACCTCGACACCGGCGAGCGCGGCGCGCGCCTTCAAGAGCGCAACCTGTTCCCGGAGCGAGACCACCAGGCGCTCGCGAGAAATCTCGATCGCGCGCCGGCCGAAGCCCTCGCGGTCTGGGTAGGACGGATGGGCGCCGACGCGGGCTCCGTGCTCTCGGGCGCGCGCGATGGCGCGATCGATCGAGTCGGCATCTCCGGCATGTCCACCGCACGCGACGTTCGCGAGGTGCGCGAGCGCGTAGAGCTCCTCGGGCTCGCCCGGAAGCTCACCGAGATCGATGTTGAGCAATACGGACATCTCCGAACGATTCCCTCTCTCTGCGCGTGCTCCGCCCCCCTTGGGAGGCCGGAGCAATGATGTACGCTGCGCGGGTCGAGAGGGCCCTCACGATCTGCACCGGGGGCGTACTGCTGGGTCGTGAAAACGGCGCGCAAGTAGCCCTCTCCTCGGGGAGAGGGCGACTCGAGCGAGCGCGTTCACGCGCTGGTTCGAGTGGGTGAGGGGAAGGCGCACGATGCTCGACGATGCACTGCTCGGCGCTCGGGCGCGTCGACGAGAGGCGCGCACCCCTTCCCCTCACCAGCCGACTCGAGCGCTGGCGCGCCCGACTCGGCGTCCTCTCCCGTGAGGAGAGGGAACGTTCGAGCTGATCGCCATGATCGCGAGCGCAGGTCCCGCCCGCCGTCGTTCCCAACGGAGCCGAGCCTCTCCCGCCTCAGGGCGTGCGTCGTACGACCGCGAGATGGAGGGCTCCCGCCCGCGGCGCTCAAGGCGCTCGCGCCCTACGCGTCCGGGACGTAGTCATTCCCGACGGAGCCGTGACTCTTGGCCTCAGGGCATGCGTGGTACGGTCTTGCGGTGTCCAGGCGTGCCCATGCACTCGTGCTCGGCGTCTGCCTCGCCGCCCAGGGTTGCTCGGCCGCGCACGGCTACGAGTCCGGCACGGATTTCGTCGATGCGCTCGAGCGGGCGCTCTGCGCGCGCAGCATTCGGTGCGAGGCGCCGGACGACACGTGGTCGATGTGGTGCGTCGGCGGCAGGTACTTCAGCTCTCAGCGCGAGGCTGCGGACCGCGGACACTTGGTGCTCGATCGCGCGGCCGCCGAGCGGTGCATCACCCAGCTCGACACGATGCCCTGCCGTACGGACGAGTCGGGCGTCGCCGACGCGTGCTTTCACGCGCTCGTGCCCGCGCTCCCGCTCGGCGCGTCATGCGCGCCCGGGCTGATGAACGGCTGCGTCGACGGCTTCTGCGCCGGGTCGAGCAGCTGCGAAGGGCGCTGTGCGCCATCGGCAGCCATCGGCGAGACGTGCGCCCTCCGGCCGTGTGAGGCAGGGAGCTACTGCGACAGAGACGTCGATCGATGTGTCCCCTCCTCGCGCCATCGGCTGGGCCAGGCGTGCGCCAGCAGCGACGAGTGCGGGCTGTACTACCCGCAGCCGTTCGTGCCGCGCGCGACCGTGTGCGCCGAGGGCGTGTGCGCCATCGCGCCCGCGCGGGCGCTCGGCGACTCGTGTGGCGATCACATGGGCGACTGCGAGAGCGGGCTCTACTGCAGGACGGCGTGCCGGGCGTTCGGACGCCTCGGTGAGAGCTGCGGACCGCTCGGGC
>JBBSAT010000220.1:0-13301 GCA_038252025.1 Polyangiales bacterium | reverse complement strand
GGATCGCGCCGATGATGCGCGCGTGCGCGGGGATGACGTACGCGGCACCGGGCTCGAAGCGCTGCTCTTCGTGGGTCGACTGCGTGGACTGCGCGAAGAACACGCCGCCGCCGCCGAGCGCTGCGGCGAGCTCGTCGAACGAGCGATCCCGGCAGCGGAACGTGCCGTCCTCGCCGGGGAACAGCGTGTCGGGGACGAACATCCAGTTCGAGTGATGCCAGCCGGGCCCCGAGTCCATCGTCACGGCGTTGACGTAGATCGGCTCGTCGTTGCCGAGCGTCCAGGCCTGGCAGTCGTCGAGGATCTCCGCTCCGACGTCGAGGTCGATCGCGGGAAAGACGTGCGTCTGGTCGAACGCGGGAGCGGGCTCGCGCCAGGCGTCGGCGCCCCCTGCGTCGTGGAGGCCGGTGTCCGGGCGGCCGCCGTCCTCGGGCCCAGCGTCCGGCTCGACGACTGCCGGAGCGCAGCCGAGGGAGAGACCGAGCAGCGCGGCCACAGCCAAGACATCGAGCGGCGATCGGAGCGTCACGGCGAGCGAGTATCGCACGCTGCTCGGAAGCAGCCCAGGCGGGGCTACTTCGCCTCGCCGCGCTCGCGACGACGCTTCTCGCGGATGCCCCCGAAGAAGCGCTTGAGCAGCTCGGCGGACTCGTCCCTGCGCACGCCGCCCGTGAGCGCGAAGCGGTGGTTGAGGCGCAGGTCGGCGCCGATGGTGTAGAGCGTCGCCGTCGCGCCGGCCTTCGGGTCTTCGGCGCCGAAGACCACGCGGTCGACCCGAGCGTTCACGAGCGCACCGGCGCACATCGGGCACGGCTCGAGGGTCACGTAGCAGGTCGCGCCCGAGAGCCTCCAGGTCCCGAGGACGCGGGCGGCGTCACGCAGCGCGAGCAGCTCGGCGTGCGCCGTCGGATCCTGGATCTCCTCGCGGAGGTTGTGGCCGCGGGCGATGACGGCGCCGTCGTGCACGATGACGCAGCCGACGGGGACCTCGCCGGCCTCCTCGGCGACGCGCGCTTCGTCGAGCGCCAGCCCCATGAACGTCTCGTCTTCGGACGGCTCGGTCACGATCGGCAGGTCCGGAGGAGAGAGACGACGGAAAGGGAAAGGCCCCGCCACACGCTGGTCACCGCGACTGTTGCTCCCTTCCGGGCCTGGCAGGGTTGACGGGCCAGCGTTGGCGAGGCCATGAGCCGGTCGTTCACCGGAGGCCTTGCTGGTAGCAGAGAGAGCGGTGACGGTGCAAGCACCCGTCTCTCCCGCCGCAGGGCTTCAGTCGCTGTTCGCGGACCGCTATGCTCGCCCGCGATGCAACGCCGCGAGTTCGTGAGGCGCGTCGCGCTGGGCTCGACCGCGCTCGCGCTGGGCTGCGGCGGGAGCGAGACCGCAGCGCCGAGCGCGCCGCCTGCGAGCGCTCCTCTTCCAACGGCGCCGCCGGTCGTGGACCCTCCGGTCGCAGAGCCGTCTGCCCCCACGCCGCCGGCTCCTGCGACCCCGATCGCGACCGCGCCCGCCGTTCCTTCCGACTGGGCAGCCTTCGGCTCGTCGCTCGATGGAAGGCTCGTCCGACCGGACGCCGCCGAGTACGCCCTCGCTCGCCAGCTCTACGATCCGCGCTTCGACTCCATCCGCCCCGAGGGTATCGCGTTCTGCGCATCCGAAGCCGACGTGCAGCGCGCGATCGCATTCGCGCGCGCCCATGCCCTGCCCTTCGCCGCGCGCTGCGGCGGTCACAGCTACGGGGGCTACTCGACCGGGACCGGCCTCGTCTGTGACGTCGGCCTCCTCTCGACGGTCGAGGTCGACGCCCTGGGGCGGAGCGCCGTGATCGGCGCGGGTGCGCGCCTCATCGACGTCTACGACGTGATCGGTAGAGCAGGGCTCGCCCTCCCCGCCGGGACGTGCCCGAGCGTCGGCATCACGGGCCTCACGCTCGGCGGAGGCCAGGGCGTCCTCGGTCGAAAGCTCGGCCTCACGTGCGACAGCCTCACGTCGCTGCGCATCGTGACGGCGGCCGGCGAGATCTTGAGCTGCGACGCGTCGAGCAACGCCGATCTCTTCTGGGCGTGTCGGGGAGGAGGCGGTGGGAACTTCGGCGTCGTCACCTCGCTCACGTTACGGCTCCACTCGGTCGGTTCGCTGATGCGCTTCGGGCTGTCCTGGCCGTGGGCGGCCGCGACGGATGTCGTCCTGGGCTGGCAAGACTGGGCGCCGCACGCGCCGGACGAGCTCTGGACGAAGATCCACCTCAACGCGTCGGGCAGCACGCGCGGGATCGGGCTCGCAGGCGTGATGGTCGGCACTGCAGCCGCGCTCGAGGAGCAGCTCGCTGCGCTGCGAGCCCGCGTGGGCCGCGCGCCGCGCTCGAGCCACGCGAGCAGCGGCGCGTTCCTCGAGACGATGCTGGTCGAAGCGTCGTGCTCGGAGCGAACGATCGAACAGTGCCACCTGCCCAGCGTGCGACCGGAAGGAGCGCTCGGTCGACGCGATCACGTGGGGCACTCGGACTTCTTCTCGTCGCCTCTCTCTCCGTCGGGAGTCGCAGCGCTGATCGCCTCGGTGGAGGCTCGCGGCAGTGACCCGCTGCTGGCGCGTGGCGCAGGTGGTGTCGGTCTCGATGCGCTCGGCGGCGCCATCAACCGCGTCGCGCCCGACGCGACCGCGTTCGTCCACCGCAGCTCGTTGTTCCTGGCGCAGTACAGCACCCACTGGGCCTCGCGATCGTCGCCCGAAGAGATCGACGCGAACATCGCCTGGCTCGACAGCTTCCACGGTGCGATGCGCCCCCACGCCTCCGGCTTCGCGTACCAGAACTACATCGACTCGCGCCTTCCCGACTGGGAGCACGCGTACTACGGCGCGAACCTCGCGCGCCTTCGCGTGGTGAAGGCGAGCCGCGATCCGGGCGGCTTCTTCCGCTTCGCGCAGAGCATCCCGAGCGGCTGAGCGCGGTTCGTCGCGGGCGGTTCTGCACGTCGCGCCATGCCTCGATCGGGGCGAGATGGGGCGCGCCCTGGACGGAGATGGCTGGAGATCTCGTCGGCGCTACGAGCCCGCGGGCCGGCGCGTCACTTGCGACGGAGGGCACGTTCCCACCGTCCGTCCGAGGAGAGAGCATGGAGCGTCAACCGCGGTCGTTCGAGCAGGTTCTCTGTCGGGCGCTCCCCCCTCCGAGCCTGATCGATCTCCGCATCGCTCTGATCGACGGAGGCGGCCAGCGCTCCGCGTACCGAGCCCCTCTGGAGGTGGCGGGCGCGCTCGTGATGACGGCTTCGTCGGTGGAGGAGGCGATCGCGTCGAGCGACATTCGAGGATGCGACGTGCTCATCGCAGACCTCGAGCTACCGGGCACGACCGGAGACGGCCTCGCGCGCATGGTCCACGGAGTCGGCCGCCCTCGCGCTTGCATCGGGCTCACGCGGCGGGCCGACGGGGCGGGCCTCGACGAGGCCTGGCGAGCCGGGTTCCGGATGTGCGTGCGTGCGCCGTGCGACCCAGGGCTCCTCGCGAACGCGGCTGCGGTCTTGCGAGGCTCTCCGACGAAGCCGCCATGAGAAAGGGGCGCGAGCGCTCGGGCGCAGCGAGCTCACGAACGCTCGCGCGAGCGCCCACCGATGGACGGACCGACAGAGTGCGCGAGGCGATCACGACGCTGCTCGACTCGGTGCCGGTCATCCTGTTCCGAGTCGATTCGAGCGGCCTGCTGACGTTCGCGGCCGGGAACGGCCTCGACGCACTGGGACCGAACTCGGGCCCGATCCTCGGGCGCTCCGCCTTCGAGGTCTTCCCCGACAGCCTCTCGATCCGGGAAGCGATCGAGCAGGCTCTCGGAGGCGAAGCGTCCTCGACCAGCTTCTCGGCGTGGGGCCGCTTCTGGAGCGGGCACCACACGCCGGTTCGAGTCGACGGCGAGACGCGCGGCGCGGTCGGCCTCTGGCTCCAGTCCACCAACCCACGGCGCGCGCTCCTCGCCGCGCATCGCGAGCTGCGCTTCGTCGACTCGGTGCTCGACGACGTGCCGCTGACGATCTCCGTCAAGGAGGCGCGTGACCTCACGTTCGTACGAGTCAACAGAGCGGGGGAGCAGCTGCTCGGGTACCGACGCGAGGAGCTGCTCGGGAAGAGCGACCACGACATCCTGCCGGCCGGCGAAGCCGATCTCGCCGCGGAGAACGACCACGCCGTGCTCGCGTCCGGGAAGCTCTTGGAGATCCCCGAAGCGCCCTTCCAGACGCTGCGCACGGGCAAGCGATACTTGCGCACGAAGAAGATCCCGATCCGGGACGAGCACGGCCATCCGCTCTATCTGGTCAGCATCTCGGAGGACATCACCGACTCGCGCGCGCTCGACGAGGAGAGGCGGCAGGTGTTCGAGAGCCTCCTCGATCTCGACCGGCTCAAGGCCCAGCTCGTGGCGAACGTCAGCCACGAGCTGCGCACGCCGCTGACGGTCATCCTCCTGCTGACGGAGCGCATGATGCGCGACGGAGAGACCCGACCTGGCCGGCTCCGGGACCTCACGGAGATCGAGCGGTCGGCCCGAACGCTGCTCTCCCTCGTGAAGGATCTGGTCGACGCCTCGAAGCTCGAGTCGGGTCGCCTCCGACCGGACTACGCGGAGGTGAACCTGGCGGTGCTCGTTCGGGAGGTGGCGGCGTGGTTCGACTCCCTGGCGAGCTCGATCCCCGTGTCGTTCGTGGTGGAGACGCCGCCCGCGCTCGCCGTACAGCTCGATCCGGATCGCGTGGCACGCATCCTCACCAACCTGCTCTCGAACGCGTTCAACCACACGCCACCCAACGGCGTCGTGCGCTGCACGCTCGAGAGAGACGGCGAGCTCGCGCGGCTCATCGTCGCGGACAGCGGGCCAGGCATCGCGCCGGAGCTCCGCGAGAAGGTCTTCGAGCGCTTCTTCCAGATCCCGGGCGTTCGGACGCGAGGGAACGGCACCGGCCTGGGCCTCGCGATCGTGAGGGAGCTCGCGGAGATCCACGGTGGGCTCGTGTTCGTGGACGAGGCGAAAGAGGGCGGGGCTCGCTTCGTCGTCGAGCTGCCAGTCGCTGCCCCGGTGGACGCGGCGGTTCGCGTGGAGGGAGCTTTCGTCGCGCCGGCGCGACGCGCCCTTCCCTCGAGCGAGCCGGGCGAGCTGCGCGCCGCAGCGAGCCGGAGCGAGCGCGCACGCGTGCTCGTCGTCGAAGACCACCCGGAGATGCGACGGCTCATCGTCGACTCGCTCTCGGTCCGATACGACGTCTTCGCCACCGCAGACGGGGAGGAAGGTCTCGAGAGGGCGATCGAGCAGCCGCCCGATTGTATCGTCACCGATCTCCGGATGCCGCGCATGACGGGAGCGGAGCTCGTCGACGCTCTGCGTAGACGACCCGCGCTCGACGGGACGAGCATCGTCGTCCTCACGGCCCGTGACGACGACGCCGTGCGAGTCGCGCTTCTTCGCGGCGGCGCGCAGGACTTCGTCACCAAGCCGTTCTCGGCCGAAGAGCTCGTCGCCCGTGTCGACAACCTCGTCGCGATGAAGCGCACGCGCGACGTGCTCCAGCGAGAGCTCGCGAGCGAGCGCGGGGACACCGAGGACCTGGCCCGGGAGCTTGCCGCGCGGGCCGCGAGCTCCGCGCCGCGTACGAGGAGGCGTCCGTCGCGAGGCATCGTGCAGAGCTCTCGAGCCAGGCGAAGACCGAGTTTCTGTCGCTCATCTCGCACGAGCTCCGCTCTCCCATGACGACGCTCCGCCTCCGGCTCGACCTGCTGCGACGCGCGCCGGAAGGAACTCTCACGGCGGCGGGGACGAGGCTCGTGACCCGCACGATCGCGGCGGCGGAGAGGCTCTACGAGCTCGCGCAGTCGCTCGTCGATCTCGTCAGCGTCGACACCGGGGGAGCAGGGCTACAGATCAAGCCCTTCGACCTCGCCGCCGTCGCTGCGGGCGTCGTCGACGCGATCGAGCCGGAGGCTCGCGACAAGGGTCTCGCGGTCCGCCTCGACGCCGCAGACGGGATGCCCCCGCTCCACAGCGACGAGCATCTCGTGCGCCTGATCCTCGTGAACCTGGTGGGTAACGCCGTGAAGTTCACCGAGCGCGGCGAGGTCTCGGTGTCCGTGACCTCGGAGCCTGGGGCTCACCGGGTCGTCGTGCGCGACACGGGCCCCGGGATCTCCGAGGGAAGCCGCTCGCGGATCTTCGAGCCGTTCGGGCACCTCGAGCCGCTCTCGCACAAGCACACGCGCGGCGCGGGTGTCGGGCTCGCGATCGTGCGCCGCGCCGTGGACGCGCTCGGGGGACGCCTGGAGCTCGAGTCTCACGGGAGTGAAGGCGCGACCTTCATCGTCGTGATCCCCAGCCAGCCGAGCGCACCGCACTGACGCGGGCACGCGGATTGCGCGTGGATCTCGCAGCGCGCCGCCGGGCGCAGCAAGCGAGGTCGTCATGCGCGTGGACGTGGAGGATCTGGTGCAGCTCTACCAGCAGAGCTGCGAGCACTTCGCCGAACGGCCCGCGATCGGGGTGAAGAAGCGCGGCTCGTGGTCGTGGACTTCGTATCGCGATCTCGCCGAGCGAATCGACGAGGTGCGCGGCGGGCTCGCCGGCCTGGGTGTGGCGCCCGGCGACGTCGTGGCGATCGTGTCCAACAACCGCGTCGAGTGGGCGGCTGCTTGCTATGCCACCTACGGCCTCGAGGCGACGCTCGTCCCGATGTACGAAGCGCAGCGTCCAGGCGAATGGAAGTTCATTCTCGGGGACTGCGGCGCGAGCGTGGTGATCGTCTCGAGCACCGAGATCTTCGACCGGGTGCTGGCGATGCAGCCCGAGCTGCCGGCCCTCCGCCACGTCATCGGGATCGAGCTCGAGGCCTCCGATCAGCGCTCATTCGCGGCGCTCACGCGGGCGGGTGCGGAGACACCGGCCCTCGCACATCGGCCTTCGCCCGAACGGACGGCGGGGCTCATCTACACCTCCGGCACGACGGGCAAGCCGAAGGGAGTGATCCTCACCCACGCGAACCTCGCGTCGAACGTCAGGGCGATGAGCCGAGCCTTCCCGCTCGAGCCGACGGACCGAACGCTCTCGTTCCTTCCCTGGGCGCATTCGTTCGGACAGGTCGCCGAGCTCCACTACGGGCTGAGCCAGGGGCTCTCGCTCGCGCTGAACGACGAGCTCCCGAAGCTCCTCGACAACCTCGAGGAGGTACGTCCGACGGTGCTCGTCGCAGTGCCGCGCATCTTCAACCGGATCTACGAGTCGGTGACCGAGCAGATCGCACACCGCTCGGCGCCCGTGCGGAGGCTCTTCGACGACGGCATCCGCAGCGCGACGCGACGCGCGCACGGAGAGCACCTCGGTCTCGTCTCGCGGGTGGAGCTCGCCCTCGACGAGAGGCTCATCTTCCAGCGGATCCGCGAGAAGCTCGGCGGTCGTCTGCGCTTCGTCATGAGCGCGAGCGCAGCGCTGAGCGTCGAGGTCGCCGAGCTCGTCGACGCGCTCGGGATCCCGGTCTTCGAGGGCTACGGCCTCACCGAGACGAGCCCGGCGGTGACGGTGAACGCGCCCGGGCAGCGGAAGATCGGCACCGTCGGTCGCCCTCTGCCAGGCGTGCGGGTCGAGATCGACACCTCGCGAGGAAACGCAGTCGGACAGGGAGAAATAATCGTCTACGGGCCGAACGTGATGAAGGGCTATCACCAGCGGCCCGAGGAGAACGCGGAGGTGTTCACCGCTTCGGGCGGCCTCCGGACCGGAGATCTCGGCTTCGTCGACGAGGACGGCTACCTGACGATCACCGGGCGGATCAAGGATCAGTACAAGCTCGAGAACGGCAAGTACGTGATGCCGGCGCCGCTCGAGGAGCAGCTCAAGCTCTCACCCTACATCGCGAGCGTGATGCTCCACGGCGCGAACCGTCCGTACAACGTCGCGCTGGTGGTCCCCGCCATCGACAGCGTGCGGCGCTGGGCGGTAGAACGAGGGATCACGCTGACCGATCCCGCGCGCGACCCTCGCGTCCGTGAGCTCGTGCTCGACGAGGTGCTCGCGCGCAGCCGGGGCTTCACGGGCTTCGAGGTGCCTAGGGCCGTGCTCCTCATCGATGAGGACTTCACCACCGAGAACGATCTCCTCACGCCCACGCTCAAGATCAAGCGCCGCAACGTGGAGGCGCGCTGGGGCAAGGCCCTCGACGCGCTCTACCGAGAGGCGCTGCCCAGGCGGCACGCGCGAGCGAGCTGAGGCGGGGCGGCTAGGAGACCGGTGTTTGAAAGACACCAGTCTCCTAGAGCTCTGCGTCCTCGATCTCTTCCGGCTCGAAGGCCGAGAGCGCTCGCCGCGTCGAGCGCTTCATCAGTCCCCGCGAGGTCGACGTGAACCCGGCGGCGAGGAGCGCTGCGGCAAGAGGAGAGTTCTCGGCAGGCTCGCCGTCCACCTGCGCGACGAGGACGACGCGCCGTGTGCCGCGGTCCACGGGGCCTGCGATCGCCTTCACGATCGCCTCGCACTCGAGCGCGCGCTCACGCTCGTCGTCCGAGAGAAACGTCAGCATCGAGCGCTCTGCCCGACCGACCCACGCGAGGAGGTGCCCGTCCGGGGCGACGATCACCTGCGCGCCATCGGCTCGCATGGGACGCGCGCCCTCGCGCTTGGGCCAGGCCAGCGACGTGCCCCACGGGCTCGCCGGATCCGTCGCCGCGAGCACCATCGTCACCGCGTCCTTCCGCAGCTCTCGCTCACCGCGCAAGAGCTCCTCGGCGCCCGGATGGGCGAACTGCGCAGCGCCGAGGCCCTCCACGAAGTAGCCGCGACGCACGCGCCCCGCGTCCTCCATGGCGCGTAGGACCTCGTACACCGCCGAGAAGCCACCGACGATTCCTTCGGCCGAGAGCGCTTCGCGCACGAGCACGCCGTGACGCGCGAGGAGGCTCCGCACCAGCGCAGCGCGTCGCTCCGTCTCGCTCGGCGTCGTCTCCGACACGAGGAGAGACCAGCGCCCTTCGCTCCCCGGCAAGACACGCGCGCTCGACGGCGCACGGCCGCCGCGGCGCTTCTCGCTCTCTCCCAGCGCCTTCGACCGGAGCGGCGCGAGCGTGTCGTTCGTCACCTCCCCCGACCAGACGAGCTCCCAGATCGCGTCGAGCACGTCCGGCGGGAACGCGCCCACCGCGCGGTGCAGCTCGTGAAAGAAGACGGCGCCCCGCTGCTCGAGGTGCGCGCGCACCTTGTCCGCGAGCGCGCCCTCGACGCGCACCACCGGCGGCGCCAGCAGATCGAAGCTCGCGCGCGTGTAGAGCCCGATGCGTCCGCTGCCCGCGCTCGAAGGAAGGCCGCGCCAGACGATCTCGCCGCTCGAGAGCAGCGCGTCGAGATCCCCGGGCCGGTAGCCCAGCACGCGCAGCGGGAGCACGTCGCGCTCGAGCGCCGCGAGAGGAATCGGCGCGCCCTCGAGCTTCTCGATCGCAGCGAGCAGCGCGCCCTCGCCGCGCCTCGGTCGATCGAGCCCGTGCCAGCGCGCGAGAAAGCGCCCGTACACCTCGCGCGGGACGGGCTCGGCCTCCGCGCGAAGGGCCGCGAGCGAGCGCCGCTTGATGGCGCGCAGCACCTCCTGATCGCAGTAGTCCACGCCGGTGCGGCGCGGATCGATCTCGCCGCGGACGATCCGTCCGCGCCCGAGCAACGCGTCCAGCGCGAGCACGATCTGCGGCTCGGCGGCCCCCAGGCGTCGCGCGATCTCGATCGGTGTGAACGGACCGTGCGTGCGCGCGTACCGCGAGACGAGATCGACGAGCGGATCCTTGCCGCGCTCGAGGAACGCGTCGGGAAGCCCAGGCGGCGGCATCGCGCCCACCGCGTCTCGATAGCGTCCCGCGTCCTCTGCCGCGATGTAGCGATCCTCTCCCACGATGCGGATCTTCACGACACGACGCGCCGCGAGGAGCGGGGCGAGGACGTCCGCGCGGCTGGCTCCGAGCCGCTCGTCGAGCTCGGCGTCGGTCAGATCGCCGAGCAAGAGCAGGAGGTCGTGCAGCGAGTCCGGGTGATCGATCGCGTGCTCCTTGCGCGAGACCCATCGCTCGACGTCGAGGACCGCCTGCGGATCGAGCAGCTCGCGGAGCTCGGCCTGACCGAGGAGCTCCTTCAGCTGGGCATGGTCGATCGATAGCGCCTGTGCGCGGCGCTCGGCGAGCGGCGCGTCGGTGTCGTAGATGAAGTTTCCGACGTAGCCGAAGAGCAGGCTCGCCGCGAAGGGCGAGGGCCGCTCCGAGTCGACGGTGACGATCTTGATCTTTCCCTTCGCCACGTCGCGGAGCAGCTCGACGAGCGCCGGGACGTCGAACACGTCCTGCAAGCACTCGCGATAGGTCTCGAGCAGCATGGGGAACGAGCCGTAGCGCGAGGCGACCTGAAGCAGATCCGCCGAGCGCTTGCGCTGGGCCCAGAGGGGCGAGCGCCTGCCTGGATGCCTCCGCGGCAAGAGGAGCGCGCGCGCCGCGCACTCGCGGAAGTGGCTCGCGAAGAGCGGCGTCTCTCCGATCGCGCGGACGAGGAGATCCTCGACCTCCTCGGCGGACGGAAGGAGCGGCCCGAGGGCAGGCGGCTCGTCGCTCTCCGGAAAGCGCAGGATGATCCCGTCGTCGGTGTAGACGGTCTCGGCGACCAGTCCGAGCTCTTCGCGCGCCTTGAGCGCGATCGAGATCGCGAGCGGAGCATGAACGCGCGCGCCGAACGGCGAGAGAAAGCAGATGCGGTGATCGCCCACCTCGTCGAGGAAGCGCTCCACGACGAGCGTGCGATCCGTCGGCACGCGGTTCGGCTCTTCGGCCTGCTCGCGCACGTAGCGCACCAGGTTCGCCGCCGCGCGCGGATCGAGCGCGTTCTCGCGGATGAGCCGCTCGCTCGCCTCCTCGTCGCTGCTCTTGTCGACGCTGCGCACGAGCGCACCGATCCCGCGCCCGAGCTCGACGCTGCGACCCACTCGATCGCCGTGCCAGAAGGGCATCTTTCCCGGCTGTCCGGGCGCGGGCACGACCATGACGCGATCGTGAGTGATCTCGGTGATCCGCCAGCTGCTCGCGCCGAGGACGAAGATCTCGCCCTCGCGCGCCTCGAACACCATCTCCTCGTCGAGCTCGCCGACGCGCTTGCTGGTCTTCTCGTTCCCGCCGTCGGCGAGGAAGACGCCGTAGAGGCCGCGATCCGGAATGACGCCCCCGTTCACGATCGCGAGGCGCTTGGTCCCCCGGCGCGCCGTCAGCACGCCCGACTCGCGGTCCCAGGTGATCCTCGGGCGCAGCTCGGCGAACTCGTCCGACGGATAGCGCCCGGAGAGCATGTCGAGCACGCCCTCGAGCGAGCCGCGAGTCAGCTCCGCGAAGCAGGCCGAGCGACGCACGAGCGCGTGCAGCGACTCGACCGTCACGGATTCTTCGCTGGAGACGATCGCCGCGATCTGCTGCGCGAGGACGTCGAGCGGATTCCGGAGGTGCCGCGTGGGCTCGATCTCGCCTGCGCGCATGCGACGGACGGCCTCGGCGGCCGCGACGAGATCGCCGCGGTGCTTGGGGAAGATCGTGCCCCTCGGGTCTCCGCCGACGTGGTGGTTCGAGCGACCCACGCGCTGGATGCCCGACGAGACCGAGGGCGGCGCCTCGATCTGCACGACGAGGTCGACGGCGCCGAGATCCAGGCCGAGCTCGAGCGAGCTGGTCGCGACGATGCAAGGGAGGCGACCGCTCTTGAGGTCGTCCTCGATCTGGAGGCGCTGCTCGCGCGCGACCGAGTCGTGGTGCGCGCGCGCGATCGGCTCGCCCGCCGTGTCGTTCAACGCCCCCGCGAGCCGCTCCGCGAGGCGCCGGTTGTTCACGAATACCATCGTCGACCGATGTGCGCGCACCAGCTCGACGAGGCGCGGATGGATCGAGGTCCAGATCGATCGCGGCGGCCCACCCTCGTTCGAGTCGCCCCGGATCGCGCCCGGCCTCTCGGACGAGCCGAGGTGGGCCATGTCGTCGACGGGGACCTCGACGGTGAGCTGGAGGTTCTTCGGCGCACGCGCGTCGGCGATGGCGACCTCACGGAGCGTGAGCACGCCGCTCGCGTTCTCCATCAGGCCGCCGAGCAGTCGCGAGACTTCGTCGATCGGCCTCTGCGTGGCGGAGAGCCCGATGCGCTGCAGCGGGGTCTCACGCTTGCGGAGGGCCTCGAGACGCTCGAGCGAGAGGAAGAGATGCGCACCTCGCTTCGTCGGTGCGACCGCGTGGATCTCGTCGACGATGATCGTGTCGACGTGCTGGATCACGTCCCGCGCGTTCGACGTCAGGAGGAGATAGAGCGACTCTGGCGTGGTGATCAGGATGTCCGGCGGGCGCCGCAGCATGCGCGCGCGCTCGCTGGCCGGCGTGTCCCCCGTGCGCATGCCGACGTCGAGCGTGCGGTGCGGGATCCCGAGCCGCTCGGCGGTCTTCGTGATGCCAGCGAGCGGCGCGCGGAGGTTCCGCTCCACGTCGACGGCGAGCGCCTTGAGCGGCGAGACGTAGAGGACCTTCAGGCGTTCGCTCTTGGCCGGCTCCGGCGCGAAGAGCGCGCGATCGATCGCCGCGAGGAAGGCCGCGAGCGTCTTGCCCGAGCCGGTCGGCGCGAGCAGCAGCGTGCTCTTTCCGTCGAGCACGAACGGCCACGCCGCGCGCTGGGCGGGCGTGGCCTGATCGAACGTCTCCGTGAACCACGTCCGCGTGGCGGGCGAGAATCGAGAGAGGACGTCGTGCGCGCGTGCCATCCGGGCCGCAAGGCTGGCTCAGACCGGACGAGATGACGAGGCCGCGCGGGGAGCTTTTCGGCAGCCCGTACGAGCCGGCCTCAGGGCATGACGGCGATGGTGCAGCTCGAGGCGACGGTGGGATCGTACCCACCCGTCCAGACGGTGTAGGCGCCGCCGCTCGGGCAGGTGAAGGTCACGCTGGAGCAGCAGTCGCCGCCGCTGGCGTCGCAGGCGCCCGTGCCGCATCCCGAGTCGTCGTTGCTCCTGGGTACGTGGATAGCGCGTGATGCGCGGCGCGCTCAGGACGGACGAGCCCGCTCTCGCTTCGCTTCGGCGGCGCGCATGAGGAGGCCGATCGCAGTCGGGACGATCGGTGGCTCTCGCTCGGGGCGGATTCGCATCCAGTCGGCGACGACATCGGAGAACGCCAGCCCATGTCGATGCGCGGTCTGAGCGACGGACGCGATCTGGGCATGCGCGTGCGCGTGTCGCACCGACCGATTGCATCCGCCGACCTTGCGCGTGATGACCGCGCCGCGGATCTCC
>JBBSAT010000219.1:0-13316 GCA_038252025.1 Polyangiales bacterium | reverse complement strand
GCTCGTCTCGCTCGAGCACCACTTCGGCACGGACTTCGATGCTCCTTCCGCGGCGAGCCCGCTGCTGTCGGGGCAGACGTTCCTGACGCGCCTGGCACCGCTCGTCGCTCCGCGCGCGTGGCGTGTCGCGTACCACCCGTATCCGCCTGATCTCCTCCGGCCCGAGTTCTCGGCCGACGACTGGCCGCGCGTGACGTACGGAAACATCGGTGCGCTCGCCGGGTGGCTACGCGCGACGTTCCCGACCGTTCCTTCGGCGGCGGAGATCCAGCTCACCGAGAGCGGTGTCAACTCGCTCTCACCATCGACCCAGAGCGCGCAGGCCGACGGGGTGTGCCGCAGCTTCCGCAACGTGCTCGGGACTCCAGGCATCGAGAGCTACATCTATCATCGCATGCACGATCATCCGGTGGAGACCGCCTCGGGGCTCGGGCTGGGCCTGTTCGACGAGAGCGGCGCACCGAAGGCCGCATGGGCGGTGTGGGCGCTCGCGAACCGCAGTGATCTCTCGCCGCCGATGCTCTCGTGTGGATTCGAGGATCTGCCCTACACACGCCTCACGCGTAGCTACCACCCGGCGCGTGGGCACTGGGCGAGCTCCCGTCTCGCGCCGAGCGGCTTCACCACGGAGAGCTCCTGGCATCTGTTGCACGACGAGGCGCCAGGCACCGTGATGCTCTATGAGTGCCAGGTGGGCGCGCACGACCTGCTCACGCCCGACGTGGGCTGTGAAGGGCTGCGCCCGCTGGGTCCGGTGGGCTACATCTACGTGGACGCCGCCGCCGGCCGCGTGGCGCTTCATCGCTGCTACATCGCATCATCGGGCGATCACTTCGTGAGTCCGGACGCCGGCTGCGAGGGCCAGACGTCAGAGCGAACGCTGGGCTACGCGTTGCCCTGACGGAGGCAGGCGAGGGCGTCACGGGCGCGAGAGCGTGCGCATGTAACGAGCGTCGCGACCCGCACCGGGCCGAATCAACGGCGCGAATCGCGGGGGCGCCGCTTCCGAGGACACACGCTGCCTCCTCCATCGGCGAGAGCGTCGCCGCCGAGGACACACCCCGGCGGCCTCGCTGCGGCTCACCGGGCCAGCGTGTAGTCGACCTCGTAGAAGTGCTTTCCTTCGACGATCTGGATCTCGATCCGGCCCGCGATGCCCTCGAGCTCGCCGGTGCCCGAGCTCGCCACGATGTCGATCGACAGCGTGAAGCCATCGCGCGTCCTCGTTCCGCGATGCATCACGACGAACGAGCCGGCCTTGCCGTCGAGCGTTCCCACGATGCGCTCGGTGGCCACGTAGGCGCCCGAGCCCTCGACGGGGGTGCCGACCGCGAGCATGTCGACCTTGCTCGTGCCCGAGAGCGCCCCCTCGAAGCGCTTCTCGACGTGCACCCGAGAGAGGCTCACGCCCTCGTGCACGTCGTAGGGCGGCTCGGCCATGACTTCGACTTCGAACGTTCCGTTTGCCTTCATGGCCGTGGCGTAGTCCACCTCGCGAGCGGCGTCTTGCACGAACGCGACACGTGCTCGAAGCTCGCTTCGATGGGCCGCATTCCTGCACCGCCGCCGCGGGGCGTTCTCCGCGGTGGGGGCGCTGCGCCTGACGGACACATCGAGCATCAGCGCATTCTCCCCGCGGTCGAGCTCGCCCCGTTCATCGAGCACTTCTGGTCGGTGCGCTGGGATCTCCGGGCGCCGTTCGTGGTCGAGACACTGCCGCATCCGTCGGTGCACATCGTGTTCGAGAGCCCGGGCGCCGGCGGGCGTGCCGAGGCCGGCGGCGTGCGCAGTCGTCGGTTCGTACGAACGCTCCAAGCGCGAGGTGCGGTGTTCGGGATCAAGTTCCGTCCTGCGACGTTTGCGCCGGTGTTGGGCGCCCGAATGTCGAGCTTCACCGACCGCGTGGTGCCGATCGATCAGGTGCTCGGCGCAGAAGGCGCTGGGCTGGCGCGGGCGATCACGGCGTCGATCGAGGACATGAACCGCTCGATCGAGCGCGCAGAGTCTTTTCTCGTCGGGTCCTTGCCGGTGATGCCCGATGAGGTCGCGGCCCTGCGCGACCTGGTCGAGCGGCTCGCGACCGATCGAACGCTGGTGCGCGCCGCCGACGCGGCGCGCGAGATCGGGCTCGACGTGCGCACGCTGCAGCGTCGCTTCGCGAGCTACGTCGGCGTCACGCCGAAGTGGGTCATTCAGCGGTGCCGCCTGCATGAAGCCGCCGAGCAGCTCGCACGAGAGGACGCACCGACGCTCGCTCGCGTCGCGGCGTCCGCGGGGTACTCGGATCAATCGCACTTCGTGCGCGACTTCAAGGCGTTCGTGGGGCGCTCTCCCGGAAGATTCCGCGCGGGGACTTGAGCGCCGCCACTCCGGGCTCGCGACCCGATCGAGGCCGCCGACGCGGAGCTGCGCGACGAGGCCGAGATCAGGCACCTTCGCCTCGGTTCCAGTCTGGCGGCAACTGGAGCGTTCGTGCCGCAAGCGCGTGCTCGGCGCGGTAGCATCCACGAATGCGCAGCTCGTCCGGGGCGCTCGCCCTCCTTCTCCTCTTCTTCGTTCCCGCCTGCAACGCGTCGCCACCCGCGTCCGACGACGGGGGTGGCGTCGACGCGAACGCGATCGACTCGAGCGTCCGGAACGACGCCGCGGCGCGCTCGTGCTTCGTCGACGAGGACTGCAACGACGGGTTTTATTGCAACGGCACCGAGGCCTGCGTGATGGGCTTCTGCACGCGCATGGCGCTCGCGTGTGACGACGGCATCCCGTGCACGGACGACCTCTGCAACGAGAACACCCACGCGTGCGTTTCGCGCGCGCCGGACGCGGATGGCGACGGCTATGGCGACGCCACGTGCCACGATGGCAGCGGCGTGCCGCTCGGCAACGACTGCGACGACACCGATCCCACCCTCTACCCGGGCAGCGCCGAGATCTGCGACGCGATCGATCAAGACTGCGACCCGACGACGCTCGGCGGCGGCGACAACGATCACGACGGCGCGACGCCGACCACGTGCTGCAACCCGCAGCCCGACGGCCTCACACTCTGCGGGCGCGACTGCGACGACACCAACCCCAGCATCAGCCAGCTCGCGACCGAGATCTGCGACACGATCGACAACGACTGCGACGGCAACGTCGACGAGAGCACGCTGATGATGTCGTACCCGGACGTCGACCTCGACGGCTACGGCGACGCGAGCGCGACGCCGGACATCGTCTGCGTCGTGCCCAGCTCGCGCGCGAACCAGGGTGGCGACTGCGACGACGCGCAGATATCGGTCCACCCGCTCGCGACGGAGCGCTGCAACGGCATCGACGACGACTGTGACGGGACGACCGACGAGGGCGCGGGCGCGTCGTGCACGGCTGTGGGCTCGACGATGGAGTGCATCAGTGGCGAATGCGCGATCACCGGCTGCGACCCCACGCACTTCGACTGCAACGGGGTCGCATCGGACGGCTGCGAGACCGCGCTCTGTGCGTCGAACGCCAACTGCGGCTCGTGCGGCGGCGACAACTGCGGCGCCGGCATCAACGTCTGCAACATGGGTCAGTGCGTGTTGACCGCGGACCTGATCGCCCACGCGCTCGGCGGCGTCTATGACGCCGTGACCGGTGCGCCGATCGCCGGCGCCACGATCACGACCTTGGACGTCTGCCCGACGGCGACGGCGACGAGCGCGGCCGACGGCTCGTACGACGTGCAGGTCCGCGACCACGCGAGGCCGCGCTGGGTTCGCATCGAGGCCGCGGGCTACCCGCCGCACGTCCAGCCGGTCGGCGTCGCGCGCCTCTTCCCGTCGTCGGTCGTCGATGCCTGGCGGGCCGATCCCGACGCCGCGACCACCGGCGGCCCGACGCGCGCCATCGTCGTCGTCGAGGGCTCGCCCGTCTTCCTCGAGCTCGTCCATGGGACCGTCGGTCCTGGCAACAGCTACTCGGGCTCCGATCTCGCGCCGAGCGTCGGCGGCGACGGAACCGTCTTCATGGGCGCCAATCCCGGACACCTTCAGCTCGGCGGACACACCGACCTCGGCGGCGGCTGTAGCAGCGACTGCACGCCGGTGTTCGAGCTGTGGCTCGAGGGCGGCGCGGTCACGCACGTGGTCGCCGGCGCCTTCTCCTGCGGCGGGGTTTGCTGAGTCACGCACCATCGTCCCCTGACTCGAGGAAGCGCATGACGCGTCGTGGGCTCACGTCGCTGGCAGCCCGCGGTCTCGTGCAGGTCGTCCGATCGGACGCGTCCGAGCTCTCGGTTCGCTCGCTCGACGGTACCGTTCCCGCCGCGGAGGCTCGCGTGCGCGAACCGATCGACGCCGACACGGCGCGTCGGCTGCTCGCGCGGCTCGCCGAGCCCTCGCCGCCCCAGCACGGCGCCGCCCCGCTGAGAGGACCGCTGCAGAGACCTCGTCCCAATTCAGAGGTCTCGCGGCGGGCCGATCCGTCCGTCACCCCGCGCCGGATGCCGCGATCGCGTCGCGTAGGTACGCGGCCAGCCCGGCGCGGACGCGCTCGTAGGTCGCGCTGAAGGCGGATCGTTCACGTACATCTCGCCGAGCCCGAGGTGGATCTCGTGGCTGCACGGGTAGAACCAGCGGTCGATGTGCTGGCGGTGCCTCTCCGCGAGCGCGGTGGCGCGTGCATCGCCGGTAGGCACTCTCGCGTCCATCAGTTCGGCGAGCTCGGCCGAGATCGCGTCCGCCTCGCCCCGTAGCTGCTTCCAGTCGTCGGGCGTGTAGCGCTTCGTCCGCTTCTGTGCCTCGGCGAACGCCGCGGTGTCTCCCCAGCGCTCGCGCGCTTCGTCTTCGTGCTTGGTGGGATCGAACGCTTCGAACTTTTCTTCGGGTCGCATCGTGTCTTCTCCGTTCATGGCGTGGAGAGCTCGGTCGACGAGGTCGATCAGTGCGCGCGCGTGCTCCACTCTCTCGGAGAGGAGCACGCGATGAGAGCGCAGCGCCTCGCGGCGGTCGAAGGCCGGATCGGCCAGCTTCGCCGCGATGTCCTCCAGGCCGAAGCCGAGCTCCCGATAGAAGAGGACTTGCTGCAGGCGATCGAGATCGTCGTCCGTGTAGAGCCGGTAGCCCTTCGGGCTCCGACGCGACGGCTTCACGAGCCCGATCTCGTCCCAGTGGTGGAGCGCTCGCACGCTCACCTTCGCGATCTTCACTACCTCGCCGACCGTGTACGCCATGACGGACTCCTCATGCAGCCTCACGCAGCGTGAGGGTCAAGCGAGAAACGCGCGGGGCCATCGCTTCTGCGAGGATCTTCCGGCGCTCGCTCGGCTTGACGCACGTCCGGAGCGCGGGAGCATCCCGCTCGAACGATGCACGTCCGAGCGAGCAGCGATGCATCGCGTGGGCCTCCGTGGGCGCCGCGTGCGCGTGCGTCGTGTTCAGCGCGGAGACGGCCGCAGAGAGCGCGGGCGATGCATCGTGGCTCGACGGCGCCGCCTCGGCGCGGGCGTTCCACTCCGTCCACGTCGACGATGAGCAGAGCAGCCTGTCGATGATGGTGCGTCGCGCGGTCGTGCGAAGCGGCGCGGCGGGTCAGCCGGGCTGCGAGATCGGGCCCGGGGTCGATGCGGTGGTCGTTCACCTCACCGTCGCGAGCGGCGGCCGGGCCAGTTACCACCGCCCGCTCGCGCCTGCCGACGCATAGACTGCGCACATGGAGATCCTTCTCACGCTGGCCTCGTGCGTCTGCGTGCTCGCGCTCCCGACGCTCACGCTCGGACTGCCGCTGGTGTTGGCGGCGCGGCGCGCGATCCGAGCGCGCCCGGAGTGGAGAAAGCGCATCGCGCTCGCATTCTCCGTGCTGAACGCCGTGATCTCGTCCTTCGTGCTCGCGATCGGAAGCGTCGTCCTGGCCTTCAACACGGCGAGCGAAGATCCACTCACCGGCTCGCTCTTCTTGGCGCTCGTCGGGGTGCTCGGGAGCTGCTCGCTCGGCGTCGGAACCATGTTCGCGATGATCCTCTACGCGACGCGTCCGCCCCGGCCGGATGCAGACACGCGTCCCAGCGTGCTCCCCGCCTGGGCTCTCGGTGGATCCATCGCGCTGCTGGTCGTCGGCGTGGGGACGAGCCTCGTGGGGCTCGCGCTCGCCCTCTCGTTCGGGCTGATCTCGCTCGCCGGCGCGTCGGTCGCCTCGCGTCCCCTCGCGTGCGGGTTCGCCGTCCTGCACGCCGCGATGGCGCTCGTGTCCGTGCTCGCGCTGCGCCGCGACCGTCAGGCGTGGCCGGGGTGGGCGTCGCTGGTCGTCAGCCTCGTCGGCCTCTGGCTCGCGCTGCTGATCGCCGTGTTCGCCCCCGACTTCTTCGCCAGCCTCATCGGCGCCGCCGCGCGTGGGCTCGTGGTCTGATCGCGCACGTGGGCTTTGGTCGCGGACCGCGGGTGACCGCTCGCTCGTCGACACGCCGATGCCTGTGCTCCCGGAGCGCGCCAGCCTCCACTCTCCTGAGTCGGCTGCGGAGCGTGCTCAGACGATGGTGATGATGCCCATCGAGAGCGTGGCCGCGTGCACGCGGAGCGGTCGCACGGCCGGACCCGCCAGCACGTGGCCGTCCTCCGCGAACTGCGAGCCGTGGCACGGGCAGTCGAGCGTGTGGTGGCTCGGGTCGTACTCGCAGAGGCAGCCGGCGTGTGTGCAGATCGCCGACACCGCGGTCGCCGTCGTGTCCGATGTGCGGATCACCGCGATGCGATCCCCCGCGCCGTCGATCAGCACCGCGCCGCCGATCTGGTCGAGCGGTGCGTTCTCGGGGGCGGATAGATCCACGCAGAGCCCGCCCGGGCACGCGGTGGCCACGCCGACCGGGAGCGCGTTCGGCGAGACGCATCCGGGCACGGTGAGGGCGAGCGGGACGAGCGCAGCGGCGCCGATCCCCTTGAGCGCGGTCCGTCGCGAACAACCGACGCAGCTCTCGAGTGACGATGGCAGTCGCATCGCGCAAGCGTGGTTCGCGCGGAGGACCGCGGCCAGCCTGCGATGAGCCCGGGAACGAGCGATCCGCGCGTGGCGCATCGTGTCTCACCAAGGGTCTCCGATCCGTCGCGCGGCGGCGCCATCCTCATCCGCACCGGCTCGTCGTCGACGTGGCGCCCGCGGACTACGCCAGCGACGCGCGCATTGGTCGATGACGTCACGGTGCCGTTCTGGTCGCCGTCGCAATCGGAGAGCCTCGGCTGCGACATTCGTTCGCGCGTCGGTTTGCCTCAGACGAGGCGCGTCGCCGCGCGTCGAGGGGCGAGAACGCGATGGATCCGCGAGGCCGGGCGTCGCACGGGGCTTGCGAGTCGGCCGCGGCCCACGGGGGGCAAGAGGGAGACTCGATGAGCATCGAACATTGGTTGAACGGCGTCATGACGCTCGATGCGTTCCGCGAGAACGTGCTCGGCCGACACTCGTATCGCGGGCTCGGGCTCGGCCGGCTCGCGCACGAGCACGACTGGGAATGCTTCGAACGGCTCGTGGCGCACGATCGACCACCGGACCTCGAGCTCGGCGTCGCGAGAGGGCTCACGCCTGGCGCGGACGCGCCTCGGAGCGGCGCCATCCGAGCCTTGCTGAGCACGGGGCTCGGCGTCCGCCTGCGTGACGCGCACGATCTCGATCTCGACCTCGCCGAGCTGGCAGACGCTCTCGAGCGAGAGCTCGATGGGCGCGCGACGGTGGATCTGTCCGCGACCCCGGCGAGCGGTCGCTCGCGATGGCGACGCCAGACGACGGACGTCTTCATCGTTCAGACCGCGGGCACGCAGGCGCACGACGTCCAGCCAGAGGCGCGAGATGCAGCCGCCCTCCGATACGTGCTCGAGCCCGGCGAATGGCTCTATGTCCCGCGCAGATGGTTCCGCGGGAGCGATGCGCTCGAGGATGCGCTGACGGTCGACATCCACGTGACCCGCGCAGAGGAGCGCGCGGCCGTGGCCGAGCCCGACTGGCAATCGCTCTCGCTGCTCCACCCCTTCGCGCCTCGAATGTACTGAGCGCGTGAGGCTGGCGCTTCCACCCAGCTCGAGCAGATAGAGCACCTCGATGCCGCCGACGACGAGGCAGGTGAGATCGCAGGCCAGTTGACTTCCCGTACGGAAGTCGCGCTTAATTGCCGGATGAAACCTTTCCTTGCGTCCTGGTCCCTTGCCTTCCTCATCCTCTCACTCGCTGGCTGCGGCGATGGCGTCACCGCCGACACCACCGACAGCGGCGGCACGGGCACTGACGGCGGTGGCACCGGCACCGACGGCGGTGGCACCGACGGCGGCGGCACCGGCACCGACGGCGGCAGCACCGACGACAGCGGCACGGGCACCGACGACAGCGGCACGGTCACTGACGACGGCGGCACCGACGCCGCGACGTCCTGCGCTTCCGACGGCGTCGACTGCACGGTCGACGGCATCGACGGCACCGGCGCCTGCGCGCACCTACCGAGCGATGTGCTCTGCCTGCCGGGCGGAACCTGCGACGCGACGGCGGGCTGCATGTACCCGACCGGCTGCGACCCGACGACGTGCGACGACTCCAACCCGTGCACGATCGACGGCTGCGCGATGGCCGGCGGCGGCTGCGCGCACACGGTGAACCTCGGCGCGAGCTGCGACGACGGTATGGCGACGACGTCGAGCGACCACTGCGTCTCGATGGGCGGCGGCGCGGGCGGGCCGACTGGCGTCTGCTTGGGCAGCCCGATCTCGTGCGACGACATGAACCCGTGCACGCGCGACGTCCTCGACGCGGCCGGGGCGTGCACACACCCGCCGACCGACCAGCCGTGCACCGACAACGATCCCTGCACGATGCGCGACCACTGCAACATGGGCGTCTGCGTCAGCACGATGCCGGTCATGTGCGCCGCCTCGGGCACCGCGTGCTGCGCTGCCACCGGTAGCTGCCTGCCGGCAGTGATGTGCATTGCCCCCTGAGCGTTTCCCACGTTGACGCGAAGAGCCTCCGCGACGGAGCAGTGAGTGCACTGCTTCGTCGACGGGGGCTCGACGCTTGCTGCGGACGGCGGGGCGGATCTAGGACCGCGCGGAGGCTCGGCGGCGTTCGAAGAGGACTGCGAGCACGAGCGCGCTAGCGAGCGACGCGCCCATGGCTCCGCGGCGTGCGCCGACCGAGCAGCTACATCCGCTCGCGGCCGGCGCAGCCGACGGGACGACGCAGACGCGCCGCGTCTCGCACGACCCGCTACCGCACGCGGATCCGTCTCCACAGAGGCCGTGTACGGTGTCGAACACGCACGGAGGCTCCGTGCCTCCGTCCGGAAACGGTCCCGAGTCGAGCCGAAGCCCGCCGCACGCCTGCGACGCGATGCACATGGGCTCGTCCTGACACGTGGCCATGCCAATGCAGTCCATGTTCGTCGCGCAGAGGCGAGGCGCGCAGTAGGGGCCCGTGTGCGACGAGGCGCCGAACGTCCCTTCCGGGCAGTCGGTCGGCGGCGGACCGACCGCGTCGGCGCGCGCGTGGGACGACACGAGAAGTGTCGCTGCGACGATCATGGAGATCGAGAGCGTGATCGAGCGACGCATGGGGTTCTCCTCCCGCAAAGGCGAACCATAGAGTGACCGGTTTGGTGCTCGTCTGGTGGAAAACCGCGGCGTGATCCGCTTCGACCCGCCATCGCCGGTCGTGGGACAGACCCGCCCAGTGGCACGCGTGCTGCTGACTGGAGAGCGGTGACTCGTCGCCATCCAGAGAGCGCGAGCACGGAGGTAATCCATGGAAAAGACACTCGGTCCCAGCTGGGGCTCCCTCGCCTGGCGCGGCGTGGGAAGCATCGTGTTCGGCGTCATCGCGCTCGCGTCGCCCGCGATCACCATGGCGGCGCTCGTGATCCTCTTCAGCGCGTACATGGTCGCCGACGGCGTCCTCGCCCTGGGGCTCGCGGTCAGCCCGGGCGAGACGCCTCACCGGTGGTTGCTCTTCCTCGACGGCGTTCTCGGCCTCGTGGCGGGCATCGTGACGCTGCTCTGGCCCGGGATCGGGCTGGTGACGCTCCTCTTCATCGTGGCGCTCCGCGCGCTGGCGTCGGGCGTCGTGCAGATGGTGGCCGCTTGGCAGCTCCGCTCGAGCCTGTCCACACCGTGGCTCTATGGCATCGGCGGCGCGCTCACCGTCGCATTCGGCATCGCCGTGCTGGTGTACCCGGCCATCTCGGCGTTCGTGCTCGTCACCACGCTGGGCATCTACGCGCTCATCTTCGGCGTCGCGTTCCTCGGCCTCGCGTACACCGCGCACCGCTCGAGTGAGCGGACCTTCAGCGGCGCGGTTCCGCACTGACGCTCGGGACGATCGACGCGTCCGCGCGTCGGTCCGCTTGGGTCTCGGGCCGGGCGCGCGGAGCCTCCGGCCCGATGACCACCCTGATCGAGGTCGACCGGCTCGGTTTCGAGACGGCCGAGATGGCTGCCGACGGGCTACGCGGGGCGTTCGAGGCGATCGCGCGCGAGCTCTTCGCCCCGAGCTCGAGATGAACCCGGCGCGGCGCCCTGGGCGGGCGTCGGCCGAAGCACGCGGGCGACGCCGCGCTCACTGTCCTCGACGACGCGGGCAGCGACGACGACTGCGTCGTGCTGTTCCGCGTGCACGAACGCTGAGGTCGCTCCGATCTCTTCGCGCTCCCACGACGCGCAAGAGCAGGGTACGTTCGCGGACACGTAACCCAGCGAGGAATGCCGTGCGTCACCTTCAGCTCACCGCCATCGCCATGTCCCTGGCCACCGCCTGCGGAGCGAGCCCTTCGCCCGAGCCGGCGTCCGAATCCGGCTCGGAGGCGTCGTCCTCGTCCTCGTCAGAGAGCGACGGTTCGGCCGGAGGAGACGAGTTCCAGCTCTCGACCTCGGACACTGCGGGCCAGGCGCACGGGGACCATCCGTCGGAGATCGTCGCCACGGCGACCCACGCGGCCATGCGGCTCTTCGTCGTCGACCCGGAGACGGGACCGAGCTCGGGCGTCGTGATCAAGCTGACCGCGCCGGACGGCCAGGCCTACTACACGGGCGAGACGGACTCGCAGGGCTACGCGGAGACTCTCGTGCCCGCCGGGCAGAGGTATGACCTCGAGTATCTGAGCCTCGGCCGACGCAGCACTCGGGCGCACGTCGACGTCCCCGCGGGACCGAACCAGGACATCCGCCTGACGTTGCGCCATCGGCAGTGGCGTCGCGCTCCGGTGGCCGCGCTCACGATGCCGGACGAGGCGCAGCCCATGCCGCCCGCGGAGCCGGAAGGCCTGGTGCTCGAGGGCATCCTGTTCGACAGCGGCGCGGCCACCATCCAGGCCGAATCGAACCCGCGTCTCGATCGCGTTGTCGAGTACATGACGCACATGCCGAGCGTGCGGATCCGCATCTCCGGCCACACCGACAACGTCGGCAACCCACGCACCAACCAGGCGCTCTCCGAGTCGCGCGCGCAGGCCGTCCGCGACTACCTCGTCTCGCACGGGATCGATGGCAGTCGCGTCGAGGCCGTCGGCTACGGGGACCAGCGCCCGGTCGCACCGAACGACACCGAAGCGGGCCGCGCGCAGAACCGACGCATCGAAGCCGTCGAGCTGTAGGTTCGAGGCGGCGTCGATCTGGCGCGATGCTCTGCGCGCGCGCATCGTCCCCGCGTGCGCGAGATCCTGTTCCACGTCGCCTGTTCGATCGCCACGCTCGGCGCCGCGATCGCCGGCTCGCGCGCGGAGCGGCGCGTGCGGGCCGCGCTGGGGTTTGCGCTCGTCGCGATGCTGCTCTCGGTGTCGGTGGGGTCGTTCGTGCTCTCGGGCGGAATGCCGGCGTTCGCGTTCATCCGTCTTGCGGCGGGCTTCGGGGTGATCGAGCTCCCCATCCTGATCATCGGCTTCGTCGCGATGGCGCCGCCGAGCTGGCGGAAGCGCCGCGCCGTGGGCGCGCTGGCCGTGCTCTGCGTCGCGGGCGTGGCGGTCGATGCGTTTCTGATCGAGCCCCGCGCGCTCGAGGTCCGATACGAGACCGTGCGCAGCGCGCGAGTCTCATCGCCCCTCCGGATCGTGGTGCTGACGGATGTACAGACGGACGCGCCCGGCGACTACGAGCGCGAGGTGATGAGGCGCGCGGCGGACCTCGAGCCGGACCTCGTCCTCTTGCCGGGTGACTACATCCAGCTGCCGGACGGCGATGCCTACGTGGAGGCGGCCCACAGGCTCGGGCAGATGTTCGACACGCTGCGGCCGCGGCTCGGGACGTTCGCGGTCCGAGGCAACGTGGAGCACGACGACTTCGTGCGAGATGTCTTCGCGGGCACTCGGATTCGCGCGGTCGACGAGACGACGCGCTTCGAGGTGGGTTCGATCGACGTGGTCGCGCTGTCGTTCGACGACTCGTTCGATCCGGAGCTCGGGTGGCCGGCGTCCGAGCGCTTCCAGGTGGTGTTCGGGCACGGGCCGGACTTCATGCTCGGCGACGTCCGCGGCGATCTGCTGGTCGCGGGCCACACCCACGGTGGTCAGCTCCAGATCCCGTTCTTCGGGCCGCCGCTGACGCTCTCGACCGTGCCGCGCGAGTGGGCCGCGGGCGGCCACTGGGAGCATCCGGTGGGCCGGCACCTCGTCGTGTCGCGCGGCATCGGCATGGAGCGCGGCTCGGCGCCGCGCTTCCGCTTTCGGTGTCACCCGGAGATCGTCGTGATCGACCTCGCCCCTCTCGAGTAGCGGCGGCCAGCCGGGCTTCGCTCATTCGAGGATCGCGGGTGGCCGCGTCCGATTCGGGCGGTCGTCCTCCGCGAGGATCGACGGAAGCGTCGGGTCGCTCTCGCACTTGCGGAGGTAGGCCCGCCGATCGACCTGCTCTCCTTCGACGAAGTAGCGCGGAGAGCCACGTTTCAGGCGGCCCTGTTCGTTCCACTCCCTGAAGATGCCGTGCTCGAGGCCGACGGCGAAGTGCCCCTCCGACCAGACCCGCGTCGCGCTCGCCCACCATCGCTCGAAGCCGTGGCGATGGCCGTCTCGCATCGCGCGAGTCTCGGTCACCCGATCCCGGTGAGCGACGCAGCCGAGCTGCACCGGTGGCTAGGAAGAAACTGGTCAGCTGTCACGCCGTGAGCTTGAGCTCCATGCCCTCGCTTGCGCGGACCTCGAGCACTTCGACCCCGAGATCCTTCAGGCGCTTCAGAAGGCGGTTCGCGGTCCGGTTCCGGGAGCGCTGGTCGAAGTGCTGCTCGCCCAGATCACGGTACTCCTCGTTCCGCGTGAGCATGAACCACACGGAGCGGAGCATGGAGGCGGCGAGCGCGACGATCGCCTTCATCGTCCCGCGGCGCGCCTTGAGGCGATGGTAGAG
>JBBSAT010000218.1:0-13351 GCA_038252025.1 Polyangiales bacterium | reverse complement strand
TAGCGCTCACCTCCCGGTGTCCCCATCACGATCGACAGCGACGCGCCCGAGACGGCCACGGCCGACTCCGCGCGCGCGACGGCCTCCTCGGCCTGAGCCACGCGCGCTTCCGCGGACGCGCGGTCGGCCGGGTTCAGGAGCCCCGCCTCCGCGTAGCGGACGACCTGGTCGCGCGCGGCCGTCGCTTGCAGCCGCGCGCTGTTCGCGACACCCAGCACGCCGCGCGCCTCCACGTAGCGGAAGTACGCCTCGACCGCGGCGAGCCGCACGTCGGCCTCCACGCCGGCGACACGAAGCTCCTCGGCCTCCATGCGCTCCTCCGCGGCCTCCATCGCCGGCAGCGCGGCGAAGAAGATGTCCGAGAGCGGAACCGTCAGCCGCGCGCCGAAGGCGAACTGATCGCGGGGGATCGGGATCGTCACGCTCCCCATCGCCGTCAAGATCTGACCGTCGGGGACGCCGTCCACGTGTGCATAGCGACCGGTCAGATCGAGCCGCGGCACGAGCGCGACGGTCGCCGCCGAGAGGCTCGCCCTCGCGGCCCTCACGCCCAGCGAGGCGATGTCGATCCGCGGTGAGTGCTCCAGCGCGAGCCGCGTCGCCTCGTCCACGCTGAGCGGTCGCGTACCGTCGTGCAGCGCGGCATCGAGGTCGAAGCGCTCGGGCAGCGCGGGCTGAGCGGCTGCGACCGGCGGCGCGAGGGCGAAGGCGAGTGTGAATGCGGCGATACGTGATGCGGTCATGGCTTCTACTCCACGGTCTTTCGGAAGCGCAGGCTGGCGACGGTCGAGAGCACGACGCCGAACGCTGCGAGGATCAGGAGCTGTAGGTACACGTCTTCGATGCCCGCTCCGCGGACGAGCACCGCGCGCAGCACGTCTGCGTAGTGCCGCAGCGGGTTCACCATGGTGAGCGGCTGCAGCCAGCTCGGCATGCTGCGGATCGGCGTCGTGATCCCCGAGAGCAGCATCGCGGGCATCATGAAGACGAAGCCCCCCATGAACGCCTGCTGTTGCGTGGAGCTGACGGTCGAGATCAGCAGTCCGATGCTGAGCGTGGTCATCAGGTAGAGCAGCGTCGCGAGCGTGAGGAGCGCGAAGCTGCCGACCACCGGGACGTCGAACACGTAGGCGGCGACCACCATCGCGAGGAGGAAGTCGAAGAGCCCGATGACCGCGAACGGCAGCATCTTTCCGACGAGGAGCACGACTGGGCGCACGGGCGAGACCAGGATCTGATCCAGCGTCCCCGTCTCCCGCTCGCGCGCGAGGCCCATCGACATGACGATGGTGGTGACGATGAGCAGCAGCATCGCGGCGATGCCGGGCACGATCGACACGGAGGTCTCGAGGTGAGGGTTGTAGAGCACGCGCGGCGCGAGCCGAACGTCGGGCCGTCGGAGCGTCGTGCCCATCACCCCGGTTCGAGCGATCCGCTTCGTGAGCACGCCGATGCTCGACTCGCCGAAGAACTGGACGGTCACGGAGCTCGCGACGGCGCTGCGGTTGGGATCGCCGCCGTCGACGATCATCTGCACGCGGGCCGGGTCTCCGGGCCGCCCGCGCTCGAGCGCCCGCGAGAACCCGCGCGGAATGACGAGAACCGCCGCCGCATGGCCCACGACGAGCTCGTGCGTGGCGCTGTCGACGTCCATCGCCGTGTCGATGATGTCGAGCGTCCCGTCGGAGAAGAGCCTCTGGATGTGGTCTCGGGAGGTCGGCGTCTGGTCTTGATCGACCACGACGGTGGGCACGTGGACGACGTCGAAGTCGGCGGCGTTGCCCAGGACGAAGAGCTGGAGGACGGGGGCGACGAGGAGCAGCGCGACCATCCGCTTGTCCCGGACCGTCTGGCGGATCTCCTTGCGCATGACCGCGACGAGCGCGGGCATGAAGCTCATGTGAGCTCCCGCTTGAAGCGAAGCGCGCCGATCCCGAGCACGACCGCGGCGAAGATCGACAGCGCGAGGAGGTCGCCTCGAATCTCGGCGAAGCCGTTGCCGCGGAGAAGGATTCCGCGGAGCGCGTGGATGAAGTAGCGCGCCGGGATGACGTTGCTCAGGACGCGGAGCGCCAGCGGCATGTTCTCGATCGGGAAGAGGAACCCCGAGAGCAAGAGCGTCGGAAGCATCGACGTCATCGTGGCCACCTGCGTCGCCACCATCTGGTTCTTCGTGACGATCGAGATCACGAGGCCCTGCCCGAGCATCCCGAGGAGAAACAGCGACGCCGCGACCGCGAGCGCGATGGGGTCGCCGCGCATCGGCACGTCGAAGATCCACGTCCCGGCGGCCAGGACGAGCAGCACGGCCACGGCTCCGAGCGCGAAGTAGGGCAGGAGCTTTCCGATCATGATCTCGCCCGTGCTGACGGGCGTCACGAAGAGCTGCGCCATCGAGCCGCGCTCGAACTCGCGCGCGAGCGTGAGCGCCGTGAGCATCACGCAGACCAGGGCGAGCACGAACGCCACGAGGCCGGGCACGAGGAAGAGCGCCGACCGCGAGGCCGGGTTGAACCAAGCGTTGACGCTCACGTCGTAGGGCTGGGCGAGCCCGCCGCCTCTCGCTGCGAGCGTGCGCGCCACCGACTGCCGCACCACGGCGTCGGCCTTGCCCATGATCTGCGTCGCCGTGTTGCTCTCGAGCCCATCGACGAGCAGCTGCAGCTGCTGCGGCTCGCCGCGCGTCAGGTGCTCCTCGAACCCGCGCGGGATCACGAGGACCGCGAGCGCTATCCGCTGCTCGAAGAGGCGGTGCGCCTCGTCCGGGGCGAGGCCGCCCGCGTCGACTCGCTCGAACTCGCCCGAGGCGTAGAGGTGCTGAACGATCTCGCGGCTCGCCGGCGTTCGGTCGTCGTCCATCACCGCGAGGGGGAGGTGATCCATGTCGAAGCTCACGCCATAGCCGAACAGGATGACGAGCACGACGGGCATACCGAGCGCGAGATAGAGCGAGCGCGGATCGCGCTGGACGTGCAGCACCTCCTTCTTCGCCATCGCGATGATGCGGCGGGCCGACGAGAACATCACGGGGCGCCCGCGTCCGCCGCCGCGATGAAGACGTCCTCGAGCGTGGGATCGACCCGCTCGGACAGCGTCACGCGCGCGCCTGCCGCGGTGCAGAGCGCGGCGACCTGGTCGTCCTTCATGCGCGCTGGATCGATGCGCACGTGGAGGCCCGCGCCGAACGTCTCGGCGCCGATGACGCCGGCGTGCGCGCGCAACGACGGCACCGCGCTCGCGACGAGATCGCCTTCGATCCGGATCGTCCGACCGGGGACGAGCGTGCGCTTCAGCTCCGCCGGCGTGTCGAGCGCGACGAGCTTTCCTGCGACCATCATGCCGATCCGCGCGCAGTACTCCGCCTCGTCCATGTAGTGCGTGGTCACGAAGACGGTCGTGCCGCTCTGCGAGAGGTGCCGGATGAGCTTCCAGAAGTCGCGGCGCGAGCTCGGATCCACGCCTGCCGTGGGCTCGTCGAGGAACACGATGCTCGGGCGGTGGAGCAGCGAGGAGGCGAGGGCGAGCCGCTGACGTAGACCGCCTGGGAGGGCTCCGGTCAGCGTCGTCCGGAGCTCCTGCATCGAGACCTCGTCCAGCGCGCGATCGATGCGCATCCGGAGCTCTTTGCCGCCCGCCCCGTAGATGCCCCCGAAGAACTCGAGGTTCTGCTCGACCGTGAGGTCGAGATAGAGGGAGAACTTCTGCGACATGTAGCCGATCGATCGCTTCACGCCTTCGGGGTTCTTCGCGATGTCGAAGCCAGCGACGAGAGCGGTCCCGCTCGTGGGCTTGAGCAGTCCGCAGAGCATCCGGATCGTGGTCGACTTGCCCGCGCCGTTGGCGCCGAGGTAGCCGAAGATCTCGCCCTTCTCGACGTGGAACGAGACGTCGTCGACGGCCTTGAAGGTGCCGAACGCCTTCGCGAGGTGGCTCACCTCGATGCTGTGCTCACTGCTCGGCCCGTCGCTCACGCCGCGACCTTCGTTCCGTGCTCGGCCATCGCGATCTCGAACAGGAAGAGGTCCTCGAAGTCCGGCGGGCTCGGGACCAGGTGCGCGCCTTCCGGCGCCAGCTTCGCCGCGACGGCGGCTTCGCCGTTCGGCACCATCACGCAGCGCAGGCGCGCGCCGGCCGGTGATGCGGCGACGACCTCGGGGAGGCTCTCGACGATCTCGTGTACGCGCTCGCGGTCGCCGCCCACGATCTCCGCGCAGGTCCCCGGGAAGCTCCGCACCAGGTCGCCCGGAGCCCCTTCGCGAAGGATCTGACCGGCGTGAACGAGCGCGACGCGATGACAGCGCGCGGCCTCGTCCATGTACGGAGTCGAGACGATCACCGCCATGCCCTGGCCGACGAACTCGTAGATGAGCTCCCAGAGCTCGCGCCGGCTGACGGGGTCCACGCCGTTCGTGGGCTCGTCGAGGAGCAGCACCTCCGGCTGGTGGAGCAGCGCGCACGAGAGCGCGAGCTTCTTGTACATGCCGCCCGAGAGCTGGGACGCGCGTCGCGCCAGGAACGGGCCGAGGCGCGTGATCTCGAGGAGACGCGCCCGCCGCTCGATGTACTCCTTCCTCCCCAGCCCGTAGAGGGCCGAGAAGAAGTCGAGGTTCTCCTCGATGGAGAGGTCGCCGTAGAGGCTGTGCTCTTGCGGAACGAGGCCGATGATCTCGCGCATCTTCGAGCCGCCGCGCGCGAACGGATCGACGCCGAGCACGCGCACCTGTCCGGACGTCGGACGGACGAGACCGGAGAGCATCCGCAGCGTCGTCGTCTTTCCCGCCGCGTCCGGGCCGATGAGCCCGTAGAGCTCACCGCGCGGGATCGAGAACGAGATGCCGCGCACGGCCTCCGTCTTTCCGAAGCGCTTCACGAGGTTCTCGGCCGAGAGCGCGACGACGCTCTCCTTCGGGGCGTCGCTCACGGGCTCGCCACCAGCGTGACCTGCACGGGCATCCCGGGCCGGAGGAGGCGGTCCGGGTTCGCGATCCGGATCTTCACCGGATAGACGAGCCGGTCGCGGTCGGTGCGCGTCTGGACCGTGCGGGGCGTGAACTCCGCCTGGGTCGCGACCGTCTCGACGTCGCCGTCGAACGTCTGGCCGGGCCACGCGTCGGCGATGACGTGCGCGTGCTGGTCGACGGCCACGGCCGAGAGCTCCGCGTTGGGGAGGTAGAACGTCGCGGTCACGCTGGTGAGATCGACCATCCGGACGAGGACCGCGCCGGGCGCCACGACCTCACCGGACTCGTAGAACACCTCGTCGACGGTGCCGTCCCGCATGGCGTGCACGCTGCACTCGTCGACGGCGATCTGTGCGACGAGCCTCACGGCGGCCAGCGCCGTCAGCGTTCGCTCGGCCGCGACCGCAGCCGCCTCTGCAGCGTCGCCCTGCGCGCCCGCGACGGTCGCCTGCGCTCGCGAAGCGGCTCGCTGCGCGACGGCTCCGGCGCGCTGCTCCTGCAACGCCTCCAGGCTGTCGACCGCGGTGTCGTGGCGCTGCGTCGGCGCGTACTCGCCTAGCGTGCTGATGCGCGCGAGCTCTCGCTCTGCGGTCGTCGCGTGCGTCTCGACCACCGACACCTGTGCGTCGGCGGCGCGCGCCAGCTGAGTGGCCGCGCCGCGCGAACGGTGCGCGACGGTGACCTGCGCGCGGGCAGCGTCGGCCTGCGCCTGCGCGACGGAGATACGCGCGTCGGCCTCCGCGAGCCGCGCCTCCGGCTCGCTGCAGTCGAGCTGAGCGACCAGGTCCCCGGCGTGGACCTCGTCGCCTTCGTCGACGACCACGCGCGCGAGCCGGCCACCGATCCGCGAGCCGAGATCCACGCTCGTTCCCTCGATGACGCCCGAGCCGCCCGACGGGCCCATCTGCGAGGCCTCCTGGGCTCGGATGCGCGCGTAGAGCGCGAAGATGAGGAGAGCGGAGACGAGCGCGCCGATGATGAGAGGACGACCCATGCGGTGCGCCTACGCAACCGTCGTGCCGTGGCGTTCTTGCGAGAAGTCAGCTGTCGCGCGTCGCGATCGGCGCCTCTCGTTCGAGGTTCCGGACGCGCCCGCCGGACCTCCGGACGCTCGGGAGAAACACCGTCGGATCTCCGGCGGATCCGTCGTCTTCCTTTGCAGTCGAGCCCGGCCCGCGCTTTGCTGAGTCGCCATGTTCGTGCAGCCCACCAGCCCGGCGCTCCGCTCCCTTCACGAGCTCGTTCGCGCCAGGATGCTCGGCGGTCTCTTCCGCGTGCGGCTCCTCATGACGCCCGGCATCGCCGTCGTCGCGAGCCTGTTCATGTTCCTCGACCCAGCGCCGTGGCGCGTGGCGCTCATCCTCTCGACCGTGGTCGGGGTCACCATCCTCGCGCTCGTGGAGTCGCGGGTCGCCACTCGGATCGGAGACCGGCGCGTCAACGCGAACGTCGCAGCGACGGCGAGCGCGCAGCTGATCGTCATCTTCGGCTCGGGCGGGATCGCGAGCCCGCTGCTCCCCGCCGCGGTCCTCGTCGTGATCGGCATCGCGATCTTCACGCCCCGCTCGTTCTCCCTCGGGTTCCTGGTGCTGGTTCAGATCCCGGTCATCTGGATCTTCGCCATCGTCCACGCCTCGAACCTGCTGCCCGGCATCGTCCTGCCGATCTTCCACGGGCTCTACTCCGACAGCGGGACGCCTGGCCTGGGCCCGTACTTCGCCGCCGCGATCTACACGGTGGTCTTGCTCGCCGGCAGCAAGCTCGGTGCGTTCTTTCGCGACGCGGTGGACGAGATGGTCAGCCGCTACGTGCTCGATCAGGAGCGCACGCTGAACGCCTATGCGGAGCAGAGCCGCACGCTCACCGCGCTCTCGGCGGAGATCGCGCACGAGCTCAAGAACCCGCTCGCCAGCGTGAAGGGCCTCGCGGCGCTCGTGCGAAAGGACGTCGAGGGCACGACGGCCGAGCGCGTGGACGTGCTCCGCCGCGAGGTCGACCGCATGCAGGGCATCCTGGGCGAGTTCCTCGACTACTCTCGCCCGCTGATCCCGCTACAAGCCGAGGAGGTCGACGTGACGGCGCTCGCGCGCGAGGTGGCGGCGCTGCACGAGGGGATGGCCCAGCAGCGCGACGTCACGATCACCGTCTCTCCGGCCGGCGCGCTCGGCCACCGCGCGGATCCGCGCAAGCTCCGCTCCGTGCTGATCAACCTCGTACAGAACGCGATCGAAGCGAGCCCACCACGAGCGCACGTGGAGATCGAGATCGAACGGCGGCCGAACGGTGGGCTCGGCGTCCGTGTGATCGATCATGGCGAGGGGGTCGACCCGGAGATCGCCGAGAAGCTGTTCACCGTCGGCGCGACGACCAAGACCCAGGGCAACGGGCTCGGGCTCGCGGTGGCGCGCGGCCTCGCTCGACAGCACGGGGGCGAGCTCGAGCTCCGTGCGCGCCCGAGCGGAGGGACGATGGCCGAGCTACTCCTGCCGCGTGAGCCCAAGGCCACGCTCGGAGTCGCGGCGTGAGCTCGCTGCTCGCGCTCATCGTCGATGACGACGCGGCCATCCGCTACACGCTCCGCGCGTATCTCGAGGACGCGGGCTTCGAGGTCGCCGAGGCCGAGGATGGCGTGGCTGCGCTCGAGCGGCTCGAGACGCTGACCCCGGCGCTGATCCTCAGCGATCTGCGGATGCCGCGTCTCGACGGGATGGGCTTTCTCGCCAAGCTCAAGGCGCGCTCCGCTGCGATGCCGCTCGTGGTGATGATCACGGCCCACGGCTCGGAGCGGCACGCGGTCGAGGCCCTCAAGCTCGGTGCGTTCGACTATTTCCGGAAGCCCTTCGAGCCCGAGCAGCTCACGCAGGTCATCGAGCGCGCCAGAGCGGTCGCCGAGCTACGCGAGGGCAAGGAGCGCGCGGAGGCCGAGACGAACCTCGGCAGGAGCCTCGTCTTCGAGTCGGCCGCGATGAGCCGGCTGGCGGTGCTGGTTCAGCGCGTGGCCCCGCGGGACGTGACCGTGCTGCTGACGGGCGAGAGCGGGACGGGCAAGGAGCGCGTCGCCGAGGCCATCGTCCGCGCGAGCGCTCGCCGTACCCGGCCCTTCGTCCGCTTCAACTGCGCCGCGATCACCGCCGAGCTCGCGGAGGCGGAGCTCTTCGGGCACGCAAAGGGTGCGTTCACCGGTGCACACCGTGCGCGTCACGGGCTCTTCCGCGAGGCCGACGGAGGGACGCTCCTGCTCGACGAGATCGGCGAGATGGATCCGCGCACGCAGGCGAAGCTCCTCCGCGTTCTTCAGGAGGGCGAGGTCCGCGCCGTCGGAGAGGAGCGCGCCATCCCGATCGACGTCCGCATCCTCGCGGCGACGCATCGGAACCTCGGCGAGCTCGTGGAGAAGGGTCAGTTTCGCGAGGACCTCTTCTATCGCCTGAACGTCGTCCACCTCACCGTGCCGCCGCTCCGTGAGCGCCCCGAGGACGTGGCGCTGCTCTTCCACCACTTCTTCCAGCGCGCGGTGGAGCGGTTCGGGACGGGCCCGCTCCACATCCCGGACGAGCTCCTTCCGCGGCTCATCGCGCAGCGCTGGCCAGGCAACGTGCGCGAGCTCGAGAACGCCGTGGAGAGCCTCGTCGCGCTCTCGAGCGACGGGACGCTCGATCCGGAGCTACTCCCGGCGGGCGGCTCGGGCATCGGCTCGACCGAGGCGGGCCTCAAAGAGCGCGTCGAGGCCTACGAGCGCGGGCTGATCGCCCAGGCGCTCCGCGCGTGCGGCGGCAATCGTACGGAGGCGGCCAAGCGCCTCGGCATCGGCCGCGCGACGCTGCACGAGAAGCTGCACAAGTACGGGCTCGAGACGAAGCCGGAGGAGTGACCGGCCTCAGGCCGCGAACGTCGCGCAGTCCGCGTGGCTGCGGTGGCGCTGCATGCGTATCGATTCGGCCCCACACTCGAGGTCTCGGTTGTAGCGGCACGCCACGACCTTGCAGGCGGCGACACCCGCTCTCTCCGTCGACGCGGTGTGGGGTTGGGTTCCGACGAACGTGTCGCACTGCGCGTGCGTCCCGTCGCCTACGGTGATGGCCCGCGCGTGGCAGCCGCCGTTCTGGTTGAAGGCGCAGCTGTGCGCCTCGCAGCCCTCGATCGCGGGCATGATGACAGTGAGCTTCATGGGGCGTCCCTCCGAGCGCTTCGGAGCAACGGGCGGGCCGTGTCCGCCGTCGGGGGTCGCGCTTCAGGAGCGCTTCTTCGCCTTCGCCTTCGCGGGGGTCTTCGCCTTCGCCTTCGCTTTCGCCGTGCTGCGGGCGGCCTTCGGGGCGGGCGCTGCCTTGGCTTTCAGTCGAGACCGGTTGTAGGCGATCGCCGTCTTCGCGAGACGCCGGAGCGCCGCCTCGTTCGGCCGGTCGCTCTCGACGAAGTCGATCGCGCGCCGCTCGTTTCCTTCGAGGCCCGCGTTGAACAGCTCGTCGACGTCGTCGAAGTGAGCCCCGTAGGCGAAGGTCCACTTCACCTTCCCCTTGTGCGGGTTGGCCAGCGAGACGATCCCGTCGCAGTACCAGACGGGCGTCCCCATCCACTTCCAGTCCTCCGTCACCGCGGGGTCGGCTGCCATCATGATCCGTCGGATCGTGGCGAGCACCTTGCCGCGCCAGTCGGTGACGCCGGCGATGTGCTGATCGATCTGCTCCGAGGGCGTCACGCGCGCCTCCGGGCGCTGGACGCCCGGGCGCGGGCTCGTGGCGACGTGAGACGAGCGCGGGGGCTTCTCGGACTTCATGGCTGAGCCTCGGGGTGTGGGCGCACGGCGCGGGCGCCGCGCATCATACGACGCAGCGCGAGCACGACGCGGCCGTCATCGCGAGCACCGACGCGTCAGCGCGCCTGGGTCAGCTTCCATCCGTTGCCGGACGGGTCCCGGAAGCCCGCGTCGACGCCACCGAACCGCGCGATGGGCTCCTGCGTGAGCTCGACGCCGCGCGCCTTCATCCGCTCCGCGGCCGCGTGCACGTCGTCGACGACGAGCACGAGCGGAGGCATCGCGCCCTTCGCCACCGCCTCGCGCAGCGTCTGCGCGGTCGCCTCGTCGACCGTAGGCGCGCCCGGCGTGAACAGGCCGAGCTGGAACGACGGCTGATCGGGATGCTGCACCGTCAGCCAGCGGTAGCTACCGTTCTTGGCGTCCGTGTGGACGCGGAACCCGAGCTTCTCCGTGTAGAACGCGAGCGCTTCGTCCTGATCGCGCACGTAGACACCGACCACTCCGACTCCCTGGCTCATGTGACCTCCGCTGTGTGAGGGTCGGTCGTACCGCACGCGTCCTGTCGTCGCTTCTCCGAAACTGCGATCGTGAGGTCGGGACGATGCGCGGCGTGGAGGAAGCAGCCCGGCACGCTCTCGAGGTCGTGTACAGCGGCCTTCTGGCGGGCCCGGAGATCGCCCGGGCTCTCGCCGGTGACGTCCCGGAACGTACGACCGAAGGTGCCGAGGCTCTTGTAGCCCGCCCTCGACGCGACCTCGGTGATCGGCAGGTCCGTGTCGCGCAGGAGCGCCGTCGCGCGCTCGATCCGCCGCGTGAGCAGGTAGCGGTGCGGCGGCACGCCGAACGCCTCCTTGAACGAGCGCGCGAAGTGAGCCTCGGAGACGCCGCTCACGCGAGCGAGCCGCCGGACGGGCCACTCCTGGTGCGAGGCGGCGTCCATACGGTCCTTCGCGCGCAACAGCCGTCGCAGCAGCTCCGGATCCTGCATCGCCCCAGTGTATCGCCCCGACGGCTCAGCGAGAGATCGGGGTGAAGTCCCGGCTGGCGAGGAAGCTCGGTCGCTTGGTCGTCGCGCCGAACGGATCGACGAGGCGGTTGTCCACCGCGTTGTAGCAAACGAACACGTTCGATCGCGCGACCGGGGAGAGGTTGGCCGTCGACGCATGAAGCGTGTTGCACTCGAAGAGCACGACGCATCCCGGCGCGCCGAGCGCGAGCTCGATCCGGCCCGTCTCGCCGAACGCTTCACGGAGCGCTTCTGCGCTCGGCGTGCCGATCTCCTGCTCCACCAGCGATGCTCGGTAGTGATCGGGCGGCGTGGTCGATGGGCACGAGATGAAGCGCTGGTGCGATCCCGGGATCAACATCAGCGGCCCGTTCCACGCGTGGTTCGCGGTCAGGAAGATCGACGCGCTCAGCGCGCGCATGCGCGGCATGCCGTCTTCTGCGTGCCACGTCTCGAAGTCCGAGTGCCAGGAGAACCCCGCTCCGCCGAGCGCGGCCTTCAGGTTGAGCCGCGACTGGTGCACGTAGACGTCGCCGCCGAGGATCTGGCGCGCCGCACCGACGAGCGTCGGGTGCCGCACGAGCGCTCCGAACGCATCGGCGCGCTCGTGCAACGCGAAGAGAGAGCGCTGTTCGCTCGAGCCCTTCTCGTGAATGACGCCGTCTTCGGCACCGCCGAGGGGCTCGCGCTTCCAGCGCTCGAGCGCGGCGAGCAGCGACGCGATCTCCTCGCCGGAGAGCACCTCCGGCATGACCCAGAAGCCATCTCGGGCGTAGCGCTCGAGACCTTCCGGACCGATCGGTCCCGACTCGCTCGCTCCGCGCGCGCCGTGCAGCACGGGATCGCGACGCGGCAGGATGCGTGTCGCTCCACCCCGCCGGGTCGGATAAGCGTCTTCGATCGCTTCGCCGTCGCGCGCATCGGCACGCGCGCTCGTCGTTTCCATCCGGATCATGGCTCTTCCGCTCCTTCCGCGAGCACCCTCGGCGCCGCGCCATCGGGCTGGCTCATCACTCCGGCGGCACGCGCGAGCCCGTAGACGAGCGCCGCGGTCAGCATGCCGGGGAGAATCTCGTACATCGCATCGCTCAGCCCGAGCGCTCGCCACGCGAGCATCGCCGCGAGGCCGGCGCCCATCATCGCCACTCCCACCGGGCCGGAGAGCGGCCACCCCGCGGCCCGCACGGCGACGACGGGGCCGAGCGTCACGGCGAGCGCAGCCCACGCGTAGAGCACGAGCGCGAGCACGCTGCTGTTCGCCGTGAGCGCGATGCCCAGGGCGATGAGCGTCACCGCGGCCGTCGCGAGCTTGTTCGCCAGATAGCCTTTCCCGTGTCCCGGAAAGAGGTCTTCGGTGAGCGCCGCCGAGCACGCGAGGATCTGAGAGTCCGCGGTGCTCATCGTCGCTGCGAACACGCCTGCCAGCATCAGCCCGACGAGCGCATCCGGCAGCAGGCCCTGCGCGAGCGTCGGCATCGCGAGCTCCGGGTCCGCGAGATCCGGAAGGAGAACACGCGAACAGAGCCCGATGGCGATCGTCGCCGCGAAGAACGGGATGAACCACGCGAAGTAGACGACGCCCGCGCGCGGCACGTCCTCGGGCCGCTTCAAGGACATCGTGCGCGCGAGGATCGTCGGCTGGCCCAGCACGCCGAGCCCGCCGCCGATCCAGCCGAGGGCCCAGGGGCCGATGCCCCAGGGCGCATCGCTCGCGAACGGATCGACGAGGCTCGGGTCTTCCGAGGCGAGCGCGTCCATGAGCGCCCCGAGCCCGCCGATGCGGAACAGTGCCCATGCGAGCAGCGTGAACATCGCACCGATCATCACGAAGGACTGCGCAGCGTCGGTCCAGATCGACGCGCGGATGCCGCCCGCGTACGAATAGAAGAGGACGATCACCGCGCCGATGACGATGCCGATCCACTCGTCCCACCCGAGCACTGCGTGCAGCGCTTTGCTCCCCGCCTGGAGCTGGGCGGCGGCGTAGGTTCCGAGAAACGCGAGCACCAGGAGCGCGGCGACGACCACGATCTCGCGCGACCGCTCCGGTCCTCCGATGAACGTGGGCACCGACCGCGCGCCCTCGGCCGCGGAGCGCTCGCGGATCGCTCGGTGGATGCGCCACCAGACGAGCGCGTCGCCCACGATCCAGCCGACGGCGAGCCAGATGCTGCGCAGTCCCACCGCGTAGGTCATGCCGATCTGGCCGATGAACATGTAGCCGCTGTTGTTCGTCGCGACGGCCGAGAGCGCTGCGAGCCACGCGGGCACGTCGCGGCCCGCGAGCAGGTAGTCCTCGCTCGACGCGCGACTGCGCCGTGTGGACGCAGCGCCGACCACGGCGAACAGGAGCATGCACGCGGCGAAGGCGGCGACGATGATCACGCCCAGCTCACTCCGCGGTGTCGGTGTCGACCGATGCAGCCGGGTACGCGCCGCTCGCGTCGTGCGTCTCACGGCCAGTGACCGGTGGGTTGAACACGCAGAGCAGGACGAGGTCGCTCCGCGCCCGCAGCACGTGCCGATCGTGCTTGTCGAGCGCGTACACGGTTCCCGGCACGATCGGCCAGCGACGACCATCGTCGAGGGCCTCGATCTCGCCCTCGCCCTCGACGCAGAAGACCGCTT
>JBBSAT010000217.1:0-13365 GCA_038252025.1 Polyangiales bacterium | reverse complement strand
TGCGACCCGCGCACGACCGCGACGCGCCTCAGCGCGCCGAAGCGCGCGCGACGCTCCTCGCGAGCCGGACGTTGACACCGAGGAACGCCTTCGTGATGCTCGTTCCCGGTGCTGGATGCCGAACGCGGGGGAGGTTCATGCGCACGGGAGGCCGTTTGGACGAGCTACGCTCCAGCCCCTCGACCATGCCCATCGCGACGAGCTTCTCCATCTGTGCGATCGACGAGAAGCTCGAGACGATCGTCATGGTCGTCGTGCCCGCGCTCTCGACGAGCGAGACGTGCACCTTCGTCGTCGGCATCTGCAGGTTCGGCTGGCCCGCGGCGTCGGCGAAGCCGTCCTCGAACTCGAGCGACGACGGGCCCACCGCGGCGAGGATGCGCCACCAGCCGTGGTGCTGATCGCCGCTCGGTCCCGTCATGAAGTAGGTCACGCGCGCGCCCGGCGTGAGGGCGTGCTCGACGAACGTCGCCGGATACGTGGGCGGGCCCCACCAGCGCTCGAGCTTTCGCGGGTCGCTCCACATCGTCCAGACGCGATCGATCGACCCGCGGAGCTCGGACGTGAGCGTGGGCGTGAGCTTCTCGGCGTGCTCGGGGCGCACGCGAAGGGCAGGGGCGACATCGTTCCGTGCCCGGAGAACGAGCGCGGCGTGCGCCCCGATTCCTAGTGGGCGGCCTTGATGAAGTACTCCTTCGGACTAGACGTCCTCGCGTGCCCGAACTGCGGCGAGCGGCTGAGGTTCGTGGAGGTCGTGCTCGACAGGAAGAGGGTACGCGCGCTCCTCGAGGGCCTCGCTCTCTGGACCGAGCAGCTCCCCCTCCATCCGGCCTGCGGCCCACCCGACGAGCACGAAACGCACGACTACCTCTGAACGGCCGCGATGGAGCGCGCCGCGAGGAACGGTTCTGTCCGCAGCGAGTCGGAGCCCGCGCGAGACGCCGACGGGCGTGACGTGCAACGCCCGCGAGCGACGTCGAGCCGCCGTGCCTGATCGCCAACGAGCCCGCGCCTACACCGAGACGGGAACGTTCCGTTCGGATATCCTCGAACGCGTGCGCGAAATTGGCGTTCATGCCGGCTACGCTCAGCCGAGGCGGACCAGCGAGACGCTTCGACGCGTGCGAAATGAGCAGCGAGCCGGAGGTGCACGCGCCCGACAGGGCCTTCCGAATCGCTACGCTCCGGCTACGGCACGTCGACGTGCATCTGGAGCCCGACCGACCCCTGGGTGGTCTCGCCGGCTAGCGACTGGACGCTCCGGGTGAGCCGTGAGATGTCCGACCGCATGCACGCCGGTACGGATCGAAGGACGACACTCCGACGCATGGTCGTCGGCGTGTCGGTGGTGCTCGTCGCTCTCGCGCTCGCCTACTGGGCGATGCGACCCGACGCAGGGTTCATCGCCGGGATCCTCCCGCTCTCGGACGACGAGGCGCTGGTGCTCGTGCGCGCGAACTACGGAGAAGGACCGTCGCGATGGTGGCTGCTGCGCGTGGGCGCCGATGGCCGACGCGTGTGGACGTCCGATCTCAGCGGCCCACCGGCCGCAAGCGGGGCAGGACACGGGATTGCGACCGACGGCAGCATCGTGATCGCGAGCGTCGAGGGGCACGACGACACGCGGCTCGTGGCCCTCGAGGCGAGCTCCGGTCGGCTCCTCTGGGAGCGCGCGTTCGGGGGACGAGCGACCACGCAGCCCATCCTCCACGCGCACGAGGTCGTGGTCTCGTTCGAGGGCCACGCGGGGAGTCAGTTGCTCGGTCTCTCTCTGGCCGACGGACACGTGCGATGGACGCACGCGCCGAGCGAGGAGGTCTACGACCCGATCGTCGACGAGAGCGCGACGCGACTCGCCTACCGCGACGCGAGCTGGCACGTCATCTCGCTCGACGCCGACACCGAGACGCGCCTCGCAGCGCCGGTCGACGTCCACGGCGATGGGTGTCTCATCGGCCAAGCGCTCTACTTGCTCGATGGCGAGCTGATCCGCGCGGACCTGGGAGCCGATCCGCCGATCCTGGAGAGACATGCGCTCACGCCCCCATCGCCCGTCCTCCGGCTCGCCCGCACATGCGGCCGTCACGGCGAGGATCTCGTCTTCTTCGCGGTGGAGACCTCGACCGACCGGCGCCCCCGTTCGCACGTCGTCGTCGTCGGGCGTGACGGTGCGGTTCGCAGTCGAATCGAGCTCGGCGTAGACACCGAGCCCCTGACGATCGGTGGCGAGCCCGATCACCGTGCCGCGGCGTACTACCCGCTGCGCGGAGAGCTGAGCGACTTCGTTCCAGTCCTCTTGAGCCGAGACGACGCGTTCAGCCTCGTCGTGCTCGACCTCGTGCAGGGATCGATCGCGTGGGAGAGCGCCGCCTCGCACGAGCTCCTCCACTATCAGGTCGTGCGAGGGCGCGGCGGCCTGCTGTATCTCTCCCACCTCGGGCACGTCGTCGCGATCGACGGAACGAACGGTCACGTCCTCGCGGCCACACGCACGTCCCTCGAGGGAATCCGCGGCTCGTACGCGACGGAACAGCGCCTCTGGGGCTACTCCATGGAGTGGACCTCGTTCCCCGCGCTGCCGTGGGTGGCGGCGGACTCACGCACGCTCGTGCGGCTCGCGGGAGCGAACCGAGAGCTCCCGGCCGCGGAGAACGACCTCGCGCGCACGCTCGAGTGGCTCGCGGTGCCGGCAGCCTTCCGGCCCTAGAGAGGTCGATCACGACAGGAGTGCTCGCGGGAGCGGACTGCGAACGGGTGTGCTCCAAGAGCACGGACGGCAGCGGGCCGCAGAGCGAGCCGATGATCACATCTCGGGGCACCGGCGGCTGCGGCGGCGAAGGCCCCCGCCCGGGAGGATCGTCCAGCCCGACAGGGCCTTCCGAATCGCTACGCTCGCCCCCATTCCGCTGCTGGGCGGGCTAGCCCTGGGCCTCGGCATGGCGTGCTTTTCTCCAACGCGGCCATGGTTGTGGATACCCATGGTTCTGGACCCTGGAGGGCTCGTGGCCTTCGCATACGCGCTTTGGCTTCAGCGGAAGGACTGGTAAAGTGATAGCGTGATGGCGTGTGGAGCGCGCCGCAGGAGCCGTGGGACAGCATCGTCGCGACGGCGCCGACGCGCCCCGTGGAGCGGCGTCGCAAAGCACCGCCCGCGCCTCCACGCCTCGAGTACGTGCCGCCGGAGACGACCGAGCTCGAGATCTCGACGCTGGAGATCGTTCGACCGCGCGCGAGCTATCGCGACCCCGCGCGGCTCCAGGGCGGCGGCCTTCGAGCCGTGATCCGCAGCTCGGGCCGATCGTCGCATGCGCGTTACCACCGCGTGGGAGAGGTCATCCTCGCGCTCGGAGTGAGCGTCCTACCGATCCTCATCGTCGCTTCGATCGTTCCGCCGTTCTTCGGGCGCGTGTTCGCGACCTTCATCTTGGTGCTGATCGCTGGTGGGGCGTACGGTGCGCTACCCGTGTTCGGGCGCGCGATCTCCGGTCTCTACGATTTCGTCGCGTCTCTCACGGGCGGGCGGAACGTGGATCCTCCCGCGCCCGCGGTGACGACGCTGGACTGCCATGAGGGCGCCGAGCTGATCATCACGCGCACGGCCAACCGACGCCACCCATTGCGCGTCGTCGTTCCGGCGTGCGCTCTCGCGAGCCTTCGCGTGCACGTCGCGCGAAGTCGCGCGTGCCTGTGCGTCGAGCACGCCGGCGAGGAGGTCGTGCTCGCCGACGATCTCCCCGTGGCCGCGGCGCGAGCACTGGCGGCCAGCCTCCGCCGTGTGGGCAGCGGCGCGCGTGTCGCCACTCTCGCGGAGTGAGGCGCGCGCCCTCGTGGGAGCGGGGCCCCCATCCGCGACGGTGTCCGCTCTGTTCAATTCGAGCGAATGGCCAGGCACCATCGCGGAGGCGATGCTGGCTCGTCTCCGCGGGAACGTCCGCCGCAGGCTGGACGAAATGCGGAATGCCTCATCAAAGCACGTCAGTCCGACTCGGCCTCTCGCGTCGTCCACTCATGACCACAGACATCGACTCTCTCGAGCATGAGCTCGCCGATCTGACTGCCCATCTCGAGGTCGCCACGCATCGGCAGCTCGCCATCCTTCGGGCACTCGCCCCCACGGGCTTCTGGCTGCACCCCAATGCGAGCTCGTTCGCGCACTGGCTCAGCTGGCGAATCGGGCTCGCCCCGGCGCCGCTCGGGAGAAGCTCTCTCGGGCTCGACGTGCTCGCGTGCGAGTGCGGCCACCGCATGAAGCACGTGGCGAACATCCTGGAGAAGAAGAGCCTCGCGCGGATGCTCGCCGCCCACAGGCTCGACGTGCGCGCGATGCCGACGGCGCCGGCACGGGCGCCGCCGCAGTGCCAGCTCGACGTCGGTGCGTGAGAGCCGGTGTGACGAGCGCGCGCCGAGGGAAGCGTGTGCTCGCGAGACGGCGCGGACTGGGAGCGAGCGACGAACAAGGCGGCGCCGGAAAACCGCGACGCCGCGAGAGCGGCCGTTGACAGCCGAGGCGGACCAGCGAGACGCGACCAGCGAGACGCTTCGACGTGTGCGAAATGAGCAGCGAGCCGGAGGTGCCGCCCCCGACAGGGCCTTCCGAATCGCTACGCTCGCTCAGAGGGAGATGCACCTCTTCCGCGGGACCCATGTTCTGCGAAGGCGATCAGGAGCGCAGAGGGCCGAATCGCTCGACGGTGGCGCATGAAGTCAGCGGCGCTTCGCCTTCACCGATCTGCCAGCAGCCGCCTCGCGGCCCGCTTCCGCCAGCCGCACGCGATGAACACCGCCACGAGCACCGATAGCCCCCCCGTGCTCCCGCCGCCGCGACGCCCGCCCGCCCTGCATGCGCAGCTGCCCACCAGCGCGTCGTCGCTCGCGCGCTCGCTCCCTGGGCCTGCGATCGTGAGGGTTGCACCGAACGCAGGATCCCCGAGGCCGAGGACATCGCTCCACGCGCTCGCGCCCACCTGCCTCGGGAAGCCGAGGCCGTCCGCGAGCCAGCAAGAGAGGCCCTCGGGCCCGCGCGCGCAGACGTCCGCGCGCCCGTCGCCGTCGACGTCGGCCAGGCGCAGCGACGAATAGCGCGGCGCGGCGCTCCAGCCCGCGTCGTCGGAGAGCGCGGGCCCCGAGACCTCGCCCGCGAAGCTCTCTCCCGTCCAGAGCCAGCAGTGCACGCCGTCCGTCAGGCGCGCGCACACGTCTTCTCGGCCGTCGCCGTCGACATCGCCCATGCGCAGCGTCGCGTACACGGAGCGCTCGTCCCAACCCTCCCGCGTGTCGGGCCCACGATGCGCTTCGCCGAAGCCCATGCCCGTCGCGAGCCAGCACGCGAAGCCGTCCGGACCCCGCGCGCAGGCATCCGCTCGCCCGTCGCCATCGACGTCCGCGAGTCGAATCGTGCTGCCGTAGCGCGGCTCCGCATATCCTGCCGCGTCGGACCAGCGCGGCCCCCGGATCTGTGTCTCGAAGCCGGTGCGCGACGCGAGCCAGCACGCGAGCCCGTCCGCGACGCGCGCGCATACGTCCTCTCTGCCGTCGCCGTCCACGTCGCCGAAGCGGATGCTGCCGTGGCGCGCGACGTCGTCGAAGCCTTCCGCGTCGGCCAGCGCGTGCAGCGCCAGCGTCCCCGCGGTGCTCGCGGCGCACCGAAGCCCGTCGACGCTACGCACGCACAGGTCGGCGCGCGCGTCGCCGTCGACGTCTGCAAGCCAGAGCTCCGTGTCGCGCGCGCCGGGCGATGGCTCGCCGAGCGGCAACGTGACGAGGCTCTCGTCGAAGCCCTCACCGCTCGCTTGCCAGCAGACGACGCGGTCGCCCTGCCGGGCACAGAGATCGTCCAGGCCGTCGCCGTCCACGTCGCCCATGCGCACCGAGCGATAAGTGCGGCCATCGTCCCAGCCATCCTCGTCGGCCATCACCGGCCCGCGCACCGCGCGATCGAAGCCGGCCGCTCCGGCGATCACGCACATGAAGCCGGACGGAAGCCGCATGCACGCATCGGCGCGCCCGTCGCCGTCCACGTCGCTCGACGCGCGCGTGAAGAGCGCGGCCGCCGCCGCATCGTCGTGCTCGCACGTGCGTTCCTCGTCGACCGCGCCATCGCAGTCGTCGTCGAGCGTGTCGCACGACTCGACCGCGGGCGGGATCTCTCCGACGCACGCGCCCCACGCCACGTCGATGCACGTCTGGATCCCCGCGCGGCACTCGCCCTCGTCCGTCCCACACACCCGCGTGAGCATGTCGTCGGGCAAGCCGTTGCAGTCGTTGTCGATTCCGTCGCACGCCTCTGGCAAGCGCGGGCTGCGCCGCGGATCGGCGTCGTCGCAGTCTTCTCCTTCGGGCGAGCCGTCGCCGTCGCGATCGACTGCGCAGCCATCGTGCGCGAAGCCGCCCGCGGGGCTCGCGAGCATGCGCGCCTCCGTCCCGCCCCCCCACGCTCCGTCCTCGGCGATCCGATCCTCAGGATGGTTGGAGTTCCACAGGTGCTGGAAGGCCTGCACGTCGTGCGCGGTCGCGATGATGTAGTAGTGGACCCTGTCCGGAGGGGTCCAGTAGCCGCCCCACCTGAAGCCCGCGCGCGTCATCGCGCCGAGCACGGCCCCCGCTTCGTTGATGTCGAGCGCGCCGCCCGAGTTGTGTGTCCCGCGGCCGTACGCCGCGGTGGGAGCGGCCACGCAGCCCGCGCGGATCCGATGGTCCCAGCGCCAGCGCATGACGTACTGCTGCACGACGGTGCGGAGCGCGGCGTTGACCGTGATGCGCGTGCCCGACGCCGCCCGGCCGAGCGCCGCTGCGACTGCCGGGGTCGCGTACGGAAGCGGCGCGCGGAGGACGACGCCCCCTCCGCCGCCGATTCGCACGAGCGAGCCGGGGTACATGCACGCCTGGGTCGACGCGATCTGCTGGGCGAGACCCAGGACCTCTGGCGCTTCTCCCCCGCAGCGCCCCGCACCGAGCACGTCGCGAACGGCCTGGGCGCGCGCAGGCGCGGTGACGACGGTTGCGAGCACCGCGCTGGTCAGGACGAGCGCGCGAAGCCGCCATCGGACGGCATCAGGGTGCGGCTGCCGCTGCCTCGGGATCACCGAGACCACGCGAAGAGCACGAAGTCACGCGCGATCGGCCCCTCGCGCGCAGCCCTGACGTCGAGCGCGAGCTCGTCCGCGGCGAGCGCGCGTCCGTAGAGCGCGACCTCGTCGAGCGTGCCCGTGAGCGAGCTGACCCGCATCTCGTCCATGTCGTCGTGGAAGCCGAGCACCACGTCCGGCATCACCGGCACTTCGCGCGCGCCCTCGAGCGAGCCGGCCGCTACGCCGTCCACGAAGATCCGGCTCGCCGTGCCGTCGTAGGTGAGCGCGACATGGTGGAACCCGTCACCGATCGCATCGGCCGCCGTCCTGAGCTCGACGGCGGCCTCGTCGCCCGAGCCGAGGAAGCTCGAGACGATGCTGCCCGCGTCGAGGGCGACACGAAGCGCCGCTCCGTCTTCCGACACGAGCTCGACGAGAGGTCCGCCGCCGCCCTCCGCCGGCCTCGCGACCCAGAGCTCGATTGTCAGGCCGCCGTCCGCGTCCAGCCCGTCGAGCGCGGTGATCGCGACGTGACCCGACATGCCGCTCAGCGAGAGCGCACCGTCGTCGTCGCCCCCGGCGAGCGCGCCCATCGCTTGGTGTGCGACGGGCTCGACGTACGTGCCATCGCTCGCCGACGGCGACGCGTCTGCCGCGTTGCGTCCCGACGGCTCGCCCAGCCTGTAGTACGCGATCGGATCACGCGAGAGCACGAGATCCGGGTAGTTCGTGTCGAGACACGCCTCGCGCGCCGGCGTGGGCGCGCAGCCCGATCGTCCACAGTGGCCGCTCGCGCACTCGAGCCCGCTCGCACACTCCCAGCCGTCCGCGCGGAGCGGCTGGCAGTGGCCCCAGTCGCCTGGCCGCGCGCCGGCAGGCAGGTTGCACCACGCGCCGTCCTCGCAGTCGTACGGATGCGAGCATCGATCGGTGCCGGCCATCTCGCGCGGCTCGCAGAAGCCCTGCGGGTCCCCGTTCGCCGCGAGGCGGATGCGACACGCCGTTCCATCCGCGCAAGAGAACGCGGCCACCTCGAGCGCGTGCGGCGAGAGCATGTCGCTCGCGGGCGGCGTGCAGTCGGCCCCGGAGACCCCGGTCCCGGCGAAGAGCGCGGCGATCTCACTGATCCGGAAGGGCTCGTCCCAGCACGCAGCGGCGCGCGTCTCGAGGTGCTGAAGCAAGCGGCCGCCACGCCCGGGCACGTACGCGAGGCGCGGATCGGACACGAGCACGCCGAGCGTCTCGCCGCAGACGTCGGTCTGCGCAGCCAGGCAGTCGTGGCTCGTGTCCGTGTCGCAGCAGCGCTCGCTCGCGTCGCAGACGATGCGCGCGACCTGGCCGCAGAGATCCCGCGCAGCGACGGGCGGCCCGAGATCGTCCGCCGGGGTGCCGCACGCGCCCAGCGCGGTCGCCGCGAGGAGCCACCCGAAGATTGACGGAGCGCGTCGCGCCCCGTGCCCACCGACCGACTGCTGTTCTCTCACGATGGCTCCTCGGTCGTCGCCTCCGGCGGGGACGTTTCGTCCTCGAACCGGCCGCGATCACCCCACGATAGCGCAGCGGTTCCGCAGTCGGGCGCCAAACATCGGTAGAAGCGCGCCAAGCGTTCGACGCTCGAACGGTCGAGGGGCCCGCCGCTTCGCGGCGCTTCGAGGTGCGCCGCGACCGTCGCGTTCGGCCTGAGCGCGAGCGACCGGCGCCACGCGTCGGCCGCTGCCGCGTGGTCGCCTCGCGCCTCGGACACCAGCCCGCGGTTGTGGAGGCACATCGCGAAGGACACACGCTCGCGCGCGGGCGGCGGGCTCGGCCATCCGTCGATCGCGTGTCCGATCTCGCGATTGGCGTCGTCGAGTTGTCCCGCACGGAACGCGAAGCCTGCCTCGCACCGAAGCGCGCGCGCTCGGCCGATCGTGGAGCAGCGCAGCGAAGATCGCGTACGCCTCCGCGTTCTGTCCTGCGTGCGCCAGACCGCGCGCGTCGCGCAGGCGCGTCCGCCACGACGCGGCATCGGCGCGCGTCGGAGGCGTGGGCGTGTGGGCCGCGCCCTCCGGAGCGGCGCGCGTCGGCTGGGCCGGACCAGCGAGACGCTTCGACGTGTGCGAAATGAGCAGCGAGCCGGAGGTGCACGCGCCCGACAGGGCCTTCCGAATCGCTACGCTCTCAGCACCATGCAGTCCTCTGGCCCAAGAACTTGCGCAAAGTATCCACACCGGAGCTCACCATCAAAGAACTTCTATCCCGACGAGTACGCCTCGCTCGTCAAAGTCCAGGACCACATCTGGCCCTTCATCTGCTCCCATGACGTCTCGGAGTCGGACGGACTTCGACATGCGACACACTTTCGTCCCCGGGTGCGTCGGAAGACGCAAGTAAGCTATATGCGGATCGCCCTTCGCAACCTCGAGAGCGAACTGCGGCTCCGCCACTGCACCGTTCTCTTCACCTCTCCGTCTCTTGGTCATAGCGGTGGTCTCCACGTCAACACGGTTTGAAGCCGCAGCGCACCATTGCGCATCACCTGGTATGCGCGCGATGCGCAGCGCCTCGATCCACGTGCTCGATGACCGCAGCCGCGCCGGCAAGCCCCGACGACAAGCCCTTCATGCGGCCCAGGCTCACCGGTCGGAGCTCAGAAGTCTTCCGTCTTTGCGTTCGGCGAGTCGACCCGCTCGAGCGCGACCGCCTTCGTCCTCGGATCGAAGCGCACGGAGACCTCGGTGCCCGGGCGCGGGAACGCGATGCGCGAGATGCTGTCCTCGGCCACCGCTTCGAAGGGGACGCCCCCCGGGGGATGCACCTCCAGCTTGATCCTCACCACCGGCTGGTTGTTCACGGTCGAGCCCGTGTCGCGCACGGCCAGAACCTTCGCCGTGGCGGGCTGACCATTGCGGCGGAGGGCCGCATTGAGCATCCGCGGGACGACGAGACCGGCGATCGCTGCCGCCACCATCGTGACGAACGACGCACCCGCCAGCAGGATCGCGGACAGCTCTGGCCACAACAGCTCGAGCAGCGGCGCCGGGTGGTTCAGGATCACGTGCAACAGCGCGCTGGCCACCAGCGAAGCCATGAGCACGGCGAAGGAGATCCAGGTCAATTTCCGCAAGACTCTCGACAGCTGCATGGTGCCTTTGGAGGGGTTCGCGCCCGACAACGATACGGTCGAGCGCGGTTTCGTGACGAATACGCTGCAAGACGGCTATGCCGCGGATCTCCGATGGGTGGCCTCCCGCGCGCGCGAGTCTCGCCGGGTACGGGTCTACTCAGAATCGCCGAGGAAGCAATGAATACGACGACGCCCAGCAGCGCGGCCACACCGAACCTGCCGACGTAACGCCGCATCGACGGTACCTCAACCCGTACTCGTTGACGAGATAGCCCCACTGCGCATCGACCCACCAGTTGCAGTTCTCGCGCGCGAGCACCTCCGCCGAACGAGCTATACACCGACTCGCTGCCGATGCCGAACGCCGCCGGCAGCAGCACACCGACGTAGGTCGTTGGGTTGTAAACCAGCGCTGCCGCGTAAGGGATCGCGAGCAATCGCGCGGCGAGCACGTCGCGAAGAGCCGGCGGGTGGCTTCCGACGCGCGCTTTGCCTACGCTGCGCGCCTCGATGAAGAGGGCCTCTGCTCGCACGCTTGCGGCTGCGCTCCTGGTGCTCGCTCCCGACTCGGGCGGCACGGCCACGCTGGCTTCCCACGGAAGCGATCTTCCGGACCTCGTGGGTTTCGATACCGACGGCCTCACCGAAGCGCGCATCGTCCTCGACGATGCACCCTCGGTCCGCGTCGACCTCGTGCCGCCCCCAGACCTCCCGCTGCGCGCGCACGACGATGACGATGACGATGACGATGACGAGCCGCCCGAGGGCGAGGTCGCGCTCTTCCATCGTCCCGAGATCGAGCGGCTGGAGACCGAGCCCGGGGGGATTCCACACATCACAGGTCTCGGACGATGGCGGACTGGGTCGTGCGCATCGCCTTGGCCCACGCAGCGAGCTTCCGGGTCGCCGGTGCCGGCTCCACGCCCACGCTCGATCGGCTGGCGAGCGTGACGTTCAGCCGGCCCGCCGCTTGCGCTTCGGCGCGGCCTCGAGCGCGCCCACGCGGATGAGCGACACGAGCTCGGACGCGCTCAGCGTGCCGGCGAGCTCTGCTCCATCGAGCACGCCACGGCTCAGCGCGCGCTTCGACTCGTGCATCGCGAGCACGTGCTCCTCGATCGTGCCCTTGGCGACGAGCCGCACGATGGTCACCGGCTTGTCCTGGCCGATGCGGTGCGCGCGATCCGACGCCTGGTCCTCGACGGCGGGGTTCCACCATGGGTCGAGGTGAACGACGTGGTCCGCCGCCGTCAGGTTCAGCCCGGTCCCTCCCGCCTTCAACGACAACAAGAACACGGTGGCCTCGCCCTGCATGAAGCGCTCGACGCGCTTCTGTCGCTCGGCCGCAGGCGTCGAGCCGTCGAGCATGAGGTAGCTCGTCTTCCGCGCGTCGAGCAGCGCTGCCGCGCGGTGGAGCAGGCGCACGAACTGGCTGAAGACGAGCACGCGACGCCCGGCGCTCTCGAGCTCGCCGACCAGCTCGATCAGCGCGGCGAGCTTCGAAGACGGCAGCCCCGCGCCGGGGACGACGAGCTCGCTGTCGCACGCGAGCTCACGCAAGCGCGTGATCGATGCCAGCACCTGAAACCTCTTGGACTCGTCGGCGTCGGCGAGCGCGAGGAGCGCAGCCTCGCGCTCGGCGTCGTAGAGCTTGCGCTCGGCCGTGGAGAGCTCGACGTCCCGCACGAGCTCGATGCGCGGCGGCAGCTCCGGTGCGACGACCTCCTTCGTGCGACGAAGGAGGTAGGGCCGAACGAGCGCGGCGAGCGCGCGCAGCCGATCGGGGTCGCCGTCTCGCTCGATCGGCACCGCGAACCGACGGCGAAAGTGCTCCCACGGACCGAGCAGCCCCGGGTGCACCGTGCTCACGATGCTCCACAGCTCGGAGAGGCGGTTCTCGAGCGGCGTGCCCGTGAGCGCGACGCGGACGCGCGCGGAGAGCCCGGACACGGCCTTGCTGCGCTGCGCCTCCGGGTTCTTGATCCACTGCGCCTCGTCGAGCACGAGGGTCGCGAGCTCGATCCCGGAGAGACTCTCGGCGTCGAGCGCCACCACGTCGTAGCTCGCGACGAGCACGTCGTTCGGTCCGGGCGGCTCGCGCTCGATCGCTGCGTGTCGACCCGCGCCGCGGTGGAGGCGCATCCGCAGCGTCGGCGCAAAGCGCGACGCTTCTCGGAGCCAGTTGTCGGAGACCGAGGTCGGCGTCACGACGAGCGCGGGTCCCTCGCCCGAGCGATGGAGCAGCAGCGCCAGCGCCTGGAGCGTCTTCCCGAGGCCCATGTCGTCCGCGAGGATCGCGCCAGACTCGATCGACGCGAGCCGCGCGAGCCACGAGAACCCGGCGCGCTGATAGTCGCGGAGCGTTCCCTCGAGCTCGCGAGGGACCACGGGCTCGGGCGGGCTCGGATCGTTCAGGCGCGCACGGATCCGGCGCCAGGCAGCATCGGCGCGGAGCTCCGCGTCTCCTTCGGCGAGGGCTTCGAGCGCGTCGCCTCCACCCGCCGCCACGGCCAGCGCGCCTCCCCTGGTCTCGAAGACCACGTCCGCGACGCGCTCGAGCTTCGCGCGCAGGTCGGCCTCGATCTTCGCGAAGCGCCGAGGGCCCACGCGGACGAAGCGCTTGCCCGCGCGGATCGCCGCGAGGATGTGTGCGAGCTTCACGCGCTCTCCGTCGACGTCGGCCTCGCCCTCGACGCCGAACCACTCGATCGCCGTCCTCACGCGGATGACGAGGTTCGAGACCGAGCCGCTGAGCCGCGTCCGGGCGGAGTCGTCCGGCCACTCGAGCTCGACGTCCGGCCGCCCCCGCGCAAGGTCGAGGAGCGCGAGGAGCGCGTCCTCGCCTTCGAGCGTCGTCTCGAGCTCGCCGTCCGGCAGGCCGAGCGCCGCGGCGAGCATGTGCGCCTCGTGGCGCTCGGCTCTCAGGTCCCGGCGTCGCAGCACGGGCGTCGCGGAGCCGCCGACGAGGACGGACACGAGCGCGCCGCCCTCCCCCGCCGGGTGGCTCACGTGGGCCGCGACGCGCGAGCGGATCTGTGCGCCGACGCGCTCGTCGTCCTCGGGCGTGAGCCGAACGAAGAGCGCGAGCGGTGCCGCCTCGACGTCGCGCTCCATCGACTCGGGCAGCTGGACCGGCACGCGCGCCGCCGCGCGCTCGATGATGGGCAGCACCGACGCCGTCGCGCTCCGTGG
>JBBSAT010000216.1:0-13402 GCA_038252025.1 Polyangiales bacterium | reverse complement strand
CGTCCGCGCAAGATCCCGAGGACCCACCCGATGCCTCGCGCGAGCCCGTCCGCGACTACTCTGCCTGCGGTCGCATGCGCGTCTCGCCGCCTTGGTGCCGCGAGGGAGAGCGCGAGCGCGAGCGCGTCCGCGTGCGGGAAGAGGAGCCGCGCCGATGATCGGCTCGCCCGCGCCGCCCGCTCCCGTCCGTGCTCGCAGCGACCACTCCCGGCAGGAGTGCTCGCGGAGCAGCCCGCGGACGGGCTCCCCCACGCTCGACCGCTTCGTCCGCGAGCTCGAGCAGCAGGCGCCGCGATCGATCGAGGGGCTCGTCCCCGACCTCGCGGGCGCGAGCGAGATCGACGTCGCCGCCGCGTGGCTCGGGTGGGCGAACCGCATCGTGGACGAGCACCGCTCGGTCCTCGTCTTCACCGAGCTGCTCGGTCTGCTGGCCGCGATCGGCGCGCCGTTCGCTGCGCTCGCGGCCGTCCAGCGGATCATCGGAGACGAGCTCCGGCACGTCTTGCTCTGCACCGAGCTCGCCGCGCGCTTCGGCCCGCTCGATCGCCTCGTCTTCGATCACGAGGGGCTCGCGCTTCCTCCGAACGAGGGCGAGCCGCCCGGGGCGCGCGCGCTCCGCATCGTCGTCCGCGACCTCGTCGTGGGCGAAGGTGAGTCGGTCGCGATCTTGCGCGCCTATCGCGACGCGACGACGGACCGCGCGTGCCGAGAGTCGCTCTCGCTCGTGCTGATGGACGAGGCCCGGCACCATGCAGCGGGACGACACCTCGAGGCGCTCCTTCGCCGCACGCTGTCGCCGCGCGACCTCGACGCCGCGAGCGATCTCTCGCGGGTCGCCCTCGAGGATGCGGTGCACATCCGCAGCGCTCACCGCGCTGGCGCGACGGGAGGCCCTGGGCGTCGCTTCGGCGTCTCGATCGAGCTCGCCGAAGCACCACCGCCGCTCGCCGTCGCGCTCGCCGCGTGAGAGCATCCGAGGCCCGATGACCGACTCGACCACGCGCCCCGCCGCGCCGCGGGTGCTCCTCGTCGAGGACGAAGCGCCGATCCTCGACGGGCTCGACGCGCTCTTCCGCGCGCAGGGCTTCGAGACCGAGCGTGCCGCGGACGGGCTCGTCGCGACCGCCGCGCTCGCCGAGCGCCGGTTCGATCTCGTCGTCCTCGATCTGATGATCCCAGGGCTCTCGGGCCTGGACGTGCTCCGGCGCTTCCGCGCGCGCGGCGACGAGACGCCCGTGCTCGTGCTCACCGCGCGCGGCGCAGAGGAAGACGTCGTCCTCGGCCTCGAGGCGGGCGCCGACGACTACGTGACCAAGCCTTTCGGGATCCGAGAGCTCGTGGCGCGCGCGAAGGGGCTGCTTCGCCGCCCGCGCGCTCCCGGCGAGCCCGTGCGGCGTATCCAGATCGGCGCCGTGAGCCTCGACCTCGACGCGCAGCTCATCACGTTCACGGGCGGGGAGCTCCGGCTGACGAGCCGCGAGGCGCTCCTGCTCGGCTACCTCGAAGCACGGAAGCACCGCGCGGTGACGCGAGAGGAGCTGCTCGTCGACGTGTGGGGCTATCGCGACGGGACCATCCGCACGCGCACGGTGGACGTGCACGTCCAGCAGCTTCGGACGAAGCTCAAGGCCGTGCCGGGAGGAGAGAGCTGGGTGGGGACCGTGCGCGGGCGCGGGTATCGCTTCGAGGTCGAGAGCCCTTGAGCCCGAGCTCGCGCGCCGTGATCGGGCTCGCGCTCGGCGTGGCCCTCCCGACGGCGCTGCTCGGCGTCGGCTGGCTCTTCGCGTCGTTGCGCGAGCGAGATGCGCGTGCGCACGAAGCGGAGGCGCGCGTCGAGGGCGTGGCGCTCGCGGTGCGCGGCGCAGTCGACGAGAGCCTCGAGGAGCTCGTCTCGCGCGAGGACGCGCGACCTTTCTATCTCTACAACCACTTCTACGTTCCGGAGGACGTCCTCGCGCTCTCGGACTCGATCGCCGTGTCGCCTCTCGCGGCCGATCCCACCGACGCGCGCGTCGTCGGACACTTCCAGATCGACCCCGACGGAACGGTCCGCACGCCGTACACGACCGAGCCCGATGAAGTGCGTTCGCCGCGCGACGCGCGCGTGCGGGAGGCGCTCGAGACGCCCGAGCTCGCCTGGCTGCCGAGCCTTCTGCATGGACGCGATCCGGCTGCGAGCCTCGCGCCGGTCGTTGCGCACGAGACCGCCGACGCAGGCGCGCCGGTGCACGTCGCACGCGCGCGGCCCGTCTCTTCGAGCTGGCTCAGCAGCTCGCCCTCGACGCCCGAGCCACAGCCCGCGCCAGTGGCAGAGCCCGAGCCAGCGGCCGAAGGTCCCGTCACGGTCAGCCTCAACTCGTACGGAAACCTGCTCGCCACCGACATCACGCAGGCGCAGGAAGGCGACCAGGCGAGCTACGAGCGCGTGCAGAGCCGCGGGCGATCGGCGCCGATCACGGAGCGACGCACGGTCGACGTCGCCGAGGTCCAGCAGCAACAGGCCGACTACGGCTACGGCAGCGCGCCACCGAGGTCGCAGCCCCGGCCTCGAACGCGACGGCCGACCGTGGTGGAAGCGCCGCCGTCGCCACCGCGTGTCCCCGCCACGATCGAGGTCGACTACACGCCCATGGAGCTTCACCGCGAGGGTGGGTCGCTCGTCCTGCACCGGCTCGTCTCGCACGAAGGCGCGGCGGTCGTGCAGGGCGTGGTGCTCGATCTGGGCGAGCTGACGCACCACTGGATCCCGGCGGTGGCCGCGCGACATGCCGCAGGTGGGATCGCGCCGACGGTCGTCGACGGCGAAGCGGGGACTCGCTGCGCGATCGCGCGACCGGCGAGCGATCGGATCGACGGAGTCTCCCTCTGCTTCGACGCCGCTGCGATCGACCTCGACACGGCAGCGCTCGATCTCGAGCTTCGCCTGCAGATCGCCGCTCTCCTCGGCCTCTTCGCGATCGTCCTCCTCGCCACGCTCGTCGTGCACCGTTCCGCGCGCCGGGCCGAGTCGCTCTCCAGGCAGAAGAGCGCGTTCGTCTCCGCTGTGAGCCACGAGCTTCGGACGCCGCTCACCACCCTCCGGATGCACGCGGAGATGCTCGCCGAGGGCCTCGTCGACGACGAGCGGAGGCCGCGCGTCTACCAGGAGCTCGCCAGCGAGAGCGTGCGCCTGTCGCGGCTCGTCGAGAACGTGCTCGAGATCTCGCGCCTCGAGGAAGGGCTTCGCCCGCTCCGAGCGTCGCGCGCCGATCTCGCGGTGTGCGTCCAGGAGGTCGCCGCCAGCCTCCGTCGCCAGGTCGAGGGCCGAGGCTTCACGCTCGCCGTCCGAGCCCCTGACGAGCCGATCGAGCTGGCGTTCGACCCGCAGGCGCTCGAGCAGATCGTGACCAACCTCGTGGAGAACGCGCTCAAGTACGCGGCGAGCGCCGAAGATCGGCAGATCGAGATCGTGATCGAGACGAGCGGCTCGCTCGCGCGCATCCGCGTGCTCGATCGCGGGCCCGGCATTCCCGCGGCGGAGCGCGAGCGCGTGTTCGAGCGCTTTCACCGCGTGGAGCGGCCCGAGACAGCACACCAGCCGGGGACCGGCATCGGGCTCGCGCTCGTTCGAGAGCTCGCGCGCGCCCACGGCGGGGATGCGACGGCGCACGAACGCGAAGGAGGCGGCACGGAGATCCGTGTGAGCCTCCCCGTCCGCGCCGACGCGCCGGACGTGCGGGGTCCCGCATGAGGCCGATCGGTCCCGCGCTGGGGATGCTCGTCCTCGCGTCCGCCTTCTTCGCGTTTCCCGTGAGAGCCGACGTGGTTGGACCGCCGCCGCTGGACTGTGCTCGCGGCCTGCGCGGGCATTCGAGCCATGGCGGCCCGTACTGCGACTTCGACCCATGCGCCGACGACCGCACGTGCACGGGCGAACGTACCTGCGTGGCGCGCAGCTACTGCACGTACTCGAGGCCCGGCAATGCGGTCGGCGGCGCGTTCGTCGACGTCGTGGCGACCCGCCCGTGTGAGTCCGACGCGGACTGCGGCGACGGCGCGTGCACCCCGGCCGACGTCTGTCTCGATGTGACCGCGCACCGCATCCGTGGTCTGGTGATGGTGTCCTTCGGCGTGGTCGCGCTCGGCGTCGTCGTCTGGCTCGCGGTGATGTCGTTTCGCAGCCGCCGCCGGCCCCACGTCGAGACTAGGATGCCGCCGCGATGAAAGAACGAACGGTCGAGGCCAAGAACATCCTCGAGCTCTGCTCCGGCGATCGCCTGCGCGCGTTCGAGATGGTGGAGGCGCAGCTCGCCGTGCTCGTCCTCAGGACGCAGGTGATGCTCAGCCTCAGCGGCATCGTCATCACGGTCACGGGCTTCTCCGGGCGTGCGATCGCGGAGACGAGCCTGCTGGCGCGCGGGAGCATCGTGATCGGCCTGTTCATCGTCCTCGCGGCCGCGGCCGTCGCCGTCGTCGGCGTCCTGCGCCTCCGCTGGATGACCCAAGAGCTCGACCGGGAGACCCTCGACATGCTGGCGCGGGCCCTCGCGATTCGTGATCGCAAGGCGCGGTTTCTGTCCGTCGCGCTGGCCCTCTTCGTCACGGGCTTCGCGCTCTACTGCTTGGCAGTCGCTCAGCTGCTCATCGCTACCGAGACGGTCCTTTGACGGACCCGGGCAGTCGCGCCGCGAACGGCGGCGGCGGCTCGGAACGGCTCCTCTTCCATCGATAGAACTGGTTCTGGTCGAGCCCGACCCCGGGCTCTCCCAGTGCGACGCGTGGCTCCTCCGTGATGGGCCAGGCTTCCTCGGTCTCGAGCGGTTCGCTCCACTCAGCGTGCGGCGTCACGCGCCGCGTCCGGGTCTTCGTCATCGCGACCTCCCACGTGAAAACGTAGATGGCACCGAAGCGAGGCAATACGAAGAGGCACTGCAAGCCGCGACAAGCTTGCCCCGGAGCATATCCGAGAACGATCGCGAGCGGGTCGCTCGACGTCAGCTTCGCTGGACGAGCAGCGTCACCGAGCGCGCGCCGAGGTCGAGCGCGCAGGGCTCTTCGCACGAGAGCTCCGGCTCCGTGCGGAGCTCCGGTGCGCGCGCGTCGAGGACGGAGCGCTCGAAGCTGCCGTGCAAGCCCTCGATCCGAACGGGCTCGGCCGTCTCGGCGCGGTGGACGAGAACGAGCGCGAGGCGGCCCGTCCCCTCGTCGATCGAGGCCCACGAGGAGAGCCGCTCGAGGTCGCTCGACTCGGCTGCGATCGAGCGGTCGAAGAAGCGCGTGTAGATCTCGAACGCGGCGACGTCGAAGGTGTGGCTGTGATCCGTGAGCGGCCAGAAGGTCGCGGCGAAGACGCCTTCTCGGCCGAAGGCGCCGAGCGCATCGGCCTCCGCGATCGCGCCCGAGATGTCCTCGCCGCCGCCGTAGTCGTACTCCGTGATCGCGAGGGGAACGCGCGGCAGCCGACGGATCAGATCGATCGGCTCGTGGAGGTAGTCGTCGACGATCCAGGACGGCTCGCGATAGCTCGGATCGTAGAGCGAGCGCGGGAGCTGCACCCGAGCGCGCGCGACCGCGGGATCGCTCGAGCCGCTCGACACGGCGGTGCCCCCGACGCGCACGTCCGGGTACCAGTGCACGTCGAGCGTGATGCCCGGAACGCTCTCCACATAGCTCGCGAGGAAGGGGCGTCCGTTCGCGTCGGGTGCACCGATGAGATCGCCGAACGCCGGAAACCCGAAGCTCGCCGGGCCGAACACACGAGCGCTCGGAAGCACCGACCGGATCGCCGCGAGGTGCGCGCGCGAGCGCGTGAAGAGCGTCTCGTAGGTGAGCGGCCCGGCCCCGAAGAAGAGCGGGTGCGTGCTGGGCCAGAGCTCCGGCTCGTTGTCGAGCGAGAAGAAGATGGGCGTTCCCTCGGGCGCGTGCGCCTCGAGATACCGCACGAGCTGATCGGTGCAGACGTGATCGTCCGTGGGGCTCATGGTCTCGCCGGGGCAGCTCGCACGCGCCTGCGCGGTGCGCGTATCGAGATCGCTCTCGTGCACTTCGCCCGAACGATCGGCGGCGACCCGTCCCATCATCGGGATCGTGACGAGCGCGGCCGCGTGCTGCGCGGCGGCGAGCCGGATGAGGTCGAGCATCGCGCCCGCCGGCTCCGGGCTCGCTCCGAGGTAGGTGTCGTTCGTGTGGCCGTACCCGCCGCCGGCGTTCGACGCGTTGATCTCCCAGTCGTACGTGCTCGTGCGATCGCCGCCGAGCCGCAGCAGCGTGAACCAGCCCGGATGCTCGCGGGGCAGGTCGGAGCCGTTGACGCCATAGACGTAGCGGCTGATCGGACGGCGATCGCTCGCATCGAGCCGCACGCTCAGCGCACCCGTGTCACGTGGCGCTTCCGTGCGGCGCTGCCCCGTCAGCAGAACCGCCACGGCGAGCGCGAGGGCCACGAGCGCGAGGACCGCCATTCGCTTTCTTGCGGGGCGCATCCCTCACTCCTACGCGCGCAGACGGAGGGGGCCAGGCCGCGAGCTTCGCCGAAGCGCGTGTGTCCTCGAACGCCTCACCGCGCCGCGCGTCTCTCCCGCTCGAGCACTCGCCCGCCGCGCGCGCCGGTGTGCTTGCCGTCCTTCACCGTCCACGCGCCGTTCACGAACACGTGCTTCACCCCGTCGGGGAAGTTCCGGGGCGAGGCGTACGTCGCGCGGTCCTTCACCTTGGCGACGTCGAGGACGACGAGATCGGCGCGCGCGCCGGCGCGCAGCACGCCGCGGTCCGTGATGCCGAGCTTGCCCGCGACCATCCCAGTCATCTTGTGGATGGCCGTCTCGAGCCCGAAGAGGTGCAGCTCCTTCACGTAGTGCTCGAGCACCCGCGGATACGTCCCGTACGAGCGTGGGTGAGGCTTGCCCTCGCGCTGCGGAAAGCCGTCGGTGCCGATCATGGTGAACGGGTGCTTCATCACCATCTGCACGTCGTCCTCGCTCATCACGTGCGCGATCGCGGCGACGGCGAGCTCTTCCTCGACGAGGAGATCGAGCATCATCTCGTAGAGGCCCTGCTTCCGAGCCTTCGCGATCGCACGCAGCGTCATCCCCTCGTACTCGTGTCGCTTCTTCACCGAGCTCACGACCACCAGGCGGCTCAGCCCGAAGAGCACGAACGGAAGAAGGAGGCGCTTCGGGAAGACGCGATCGAGCGATCCCGGCAGCTGCGCGTACTTCATGATCCGCTCCTGGCTGTCGCGAATCAGCTTCTTCCGCGTCTCCGGATCACGCAGACGCTCGAGCAGGCGCTCCTGCGATCCTTCGAAGGCCCAGAGCGGGAGGATCATCGCGCTCAGCACCGTCGACCCAGCGGCGTAGGGATACACGTCGCTGTGGACGTCGAGCCCATCGGCGCGCGCGCGGTCGACCATCTTCAGCGTCGTCTTCACCTTGCCCCAGTTGAAGCGACCGGCTGCCTTGTGGTGAGAGATCTGGACGCTGATCTTCGCCTCGCGGCCGATCCGGAGCGTCTCCTCGACCGACTGGACGAGCTTCGCTCCCTCGTCGCGCATGTGCGTCGCGTAGATGCCGCCGTGCGCGGCCGTCACCTTCGCGAGCTCGATGATCTCCTCCGTGTCCGCGAAGGCGCCGGGCGCGTAGACGAGCCCGGTGGAGATCCCGAACGCGCCCTCCTCCATGTTCGCGTCGACCGCCTCGCACATCTCTCGGACCTCGGCGGGCTTCGCGGTGCGCTCCTCGAGCCCCATCGCGAGGCAGCGGACGTTCCCGTGGGCGACGAGCGGCGCGGCGTTGACGCTGATGCCCGTCTCGTGGAGGCGCGCGCGATAGGCGCTCACGTCCTTGAAGCATCCGCCTCCGCGCTCTCCGAAGAGCATCGGGGAGAGCAGCTCGTAGAAGCGCTCGACGCGCGCGTTCGCCGGGAAGAGACCCAGCCCACAGTTGCCGATCACCTCGGTGGTCACGCCCTGCATGACCTTGTTCTCCGCGCCCGGCTCGCCCGGTAGCGTGAAGTCGGAGTGCGAGTGGATGTCGATGAAGCCCGGCGTGACGGTCAGTCCGCGTCCGTCGAGCACTTCGTCTGGCGTGAGCGAGGTCTCGCCCATCTCGGCGATGTGCTCGCCCTCGATGAGGAGATCGCCCGTCTTCGCAGGGGCTCCGGTGCCATCGATCAAGAGGGCGTCTCGAATGAGCAGGCGCATGTTGCGCGCAGCGTATCTGGAGGAGCGCCGATGCGCTCGGTTCGCTGCCGTCGAGGTCGGCCCGGCGACGCGCGCGTCAGCGGCGTAGACGATCGAGCAGAGAGAGGATCGGGCGCGGCAGAGAGAGTGCGCTGACGGGGTGCCCCGCGATGCCTGCGATCCAATCGGCCGGGAGCGCGTGCTCGCGCGCGCCGCGGACGACCAGGTCCCTGTAGCGTCGCGACGGGACGAGGCCCTCCTCCGCGGCGTGCGTCCGGTACACGTGCGCGCGCACGGCACCGAGGTGCTCACCCTCCACCCACGCCTCGACCCGCTGGTAGGCGGCGCTCTCGTTTCGATCGAGCTGCGCGAGGTCCTCGTCTCCGGCGAGCGTCCAGAGCACCCCGTGCACGATGTCGCCTGCGCTCGGCGCCACCGTCGCGAACGCCGGCTCCACGAAGCGGAAGCCGCGCAGCCCGAAAGAGAACCGGTGGTCGAGGAGGCGTGCGCGCTCGCCCGAGACCACCGCGAGCCCGCGGCGCTCGGCGATCACGTGGCGCGCCATGTTCGCGCCGTAGGCGAAATAGAGAGTGGTCACGCGAGCTTCTCGAGGATCTTCGAGGCTAGCCCCGGTCGGCGAGCAGCCCTACGCGGAAAAGGACCGCTCGGTTGTTGAGCCCGGAGGGTGTTTGCCGGCACAATGGTCGGGTGCAACCCACCCGACATACCTTCACGCTTGCCCTGACCACGCTCCTCGCCGCCAGCCTCGCGGGCTGCCCGACGACCCCGCCCGCCGCGACGGGCGACTCGGGTCCGGGTACGGACGGTGGAACGGGTGAGACGGACACCGGAGCGCCGCCCGGCGACAGCGGCATGACGACGTGCACGCCGCCGTCGGTCGGCCCGGGCTTCGCCGGCTGTAACCCGACGGACGGCATCGAGTGCGACGGCGACTGGCGCGGCACCGACACGCGGAGCGGCGCCGAGTACTGCACGCCAGCCTGTTCTGCAGACGAGTGCTGCACGCCCCAGCACGGCCGGTTCGCCTGCGTGGCGCGCGACGCGGCGGGCGCGTGCCCGGCGGCGGATCTGTTCGTGGACGCCGCGCAGATCACCGGCAACTACGTCGTCGAGTACCGAAACTTCGCCGCGGACTCGTGCGCCATCGTCGAAGGCACGCTCGGCGGCTCCGGGATGCGGCGCTTGCTCCGCTTCGACACGTGGACGCCCAACCAGGGCACCGCCGACATGTTCCTCGGCGTTCCGGACACCACGTCCGGCCGCTACACGTACTCCGCCTGCCACATGCACTATCACTTCGACTCGTACGCCGCGTACGAGCTCTTGACGCCGGACGCTGCGTGCGTCGTGGCGGTCGGGCACAAGCAGGCGTTCTGTCTCGAGGACTTCTACTCCTGGCCCTGCGGCGGCGCAGGCCAGCCGGCGTGCTCGCAGCACGGCGCCCAGTACGACTGCGGCTACCAGGGCATCGAGATGGGCTGGCAGGACGTCTACGGCCGCATCTACGACGGGCAGTGGATCGACGTGACGGGCGTCCCGCCGGGCGACTACATCCTGCGCGTTCGCATCAACACGCAGCACCTGCTCAACGAGTCGAACTACGAGAACAACATGATCGACGTGCCGGTGACCATCACGACCGATCCCGGTCCGGTGGCGACCGACCTCACGTCGACGTGCATGGGGGCGACGATGGGCCTCGATCGCGCGTGCGGCTTCACGCACGGCTACGACGGCTCGTGCACCGCGGGCGCGATGGTGACGCTCGGCTGCTCCGCCGCGTGCGGCGTCGGCTCCTGCACGGGGGACACCGTGCTGCGCGTCTGCGACAGCGCCGTCGGCGTCAACTGCGACAGCGTCTCCGAGATCGCGAGCAACGACGACTCGGGATGCGGCACGGGCGCCTGCGACGCCAGCGGCGGCGACTGCTGCTCCAGCGTGACCTTCACCTGCCCGAGCGGCGGCGCCTACACCGTCTGGACGGGCGGGTACGATCCCACCGTCGCCTCGAGCTGCACCATCGCCGTCATGCCCTGAGGCCGGCTCGCGCGGGCTGCCGAAAAGCTCCCCGCGCGGCCTCGTCATCTCGTCCGGTCTGAGCCAGCCTTGCGGCCCGGATGGCACGCGCGCACGAGCACCATGCACGCGAGCGACGCGCGACGCAGAGAGCGCCGCATCAGAGTGATGCGGGGCCGCGCGTCACGGCATCGGGACGAATGACGCCCGCGGGAAGCGGAGCATCGTGTTGGATCCGTCGGGGCCGATGGCCGGGACCGCAACCTCGTCGGTGTCGATCCATAGGGGATGCGCCGAGAACGACCAGTCGCGCGGGTCGGTCGGTAGAGTCACGCGGCTCCGGGATCCGTCCGCGAGGGTGACGACGTCGAGGGTGCCCCGGTACTCGGGTGCTTCCGTAAGATAGTCGTAGGCGAGGGCCTCCGCACCGAGGCGGATGGAGAGGCCCTCGGCGCCGGTGCAGCCAACTCGGAGCACGCGGGGATGAACGTCGACTGCGCTCGTCGCGAACGGCGCAGTGACGACGTCGCCGCCGTCGATCGTCCCCGTCGCGGTCCGGTCGGTGACGACGTACCAGGCCATGTCGTGCTCGTTCGCATCGAATCCCCGGTAGTCCTCGCCGACCGCGAGGCCGTCGAGCATGAGATCATCGGTGTCGCTCGAGCCCGAGTGATAGATCCGCGCGTTGCTCGAGCCGTCCTCGGCGTACGAGAGCCAGAACAGGTGGTCGCCCACGATCGCCTCGATCGACGAGTAACCCGAGGTGAGGCGGCGCGTCGGCGCCCCAGCGCGAGCGACGAGGAGGTACTCGGCGGGCGCGATCTTCGAGACGCTGACCGAGTCGGAGGTCATGAACTCCTGCGCCCACGCCGTGGACGGGAGCGTCGCGAGCTCGCCGGGGTCGAGCTCGTGATCGAACCAGTCGGTGAACGAACCGCGGAAGAGGTGATTTGGCGCTGGCGGCGTGATGCTCGAGCCGAAGACGTCCGCGCGCATCGCGATGGAGGTCGGACCGGCGGCGAGGCTCGCGTGACACTGGGTGTGGATGTCGGGCTCGTGGCCCCGCATGGCGGCGACGACCGAGCCGTCCGAGCCCATGATCGCGCGCGTTGTGGTGTACTCCCCGCCGCTCGTGCCCGAATTGACACCGACGGCGAACAGCCAGCGGCTCCCGACCGGATCCCAGACCGCGCGATCGGCCATCACCGCGAAGCTCCGCGGCGCAAGGACCGCGTAGCTGCAGGGCGGAAGCTCCGCGGGGCACACACGCCACCCGATGCGGACGACGCGCTCCGGGTAGCGCGCGTACTCGACGTAGCAGTCGTCCGAGTAGCCCGCGAGGCGCACCCACTCGGGATCGGGCAAGTGCGCGTCGGTGCCGGCGTCCGGCGCGTCGGGGCCCGTGTCGGCCGACGCGTCGCGGCCGGCATCGCGGCCCGCGTCGCGACCGGAGTCCCGTCCCGCGTCGTGACCGGCGTCGATCGCGGCGTCGTCGCCTTCGGCGCCGCTGCAGGCACCGGCGGCCAGCAGCATGCACGCGAGCGACGCGCGAGGCAGGCGGCGCCGCATCAGAAGCAGTCTTCGAGGCGCCGGCCTCGCTGGCGATGGAGCTCAGTCGCGCGATAGCCGACGACGTGCGCGCGAGCTCCGCGGCCGATCGCAAGCGAGATCCCGAGGTCGCCGGCGCGCACCTGGGTCGACGCGAGCGGCCCCGCGCCCTCCGCAACGCCGAGCAGCGTCGGCGGCGACGTCGTCGGATCCACGCGGACGACGACGTGTACTTCGGCGCGCCCGCCGCTCGCGACGACGTAGAGCGCGCCGCCCGGGTCCTCGGCGAGCGCGAAGGCCTCGAGCGAGCGCGCGACGCGCCACCGCCCGAGCTCGACGAGGCCGCCGCCGTCGACGTCGATGATCGAGAGCCGCACCGTGGACGGATGCCAGCCCCGCGGGCGCGGGCGACCGCGTCTCGGCGGCGGATCGCTGCGGTCATCGACGACATACAGCGCACGCCGGATCGGCGAGTAGGTCGCCGCCAGCACGGGGCCGAGCTCGCCCGATCCGAGCGGCACGGCCGCGCGCTCCACGCCGTCGAGCGGCATCGCCGAGACGGTGCGCACGTGGACGCCGTCGGTGACCCCGACGACGTAGAGCGTCGCGCGCGTGCTCGCGAGCACCGGGACGCCGGGCTCGGGATCGGGATCCACAGGAAACAGCTGGCACTGCCCGGGCACCTGGCAGTCGTTCGGCTTGGCGCAGCCCGCGGCTCCGCACGGCATTCGCTCGACGAGGTCTACGCGGCGCTGCTCGGCGAAGGCATCTACCTCGCATCCATCCGCACGATGTACCGCGTGCTCGCGGCGGCCGGCGAATCCATCGAGCGGCGCAACCAGCGGCCCACGCAGGTGCACGCGAAGCCATCGCTGAGCGCGACCGCGCCGAACCAGGTGTGGACGTGGGACATCACGAAGCTCGCCACTGTGGAGCGCGGCGTCTTCCTCATGGCGTACGTCATCATCGACCTGTTCAGCCGCTACGTGGTCGGCTGGATGCTCGCGGGCAAGGAGTGCAAGCACCTCGCCGCGCAGCTCTTCGCGGAGACTATCGCGCGCCACGGCGTCGAGCCCGGGCTGACCGTGCACGCCGACCGCGGCTCTGCGATGAAGAGCGACACGCTCGCCCAGTTGCTCGCCTCGCTCGGCGCCTCCCGCAGCTTCTCGAGGCCGCGCGTTTCGGACGACAACCCGTTCAGCGAGTCGGGGTTTAAGACGATGAAGTCTCAGCCAGACTATCCGGGCCGGTTCACGGGCGAGCTGCACGGCCGCGGATGGCTCTCGCAGTTCTTCGACTGGCAGAACAACGATCATCACCACACGGGCCTGGCGCTCTTCACGCCGGCGGACGTCTTCCACGGCCGCGTCGAGGTCGTCGCCGCGAAACGACAAACCGCGCTCGACAACGCGTACGCCGCGCACCCCGAGCGCTTTCCTCACGGCCCGCCTCGCGTCCGGCGACCGCCGAACATCGTGCACATCAACCCGCTCGACACCGGCGTCGTGGTCGTCGATGGGACGGAAGGCGCTGAGCGTGCCGACGCGTGCGAAGCGCACGCACCGGCACGCATGACGCCGCTATGCGGCGCCGACACACTCGCCTTCACAACATAGATTTCTCATGCTCGCTGTCTCAAACTCGTTGACACGTTCCGCG
>JBBSAT010000215.1:0-13413 GCA_038252025.1 Polyangiales bacterium | reverse complement strand
TCGTGCACGTGTGGTCTGTCGGGCGCGCAGTGCGCGGGGACTCCCGAGGATCAGTGCTGCACGCGCGACGCAGAGGACTTCCACTGCGTCGACACGACCACCGCGAACGACCACTGCGGCGTGTGCGGTAACCGCTGCAACGCCTTCCAGATCTGCCGAGCCGGCGTGTGTGTCTCCACGCTTCCCGACGGTGGGAGCGACGCCGGGACGGACGGGGCGGTCGACGTCGGCGTGGACGCATCCCTCGACGCAGACGTCGACGCGGGTACCGACGCCGGCTGAAGCAGGCAACTGCTGACAACCGGGGCGATTGGAGCCATGCTTCGCGCCTCTTTTGGAGGCTCAATGACGAAGCGGCTTGGTTGGTTCTTTTCGATCTTGGTGGCTGTTGCAGGCTGCGACACTGCGCCCGCGGCGATGACGGACGCCGGCGGCCCGCTGCCGGACACGGGTACAGGCGACGTCGACACAGGGACGCCTCCGGTCGACGACGCTGGGCCAGCCGACGCCGCCGTGGTCGGCACGGGATGCGAGCTCTCCGGCTATCCCGCGCTCGACCTCCTGACGCTCCACGCGTTCAGCGATCTTCCGACCGCGATGGCCCGCGCGGGTGGCCGTGACGAGATTTTCGTCGTGCTCCGCAGCGGGACGATTCGCATCATGAACGCGACCGACGGCTCCGTGGTCGCGACGCCCTTCCTCGACATCAGCAGCCGCTTGGGCGGGACACCCCACGCCTCCGACGAGTGGGGCCTGCTCGGCCTCGCGTTCCATCCGGACTACGCGACCAACGGCCTCTTCTACATCGCGTACACGGCGAGCGTGGGCGGGGCGTACGAGGATCGCGTAGCCGTCGGGACGCGCTCGACCGGCTCGGCCGACATGGCTGACGCGACTGTCACCGACATCATGGTGACCGCCGACCCGCGCCCGAACCACAACGGCGGCATCCTCCAGTTCGGACCGGACGGGTTTCTCTACTACGGCCTCGGAGATGGCGGCGAGCAGGGCGATCCGAGCCATCGCGGCCAGAACGTCATGCTGGCCCTCGGCAAGGTCCACCGTCTCTCGGTCGGCCCGGGCATCGCGACGTTCGACATCCCGCCGACCAACCCCTTCGCAGACGGCACCGCCGGTCTCGCGACCATCTGGGGCTATGGCTTCCGGAACCCGTGGCGCCTCTCGTTCGACCGCCTGACGGGCGACATGTACATCGCCGACGTCGGCCAGGACACGTGGGAGGAGGTCGACTTCGTCCCCGCCGGAACTGGAGCGGGCGACAACTTCGGCTGGAGCGTCTGCGAGGGCACGCACAACTTCGGCGGCGGCGACTGCGCCGGGCTCGCCGGTCACCACGCGCCGATCTTCGAGTACTCGCACAGCGGTGAGTACTCGAGCGGCGGCAGCGGCTCGATCACGGGCGGGTTCGTGTACCGCGGCACGGCGATCCCGGGCCTCGTCGGCGCGTACCTCTTCGGCGACACCACGTCGGCGGAGTTCGGCGCTTTGCGTCAGTGCGGAACCGAGACGCGCGAGCCGACGCGCCTCACCTCGTTGAGCGGGCTCTGCGCGCCGACGACGTTCGGCGACGACGCGGCGGGCGAGCTCTACGTCGCCTGCTACGGCAGCAACGAGATCGTTCGTATCGTCGCGCCTTGAGCGCACCGACCGCCGAACGCGCCTAGGGCGCGTTCGGGTCGGGCAACACGATGGTCAACGCGAGCGGCGCGTCCGGAATCGGGCGCGCCGCTTCCGTTCGAATGGTGCCGCGCTCGGTCGACGGGACGATGACGAGGTCGAGGCTGCGCTCGGCGCCGTCGGTGCCGACGACGAGGAGCACGATCTCCCGCGCGCCGTCGCCGTTCAGATCGACGAGCAGCTGGCGTCGGGGGCCGACCTCACCCTCGCCGAGCTCCGCGAGGGTCTGCGCCTCGTAGGTCCCGTCGGCGCGGGGCGCGAGCACGGTGAGCCGTGGATGCGACCACCCGACGATCTCGGGGCGTCCGTCACCGTCGGTGTCGACGATCTCCACGTCACGGAGATCGGGAGGCGCGCCCACGATCGGCTCGGCCACCGGGTCGCCGGTCCGCGCCAGGATGCGCGTGAGGCCGGCGCCCTGAACGACCACGTCGGGCGCGCCGTCGCCGTCGACGTCGCCGACGCTGAGGGCCGCGGCGCTGGGCACCGAGAGCGTGCGTCGGCGCGTGAACCGAGCGAGCGAGTCCCCGTAGAGGATGTCCACTCGCGAGTCGTCGCTCGACGCGACGACGACGTCGAGCATCCCGTCTCGGTCGAGATCGACGACGGCGAGCCCCGTTGCACCCGTGCCGGCGCGCACGGAGGCGATCCGCGCAGGCGCCGCGCCTAGCCCGAAGACCCATGCCTCGCTCGGCAGGCGTGCGAACGGGTTCGCGCGGTCGAGCGCGACGAGCCCCGGGCCCGTCGGGAGCACGATCGGCGCGAGCGCGACCGCAGCGATGGGCGCGAGCGAGCGAGCGTCGCCGGGCGCCCCCGACGGACGCCGGGCAAGGACGAAGAGGCCGCCGCCCGACGTCGCGCCACCAGGGCCGACACGCGCATAGGGGAGGGCGAGGTCGAGCCGACCATCGCCGTCGATGTCGAGCGCGATCGCCGCCGACGCGAGCCCTGTGCGCTCGAGAGGCGCGGCGGGCGGCGTGATCCGCGCGACGCGCATGAGCGCGCCCTCTGCCGTGCGCCCGAAGATCTGCCACTCGCTTCCGCAGCCGACGACGATCTCGGTCCTCTCGTCGCCCAGCGCATCGATGACGGCGAGCGAAGGTGCGCCGGCGGGCTCCGCACAGACGCGGTGGCGAGCGAGCGCCGGGCCGGGTGCGCGTGGCGGGGGCTCGATCGCGGGCGGCTCGATGGCGGGCGGTGCGCCCGCGTCCAGTCGGCCTTGGGCGGCGTCTTCTGCCTGGCTTCCATCGACGTCGCCGCCATCCGCGACGCTGCCATCGAGCGACGTGTCGGCGTCAGGCTCTTCCGGCGCGTCCCCGAACCACTGGATCGCGAGCTCCGCGCCCAGCCCCTCACGCGGGGGGACGACGCGCGTGATGAGCCCGACCAGCGCGAGGGCGACCCACAGCGAGATCAGCACCGCTGCGGTCTTGCCGAAGGAGGCGAGGGCGTTCATCGGGGCGTTATAGCCCGGGAGGCGCGAAAACCTGCCGTGAGACGTACGGCGTGGAACGAGGGGCCCAGTGTCCCGCCGCCCGGTCCGACGCTCAGATCCGGTCCTGGGGGAAGCCCATCACCTCGCGGAGATCCTGCGCGCCGAGGAGCAGCATCACGAGGCGATCGATCCCGAGAGCGTTTCCTCCGCTCGGCGGCATCCCCTCCTCGAGCGAAGAGAGGAAGCGCTCGTCGAGCGCGTGCACCGTGAGGCCGAGGCGTGCGCGCTCGGCTCGGTCGCGCTCGAGCCGCGCGCGTTGCTCGACGGGGCAGGTCAGCTCGCCGAAGCCGTTGCAGAGCTCCATTCCGTCGACGAACGCCTCGAAGCGGTCCGCGACGGGCGGCGTGCGCCCTGGGATCAAGCGTGCGAGCGAGGCCATGGACGCGGGCCATTCCGTGAGGAACACAGGCCGGGATCGGCCGAGCTTCGGCTCGATGACGAGCGCGAGCGTCCGGAAGAACGACTCTTCGTCGGGCAGCACCTGCCACATGTCGACCCCCGCGAGGCTCTCGAACGCCTGCGACACGGGGAGCCGCTGCCACGGGGCCGTGACGTCGATCGGGCCTTCGTCGCCGGGGAGCGTGGCCGTGCCATGTCGCGCGATCGCGAGGCCCTGAACGAGCTCTTCCGTGTCGCGCATCACCGACTCCGCGTCCTCGAACCCGCGATACCACTCGAGCATCGAGAACTCGGGCTGGTGGCGCGCGCCGGACTCGTCCGCGCGGAACGCACGGCCCGTCTGATAGATGCGGGAGAGGCCGCCCACGAGGAGCCGCTTCATCTGGTACTCGGAACTCGTGACGAGCCAGCGCTCGGCCCCGATGCCGCGCACCTCGAGCGCCGTGAGGTGCAGGTCCATCCCTGGCGAGAGCACCGCGCTCGGCGTCTCGACCTCGAGGAAGCCCTGCGCGTCGAAGTACGCTCGGATCCCGCGCAGGACCTCGGCGCGCGCACGAAGGCCCCGCGCGCGCAGTCGGCCGCTGTCGGTCAGCGCGCGGAACTCTCCACCGGCGCGCGGAAAGGGCACCCGCGCGGCGCCCACCGCTTCGACGTGCCCGGCGAGCACGCCGCTCGCGCTGCGCGTCCCGTCGACCACCACGAGAGTGCCCTCTTCGGGCGGCGCGCCGGTCGTCACGATCACGGCGCCGAACGCGTCTTCGATCCGCGCCGACGTGCCGTCACGCGCGGTCACTCGACCCCCGAAACGAACACGCGCCCCGGGCGGGCGCGCGTTCACCGAGTCGATCGACGGCTCGAGCGTCGAGGCGAGCGAGGGCGGCCCGCTCACGTTCTCTCAGCGCTTGACGCGCTCGACGTACTCGCCGGTCCGCGTGTCGATCTTGATCATGTCGCCCTCGTTCACGAAGAGCGGGACGCCGACGGAAGCGCCGGTCGCGAGCTTCGCGGGCTTGAGCGTGTTCGAGCTGGTGTCGCCCTTGAAGCCGGGCTCCGTCTCGATGACGGTGAGCTCGACGAAGGTCGGGGGCGTGACGCCGATGGGGCGCTCGTTCCAGAACAGGACGTCGACCATCATGCCGTCCTGGAGGTAGTTCGCCCCTTCGCCGAGCTGCTCGCGCGTGAGGTAGAGCTGCTCGTAGCTCTTCGTGTCCATGAAGACGTAGTTGTCGCCCTCGGGATAGAGGAACTGCTGCTGGCGCTCCTCCATGTCGGCCTTCTCGAACCGCTCGCCGGTCTTGAAGGTGCGCTCGAGCATGGTGCCCGTGAGCATGTTGCGGAGCTTCGTGCGCGTGAAGGCCTGGCCCTTACCCGGCTTCACGAACTGGAAGTCCACGACGAGGCAAGGAACGCCGTCGAGGATGAACTTGAGATTCTTCCGGATGTCGGTTGTGTCGTACATGACTGCCTCGTGGCGGGGAGCCCGCGGGTCGGGCCTAGGTCGAGCGCGCGCGCCAACGCGCGAGGGCGCGTATCTAGCCGATGCCCCCGTGCACTGCCACGGAGATCCCGTCGGCGCGAGCTACAGTGCGACCTGCTGCTGGAGCACCACGAAGTCGCTCGGTGCGGTCACCTGAGCGTTCGCCTCGGCCGTCACCATGATGGTGAAGCGCGGTGCCGGCGTCGTCATCGTCGCGCGCCCACCGCGCGAGTCGGTCTGATAGCCGAGCTGGCTGCCGAGCGTGGTGGTTCCGTTCGGGAGGCGGAGCCAGACCATGAAGACCGTGTTGTTGCTGCCGAGCCGCTCGGGCGGCGTGAGGTTCCGGACGGTCAGCGTGATGAGGTGGTTGCCCCCCTCGATGTTCTCGACCTGTACGTGGGCATCGGACCCGGGGTCACGCTGCGTTCCCACGACGTCATAAGTGTGCGTCCCGCCGCCGCAGCCAGCGCCGCTCAGACCGACGACGAGCGAGAAAAAGACCACTGCCCACATGTTGGAGAACGAGCGCATCGAGCCACCTCCTCGGTGTGACCTCGCTTGTATGTCGAGGCCGTGCCGGGGGTCAAGCCTTGCCGCAAGGCGCGATCGACGCTAACTGCCGGCTCAGATGGCGGACGTCGACGAAGAGATCCGCGAGATCAAACGCGAGATCATCGAGTCCCGGGGCCTCGTCATCAAGACGAGCAACCTGACGAACTCGCTCGCGGCCGACATCAAGTCGATCGCCAAGCGTCAAGCGGGGTATGAGCGCCGGTTCAACCTCAACAGCTGGGTCGCCTACATCCTCTTCGCCACGCTCGCGTTCCTCGGCCTCTGGTGGGGCACCGAGTTTCGCGTGAGCGACGCACGGGCCGAGACGAGCGATCTGCGTGAAGAGGTCTCGGCGCTTCAGCGAGAGCTTCGCGAGGAGACCGCCCGCGGCGAGGCGCGCGCGCACGCCGAGAGCGAGGCCTCGCAGTTCTACCGGATGATCCGGGAGCACCGGCGACAGGACGTCGTCGAGCACTACCCCGATGTGCGGCGCGAGCAGCTCTCCTCGGCGGAGGCGGCGTTCTTCCGGGACACGGTCGACCAGTTCACGACCGATCTCTCCGTCGCCTCCTATCAGAACGGCGTGGATCTCGTGCGGACGGGACGGTACGCGGAAGCTGCAGAGGCGTTCCAGGAGTCGATCCGGCTACGCGAGGACGGGCCGCACACGCCCGCCGTGAAGCTCGAGCTGGCGAGAGCGCTCCGGCACCTCGGGCAAGATGCGCGGGCCAAGGATCTCGCAGCGGAGGTCGCCGAGCAGACGGTCAACCGAGAGCTCCAGCCCGACGCGTTGCTCTTGTTCGCGGAGTGCGCCGAAGCGCTCGGCGAGGTCGACGAGGCGCGCGCGGCGCTGCGCACCTACCTGCGTCGCTGGCCCCACGGTGCGTACGCGGTCGATGTGCGACGGCAGCTCTCCGATCTCAACCGACGCGTGATGCGCGGTGACCTGCACCGACCCGCGACGACCGCCTCCACGACGAGCTCCCCGTGAAGCGTCGGACCGACCGCGGGGCGATGGGAAGGGCCGTGGGCGCGTTGCTCGTGGCGACGCTGTTGAGCGGATGCGCCGGCGCGTCCTGCCCGCGCGAAACGTTCCGCAGCGCGCCCGACCTGCTGGCCGCCTACCGCTCGATGCGGTCACCGATGCGAGTGATTCGCGCCGAGGCGCGCGTCGACCGGCGGGATGCGCAAGGCCGGATCCGCGGGACCGTGCTCATGCTGCTTCAGCGCCCGGACCGCGTCCGTTTCGATGTGATGACGCAGTTCGGGCCCGCAGCGGTGCTCACGAGCGACGGCAACGAGTTCGCGCTGACCGATCTGCGCGAAAACCGGTTCTTCGTCGGACCGAGCTGCGCGGAGAACATCGAGAGGCTGCTGGGCCTCCCGCTCGAAGGCCCGGACGTGGCCCGCTTCCTCCTCGGCGAGACGCCGCTGATCGAAGCAGCGCTGGAAGACGTCGTGTGTGAGGGCGGCCGCTACCTGGTCACGCGTACGGCCGAGGATGGCGTCTCGCAGACGCTCTCGTTCGAGGTTCGTCAGGGAGACGAGGACGCGGCGCCGAGCCAGCAGCGCCTGCGTCTCCGCGCCACGGAGGTCCACGCCCCTGGTGGAGAGCTCGTCTGGCGCGTCCGCTTCGACGATCATCGCGTCGTGGAGGATCCCGCCGACACCGAGACGCCGCGGCGCGGAGTCGCGATGCCGTTCCGGATCCAGTTCGAGCAGCCCTCCCGCAACATCGACACGCTCGTCCGCTTCGTTTCGATCGAGCTGAGCCCGCAGGTTCCCGAAGGCGCGTTCCATCAGGATCCTCGCCCGGGGCTGCCCGTGGAGCCGGTCGAGTGCGGCCTCTGATCCTCGTGACCGGGTTCGGCCCGTTCCTCGGGCTCGCGGTCAATCCGTCGGAAGCCCTCGCTCGGCATGTCGCGGACGTCGATCATCCGACGCACGACTTCGTTGCGCTCTCGCCGCTGCCAGTCGAGCTCGAGCACGCGGCCGAGCGAGCCCGGCAGGAGGCCGTCTCCCGTTCGGCGTGCGCCATCCTCGCGCTCGGCGTCGCTCGTTCGTCGGACGAGATCCGGATCGAGTCGACGGGAAGAAACAGGAGCCAGTCGAACGAGCCCGATGCGCGCGGCCAGATCGCGAGCGTGGAGATCATCCTCGAGAGCGCGCCCGCGACCTTGCGCTCGCCGCTCGACCTCCGAGCCATCGGCCGCAGCCTGGACGCGAACGGGATCCGGTGGCGCGAGTCGGACGACGCGGGCGGCTACGTCTGCAACGACCTCTACTTTCGCCTGCTCGACGCTCACCGCGGTGGCGCCGCGCCGCCCACCGCGTTCGTCCACGTTCCGTTGGGCGCTGACGAGATCCCTCGCCTCCGAGATGCGCTCGCAGAGGGAATGGCGAACGCGCTCCTCGCGCTCGCGCAGCCCGGTGAGCGGATCGCGTGAGCCTGTCCCGGGGGGCGTCCGAATGAGCGACGACGCGCCGATCCTGCGCGTGGAGGACCTCGTCGTCGCGTTCGACACGGACGAGGGGGAGCTCCGCGCGGTCGACGGCGTCAGCTTCGAGGTGCGCGCGGGCCGCACGCTCGGGATCGTCGGCGAGAGCGGCTCCGGGAAGAGCGTGACCGCCCTCGCGCTCCTCGGGCTCTTGCCGGAGCCTGCAGGCCGCATCGTGCGGGGGTCGATCCTGTGGGGCGGCCGTGATCTGACGAAGCTCCCCGAGCGCGACCTGGAGAAGATCCGGGGGCGCGAGATCGCGATGATCTTCCAGGAGCCGATGACGGCGCTCGATCCGCTCTATCGCGTCGGAGATCAGATCGGCGAAGGGCTCCGGCACCATCGAGGGCTCTCGCGGAACGAGGCGCGAGAGAAGGCCATCGCGCTGCTCGCCAGGATCGGGATCCCGGCTCCCGCCGAGCGGGTCGACAGCTATCCGCACGAGCTCTCGGGCGGCATGCGACAGCGCGTCATGATCGCATCGGCCCTCGCGGAGGATCCGCAGCTCCTCGTCGCCGACGAGCCCACGACCGCGCTCGACGTGACGATCCAGGCACAGATCCTCGCGCTGCTGGCGGACGTCCGTCGCGCGAGCGACATGAGCGTCATCCTGATCACTCACGACCTCGGAGTCGTGGCGGAGTTCGCCGACGACGTCCTCGTCATGTACGCCGGGCGCATCGTCGAGCGCGCGAGCCGGAAGGCGCTCTTCGAGCGGCCGCTCCATCCGTACACGCAGGGGCTCCTCGCCAGCGTGCCTGGCTTCCTCGGGAACGCGACCAAGAAGCGCCTGCCGACGATCCGCGGGCTCGTTCCTGATCTTCGCACGCTAGGCGCGGGCTGCCGGTTTCGGGATCGCTGCGATCGAGCGATCGACCGATGCGCGAAGGACGACCCGAGCCTCGACCCGGTCGGTGACCGAGCGGTCGCGTGCTTCGTCGCGCTGGCGGAGATGGAGGCTCGGTGATCGCGGATCCGTCATCGAATCCGGCCGACGCCGAAGCGAACCTGCTCTCGGTGCGCGGCATCGGGAAGGTCTTCGTCACGAAGCGATCGTTCCTCGGCAGGACGCTCGCGAGCCTCCGTGCCGTCGACGACGTCGACCTCGATGTCGCCGCGGGCGAGACGCTCGGTCTCATCGGCGAGAACGGCTGCGGAAAGAGCACGCTGGGTCGGCTGGTGCTGCGGTTGATCGAGCCGAGCGCGGGCACGGTTCGCTTCGATGGGAGAGACATCACGAAGCTGGACGAGGCTGCGCTGCGGCCCTTGCGGCGACGGATGCAGATCATCTTCCAGGATCCCATGAGCGCGCTGAACCCGCGGATGACGGTGCGCGCCGCGCTCGGCGAGCCGCTCCGGATCCACGGGCTCGTGAAGACGGCGGACGAGGAAGAGGCGCGCGTCGCGGAGCTCCTCGGCAAGGTCGGACTGCGCAAAGAGCACATGAACCGCTACCCGCACGAGTTCTCGGGCGGTCAGCGGCAGCGCATCGTGATCGCGCGTGCGCTCACCGTCGGGCCCGAGCTCATCGTTTGCGACGAGCCGGTCGCTGCGCTCGACGTGTCGATCCAGGCGCAGGTCGTGAACCTCCTCAAGGATCTCCAGGACGAGCTCGGCCTCGCGTACCTCTTCGTCGCGCACGACCTGAGCGTGGTCCGGTTCATGAGCCGTCGCGTCGCGGTGATGTACCTCGGTCGCATCGTCGAGCTCGCGAGCGCCGAGTCCATCTACGAGGGGCCCAAGCACCCCTACACGAAGGCCTTGCTGTCGGCGATCCCTGTGCCCGATCCGAACGCGGTCGACGACCCACAGCGGCCTGCGCGGATCGTGCTCGCCGGAGAGCCGCCGAGCCCGACCGACCCGCCCGCTGGCTGCCCGTTCCACCCACGATGCCCGATCGCGAGGAAGGGCCTGTGCGACGTGGAGCGTCCGCTGCTTCGTACGATCGGCGACACGAAGGTCGCGTGTCACCTCGCCGAGTAGCGCGCCCCGCCTGCTGAGGAGCAGCGCTAGGCGGCGCCGCGCTGAGAGGGCGTCTCTCCATCGAGCCGGCGCACGAAGACGTCGCCTACCGTGACGCAGCCCTCGCGGACCTCGACGTTTCCTCCGAGGAGAAGCGCGAGAGGCCTCAGCTCCACCGAGACGATCTCCTCGCCGTGTCGGTCGAGGAACGCGGCGAGCCGTAACAGCACGTCAGCGATCGAGTCGAGCGCCGCCTTTCGATGCGCCGTGGGTCCGCCGAGCACGAGCGGGCTGCCTGCGAGGCGGCCGATCACGGCCTCGAGGCGCTCGACGGAGGCCGGCAGGATCGTCGTGGTCGCGTCGTCCGCTGCCACGCCGTGCGGGTCGGCGAAGCGGATCGTGGCGCAGGCGGCGCCGCCCTCGAGCGGCACGGCGAGCACGGAGAGCAGCGCCGCCGCGCTCGTCGTCGCCGTGACGTGCACGCCGAGCAAGCGCGCGTCGGGCCGCCGCTCCGTGGCCACACCCATGATCTGGCGGAAGACGTCGCGCACGCGTGCTGCGGTGTCGATTCCGTCGACCGAGAGATCCGGATGATCCCAGAGCCGGAGGTCGGGCGAGGCCAGCGAGATCTTCACCGGAAAGCCGATGCGCGCAGCCTCCGATGCGGCGCGAGAGGGGCTCGAACAGAGCTCCTCGATCGGCAGCGGGAGCCCGTAGGGCGAGAGCGCTGCCTTGCTCGCCGGGTCGGACAGCGCACGCGGCGGGCCGAACAGGACACTCTCGACTTCCTTCTCGTCGATGCCGTCGATGACGGCTCGTCCTGGCGCGCCGCCCGTGGCCGCGGCCATCAGCGCGGCCAGCGCGGCCTCTGCGTCGGCGGGCTCGCCGATCGCGATCGTGCGCTCGCCGCTCTCCCAGGCGAGGAGGCCCTCGTCGAGGCGGGCGAGGCGGCCGCTCGACCGCTCGGCGCGACGAAGCCGTTCGAAGCGCTCGCGCTCGGCCGGTCGCAAGCCCCGTAGCGTCGCGTTCCACGGCGACTCCGCCTTGCCCGCCGCGAGGGCGAGGACACCGACGAAGGGACGGAGATCGGAGAGGGCAGGGATCCCGAGATCGCTCGCGAGGTCGACGGTGCGCCGAGCGTCGTTCCGCGCGCCGAGGCACACGAGCACGATGCGCGATCGAGCGAGGGTCGCCTTGCGAGCGAGCGAGAGGAGCGCGCCGGGCGACGGCGCCGTGTCGACCGCGATCCCGACGACACGGGCGCCCGCGGTCGCTGCCGCGGCGGCGGCCCCCAGCGCGTCGTCGGCCAGGGCGGGCTCGAGAGTGATCCCGATTCGCTCGGCAGCGCGCGCGGCGTCGACCACGATCTCCGCGTCGGTCGTGACGAAGGTCAGCCGTGCTGCCCTCATTCGGCGCCGCGCGCGAGGAGGGGGTCCGGGGCGTTCCGTGCGACGAGGCCGGGCATGGACTCGACAGTGTAGACCCCCGTCGGCGGCCGCGCCCAATTGCCGGCCCGGCGGCTCGCTGGCTTCCCGGCCGCGGCAAACTCACGACGCGTCGATCGAGCGTGGTATCGTCCTGCGCGTGATGGTGGGTGGGCTCGTTCGACGTCCTTGGGCGCTGGCTGCTTCGGTGCTTGCCGCCGTCATTGGGCTCGGGATCGGGCGAGCGACACCCGCCTACGCGCAGGACGCTGGCGACGACGGGCGTCCGGACGCGCACGACGGCGAGACTGTCGGTCACCAGGATGCCGACGCCGCCGCGCGCGCCCGCGCCGAGTTTCAGGCCGGCATCGAGCACTTCTCTGCGGAGCGATACAGCGAGGCCATTCACTCGTTCCAGATCGCCGCGTCGATCATTCCGAGCGCAGACCTCTGGTACAACATCGCGCGCGCCTACGAGGAGCTCGCCCGGATTCGCGGCGATGCGAGCGACTACGAGCAAGCGATCGCGCACTATCAACGCTACCTGACGGCGCGCGTCGACCCGCCCGATCGTGCGACGGTCGAGCAGCAGATCGCGAACCTCACGGAGCGCCTCGAGTCCGTTCGCGCCACCGCGCACGTGGTCCCGAGCACGGGCACGCTGCGTATGCGCAGCGACCACGACGGCGCGTCCGTCATGGTCGACGATCGCGTGATCGGAACGACGCCGATCGAGACCGAGGTCGAGCTCACGCCGGGCGTACACCAGCTGCGCGCGGACCTCGACGGCTTCGTCCCCTTCGTCGGTCACGTCACGGTCGAGGCCGGGACGACGACGACCTCACGGATCGCCATGATCCCCGCGCATCGCTACCGAGCGGTTCATGGGGACCGTCTCTTCACCTGGGTCGCGTTCGGCCTGGCGGGCGCGAGCCTGGCGGCGAGCGTGGGGATCGGCGTGTACGCCGCCGATCAGCAGAGCGCTGCGCTGAGCCCGTACGATGCCGTCCGACTCGAGAACGCTCGCGGCATCTCCGCGTGGAGCGACGCCGCGCTCGGCGCGACGATGGGCTTCGCCATCCTCGGCGTGATCCTGTTCTTCGTCGAAGGCAACAGCGTCGGGACGGAAGCGGTCGAAGGGCCCGAGTAGCCCGAGCTCAGCGCAGGCTCGCGAGCGTCGGCCACTCGGTGGAGAGCGCTCGGGCCGTGCGCTCCACGGCTTCCACCGCGACGGCCGCGGCACGTTCGTGGCTGAGCTCGAGCGTCTCACCCAGCGCCGCGCGGGTCGTGGCGGCGACCGAGCTCTCCAGCGCCGCGAGGTCGTACCCGCCCTCGAGCACGAAGCCGACCTTGCCATGGCCTAGCCTCTCCGCCGCGTCGATGAGCGAGGTCGCCATGGCCTGGTAGCTCGCATCGTCGAGGCGCATCGAGGCGAGCGGGTCCTTCGTGTGCGCGTCGTACCCGGCGCTGACCAGCACCACATCGGGAGCGAAGCTCGACACCAGCGGCAGGACGACCCGTCGGAACGCGTGCGCGTACTCGGCCGGACCAGAGCCTGGGGGCATCGCGAGGTTGGCGGTGCGGCCCGCGCCACGGCCCCGGCCGATCTCACCTGGCGCGCCGGTCCCTGGGTACAGCGGCCACTGGTGCAGGCTCACGAAGAGGACGTCGGGATCTTCTTCGAAGATGTCCTGCGTGCCGTTGCCGTGATGGACGTCCCAGTCGATGATCGCGACCCTCTTCGCGCCGGCGGCCTGCGCCGCTCGCGCCGCGAGCGCGACGTTGTTGAGCAGGCAGAAGCCCATGGCGCGGTTTCGCTCCGCGTGGTGACCGGGCGGTCGGAGGAGCGCGAAGCCTCGCGTCATCTCTCCCGACGCGATCGCTCGTCCCAGCTCGGCGGCGCCGCCC
>JBBSAT010000214.1:0-13448 GCA_038252025.1 Polyangiales bacterium | reverse complement strand
TACGTGGGAGAGGGCGGGGGGAGAGGGATTGCGAAGCGAAAGCAGCGAGGCCTCGGCAGTTGCGCCGAGGAAGACCCCTCACCCCCGCCCTCTCCCCGCGTTGCGGGGCGAGGGAGCATGCCCTCTCGAGCAGCCAACCAAGACGTCGAAGCATGCCCTCTCGAGCAGCCAACCAAGACGTCGGAGCATGCCCTCTCGAGCAGCCCACCAAGACGCCGAAGCCCGCCAGACAAGCTCCCTCTCCCACTTACGTGGGAGAGGGCGGGGGGAGAGGGATTGCGAAGCGAAAGCAGCGGGGCCTCGGCAGTTGCGCCGAGGAAGACCCCTCACCCCCGCCCTCTCCCCGCGTTGCGGGGCGAGGGAGCATGCCCTCTCGAGCAGCTCGCCAAGACGCCGAAGCCCGCCAGACAAGCTCCCTCCCCTCTCAGAACGGGATCTCCACGCCGGTCTGGCTCAGCACCGCGTTGCCGAAGCGGCTGCCCTGCCAGAGGTAGTCGAAGCTCAGCGTGAAGCGGCCCCGCGAGAGGAAGTCGAGCGGCCCGCTGCGCAGGAACGCCAGGCTCACCATCACGTGGAAGCCCACGATGTGCGTCTCGAACGCCGCCATCTTCTGATCGGCGGTCACGAATTGATCGTCGAACGTGTACTGGTCCGCCGGTCGATAGAAGTACGAGTGGAGCTGGTTGTAGTAGCGATATCGGACGCGCAGCGTCACGTCGCTTCCCACCTCCTGATAGATCCGCACCTCAGGCGTCAGCGCGCCGACGCCCCAGTCGTCGAAGTACACGCGATAGAGCGCGTGGAACGTCGTCCGCGAGGCCGGGATCATCATCGCGAGGTGCCCGTAGAAGCTGTGCCTCGTGCGCTGGTCGGGGTGGTGCTCTGGTGTGAGCGAGCCCTCCACCTGCACCTGCCGATACGCGTTCTGGATGAATCCGTCGTTGTGGACCAGGTCGTAGCCGACCGTCAGGAGGCTCCACGCCGTCAGGATCTGCGTGTACGAGAGGCTGAGGTTCAAGCCCTCGAGCTGACCGAGCCGGCCTCGGTTCGACAGATCACGCCCCGTCGTCGGGTCCACGCGCGGCGGGCCTCCGCGCACGATCGCGCCCACGTCGTCGTGGATGTAGCCGGCCGAGAACCCGATGACGCTGCAGCGCTCCGCCAAGGAGAGCGCGCCCGAGAGCGTGATCCCGGTCGCGAGGTAGTCGGGCTCCGCGCTGATGCGTCCGTTGACGTCGAGCCGCAGCTGCGCCTGCCCGAGATCGAACTCGTGCCCCACGCCGAACGTGCCCTGGTGCCTGATCTCGGTGAAGCGCACGTCCGAGATCACGCCCGCCGCGACGCTCGCGCTCGTGATCGCGTCGAGCAGGTACTCGCCGTGCACGTCGATCCCGTCCGGGCTCGAGAGGCGAAAGGCGACGCTCGGCGCTTCCACGCGCGTGGACGTCTCCCAGTAGTAGTTGCCCCAGAGCGAGACCGCGCCCGTCCACGTCCCCGACGCGCCGTCCGCGCGCACCGAGCCCGACGCGAGCAGCACGAGCAGCATCGCAGCGAAGACACCTATCGCACGCAACGCGGCGCGCGCTCGCGGACCAGCCCCCATCAGTTGCAGCCGCAGCCGCCGCCGGTGGAGGCGTGCCCGCCCGTCGCGCCCTCGCGCGAGTCGTGCACGTGCGCCCAGAAGCCACCCTCACCGTCCTCGCTCGACGGGTCGAGCGACGGGCGAGCGAGGAGCTCGCGCTCGTACGGATGCACGGTCACGCAGCCGGCTGCGCCCGAGGCGAGGAGAAGAGAAGCGGCGAGTGAGAGGACGATGAAAGGGCGAAACACGGCGCGAGGGTATCCCCCCCAATTCAGCCGGTAAAGGCGGAGCGCTCACGCGGGCGTGCCGGCATTGGTACCATCACGATCTGATATTGGTACCTTTTGGACCTGTCTGGTTTCGCGGAAAGCACGTTGTTCGAGGGCAGAAAATCAGTCCAACATCACCCAACTAGACCAATCGAGGCCGCGTAGGCGGCGAGGAGCGGGCGATGGGACCGAGACAGGTTCGAGCCGAGCCGACACGGAACGAGACCCCGCGGGACGTGGCGACCGAGGAGCGACGCAGCCTCGGCTTCCGCCTCGACCCTCGCAGCGAGACGCCGCTCTACCAGCAGCTCTTCGACACGGTCGTCGAGCGCGCGCGCTCCGGCGCGTTCCCGTCGGGCTTCCGCCTCCCGCCGACGCGCAACCTCGCGACCGAGCTCGGCACGCACCGGAACACGGTCGTCCGCGCGTACGCCGAGCTCGAGCACGCGGGCTTCGTCAGCTCGACCGTCGGCCGCGGCACCTTCATCCGCCCGCAGGCGAGCGCGGCGCCGATCGCGCGCGCGGCCGAGCCCACGGCGGCGATCCCCTGGAGCTCCCTCGTCTCGGAGCGCGCGCGGGCCGAGCCCTTCGAGCGCTTCCGGCGCATCGGCCGACAGGTCGCGCGCGGCGAGTTCGTGAACCTCACGCGCATGCAGCCGAGCCCGGATCTGATCCCGGACGATCTCTTCCGCCGCTGCCTCGACCACGTCCTCAAGTCGCACGGCCCCCGCGCGATGGGCTATGCGCCGGACGAGGGCGTGCCGCGCCTGCGCGAGCGCATCGCCGAGGATCTCGTCCGCCAGGGCGTTCCGGCGCGCACCGAGGACGTGCTCATCACGACGGGGAGCCAGCAGGCGCTCGACGTGATCGCGCGGGCGCTCGTCGATCCGGGCGACACGATCCTCGCGCAGGAGTCGACGTACCCCGGCGCGCTTCGGATCTTCGCGGCGGCCGGTGCGCGCGTCGAGAGCGTGATCGCCGATCGCGAGGGCCCCTCCATGGCGGCGCTCTCCGGCATCGGCAGCCGCGGGCGCGTGAAGGCCTTCTACCTGCAGACCAACCACTGCAACCCGACCGGCACGTGCGTCTCGGAGGCGCGGCGGCGCGAGCTCGTCCGGTTCTCGCGCGAGGTCGGCGTTCCTCTCGTCGAGGACGACTACGCGGCCGATCTCGAGCTCGAGGGCGGCCATCCACCGCCGTCGCTCCGCGCGCTCGACGGCGACGTGCTGTACACGGGCACCTACTCGAAGAAGCTCATCCCGGCGCTGCGTGTGGGATTCGTCCTCTGCCCTGCGGCGATGCGCGAGCACCTCGTGGCGCTCAAGCACACGACGGATCTCGGCACCTCGATGCTGCTCCAGCACGCGCTCGCCGAGTTCCTCGAGCGTGGGCTCATGGTCCCGCACCTCGGCCGGATGCGCGCCGCCTATCGCTCGCGCCGTGATGCGCTGGTCGGCTCGCTCGAGAAGCACCTGCCGAAGTCGGTGCAGTTCGATGTCCCGGTGCGCGGCGTGACGCTCTGGCTGAGGCTCCCGAAGGAGGTCGCGCCAGAGGCCGTCTTCGAGGAAGCGCGCCGCCGCGGCGTGCTGGTCAGTCCGGGCGCGCTCTACGGAGTCGACGGTACGAGCGTCGGTGTGCGCGTGACCTTCTGCTTCGAGGACGAGGCCCGCCTCGTCGAGGGCGGCAAGCGCCTCGGCCAGGCGATCGACACCGTCCTCGCGAAGAAGAAGCTGAAGCCGAGCGCCGAGGGCACCGTAGTCGGAATGCTCTGAGCTCTCTCCCTCTGGCAGCCTCCCTCTCTATCTCCCTCTCCTCCCTCTCCCCCAAACCGGGGAGAGGGCGGGGTGAGGGGCAGTTGCGCCCATTCTCTCAATCTCTTTCTCAATCTCTTCTCAATCTCTCTCTCCCTCGAGACCCTCACCCCCACCCTCTCCCACTCCGTAGGAGAGGGAGCCGAACCGGAGCCTCCCCATGAACCACGCAATGACCACGAAGACGGGCCTCGCCGAGATGCTCGAGGGCGGAGTCATCATGGACGTCGTCGACGCCGAGCAGGCCAAGCTCGCCGAGCGCGCGGGCGCCTGTGCAGTGATGGCGCTCGAGCGCGTCCCCGCGCAGATCCGCGCGGAAGGCGGCGTCGCCCGCGCGACCGATCCCGCGATCATCGCGCGCATCCAGGACGCCGTCAGCATCCCCGTCATGGCCAAGTGTCGAATCGGCCACTTCATGGAGGCGCGCATCCTCGAGGCGCTCGAGGTCGACTTCGTCGACGAGAGCGAGGTCCTCACTCCGGCCGACGAGAAGCACCACGTCGACAAGCACGCGTTCAACGTCCCCTTCGTCTGCGGCGCGACCGATCTCGGCGAGGCGCTGCGCCGCATCGCGGAAGGCGCGGCGATGATCCGCACCAAGGGAGAGGCCGGCACCGGCGATGTCGCCGAGGCGGTGAAGCACCTCCGCAAGATGCGCGAGCAGATCCGCCGCGTGACCCTGCTCGATGACGCGGAGCTCGTCGCCGAGTCGAAGGTGCTCGGCGCGCCGCTCGAGCTCTTGCGTCTCGTGAAGGCGCGTGGCCGCTTGCCCGTCCCCGAGTTCGCTGCGGGCGGCATCGCCACTCCCGCCGACGCCGCGCTCTGCATGGCGCTCGGCGCCGAGGCCGTGTTCGTCGGCAGCGGCGTGTTCCTCTCGAGCGATCCCGCGGGCCGCGCGTCGGCCATCGTGGAAGCGACGACTCACTACCAGGACGCCGCGCGCCTCTTGCGCATCAGCACCGGTATCGGCGATGCGATGCGCGGCCTCGAGGCGAAGAAGCTCGCACCGATCGAGCAGCTCGCGCAGCGCGGCTGGTGAGCGCCATGCGCGTCGGTGTGCTCGCGCTCCAGGGCGGCTTCAGCGCCCACCTCCAGACGCTCGAGCGGCTCGGCCATACAGCGATCGCGGTGCGCGACGCGCAGACGCTCGAGGGCGTCGACGGTCTCGTCCTGCCAGGGGGCGAGAGCAGCGTGATGCTCGACCTCCTCGCGCGAGACCCTGACCTCGAGCGCGCGCTGCGTGCTCACGTGGAGCGAGGCGCGCCGCTCCTGGCGACCTGCGCGGGCCTGATCCTCTCGGCGCGCGCGGCCGCTCCGTCGCAGCGCTCGTTCGCTTTCCTCGACGTCGTCGTGCGGAGGAACGCCTACGGCCGCCAGCTCGCGTCGAAGGAGACGCGCGACGATCAGGATCGAATGCCGCTCGTCCTCATCCGCGCGCCGCAGATCGAGGAAGTCGGTCCGAGCGTCGAGGTCCTCGCGACGCACGCGGGCCGCCCCGTCCTCGTCCGCCAGGGCAACCGATTCGGCGCGACCTTCCACCCGGAGCTCACCGCCGACATGACCGTCCACGTCCTGGCGTTCTGCCCGTGAGGGTCTCTCTCCTTCTCCTTCCGCGCCCGACTCAGGTGCAGCACCAGTGGTCGAGGCTCTCGACCCAGGCGCCGCCGGTGCAGACGACGCTCGGCCGGAACGGGCGACACATGCTCGCGCCCTCTTCCGCGCACGGGCAGCCCGGAGAGGACGGCGCCGCATCGCAGGTTGGCGCGCCGCCGTCGGGCACGTAGGGGCTCCGGCACGGGTCGTCGACGAATGGAGACCAGCGCCCCCCGCAGCACATGACGCCGGCGGCGTATCCCATGCAGTAGTACAGACCGTCATCGCTGCACGTGCCGCCGAGCGCATCCGGCGCGTCGAGCTCCGCCCCGGCATCGACCTCGATCGGCGTCCCCGCGTCGAGCCCGGTCCACGCGTCCTCGTCGGGCCCCGGTCCCGGCGGGCCACAGGCGATCACCAACACCGACATCACGAGGAGAGCAGGGAGCCTCATCTCCGCATCGTCGCACGTCCGCCGAGAGCCAGGCCGCATCAGCAGCCCGTTCGGCGTTCGCCTCGAGCGCGCATCGAAGGCGATCAGGGCGCGGCGGGCGTCGATCGCACGAGCCAGAGGCGCGGCGCCGCTTCGCGCACGAAGTCGTCGTACACGGAGAGATGGCCCACGTCGATCGTCGTCAGCTCGAGCCGCTGCACGGTGCCGATCGCGCCGCCGATCGGCGGTCCGCATGCGGAGAGCGCGAAGATCACGGGCCCCGGCTGCTGCCCGAACAGCGTGCGCACCACCTCGTAGCGCGCGGCGAGCGCCCAGCCGACGGTCCCGCACGCGAACCCCGGCCCGGCCGAGAGCGCCGTGAGCCGCCCTTCGATCTCGAGCGTCGTGCGCGGCTGCCGTCGCTCTTGCCCCGTCGCTACGTCCGGGCCGACGCCCGCGGCCAGCGCGAAGAGAGCGGCGGCGAGACCGGCGACCCAGGAGGAGACGCGCATGCCATCAGCGTACCCCGGCAGGTTCGCCAGGGCGAGGCGCCACGGGAAGCATGTCTTGCGACCAGCTCACCACAACCCTCCAAGCAAGCCAGACAAGCTCCCTCGCCCACGAACGTGGGAGAGGGCGGGGGGAGAGGGATTGCGAAGCCAGAGAGGCGCAGACCGATCCAGTTGCGCCCGAGCCTCTCATCCAGCCAGCTCACCAAACACCTGGCGGGCGAGGGAGCATGTCTTCGCGAGCCGCTCACCAAACACCTCCATGAGCCAGCGAGCCACCCGCTCACCCCGGTGTCGCGAGCTCCCGCGTGCCCGCCGGCGGCTCCCATCGGAACACACTGTCTTCGATCGGCGCGCGCATGTCGCCATTGGCCTCGAACGAGTACGTGTTGAAGTCGCCGCCCGTACTCTCGACGGAGAGGCGCTCCACACGCCCGCGCGTGGCCTCGGCGTCCGAGACGTAGAGGATGATCGTGCGGTAGCTCCGGTCGGCGACGCGCGGCGTCAGTCGAATGGAGACGGTGTGCGCCGGGGGCGAGCCCGAGCTCGCGACGTGCCGACGCGCGATGAAGTCGCGATCCAGACGCGCCGTTCCGAGCAGGATGCCGAACGCCACGGACGCGCTGTCCATCTCGACGTGACTGACCTGGCCAGGGAACGAGCCGTCTCCAGGCGTGTAGTAGATGACGGGACCGTCGTCGCGCACGATCACGGTCGACTGAGGTGCTGCGTAGTCCATGCGGAAGCGACCGGGCCGCGAGACGCGAACCTCGCCCGCGCTGCGCGTCGTGGCGTTGGTCGCCCTGAGCCAGAACGACTGCGTGAAGCGCGCGTGGAACGAGCCCGCGCCCGCGTAGAACGCCTGCACCCAGCCGGCGACGGCGGTCGCGTCGGGCGCAGCGACGTCCTGCCCAGCAGCGGGCCGCACCGCGAGCAGGACGACGACGAGCGGAAGCGCGAAACGCAGGATGTGCCTCATATCCACCGAAGGTAGCGCGCTGTTCTCGGTGTGGACAGCGACCGCCTACTTCGCTCGCCGAGCGCTCGAACGCTTTGCGTTCAGCGGCCGAACCTTTGCGAGTGGCGACGGAAGCCTCGCCTGACGCTCGAGCACGTAGCGCCGCCACGTCAGCAGCGTCGATGCTCGCCGCCGCGCGGTCGCCGACGAGAGCCCGGAGACGACCAGTCGCTGCGTCAACGCTTCGGCCTCGCGGCGGTCATGGGTTCTTCGAGGAGGACGAGTTGCGCGCGCTCGGGCCCGATCCCGTCGACCGTCTATCCGCGCCTCGCGCCGGCGATGCGCCACGTCCGTCGTCGCGAGCCCCGGCAGCAACGCGAGCACCAGCAGGCCGAGCACGGCGAACGACCAGCGCTGCTCCTTCTCGTCGCGGATCGCGATGGCGGTGCCCACGAGCGCGAGCCCCATCGCCGGAAGCGCGAGCCGCGAGGCGCTCGGGGAACACGGCGCGGACGATAGCCGATGCCGGAGCGCGTGCGCCCGCCTTCACGCCGCCCGCGTCCGCCGGCTGGTCCGACGTCAGGCCGCTCGGACGCTCGGCGCTGCATGCTCGGCCCAGGCCTCGATGACGTTCTTCCGCGCGCTCTGGGCGAACGTCCCGGGAGACGGCAGACCCGCTTTCGCGAACGCGTGGCAGAGCGCCGACGGCGCGCGAAAGCCGGTGAGCTCCGAGACGAGCTCAGTCGTCGCGCCGGGGGCCGAGAGCAGACGCAGCGCAGACGCGAGGCGCTGGTGGTGCAAGGCTGAGCGCCAGTGCTCCCAGGGCAGCGCATAGCGGTCGGCGATCGCGGCGAGGCGGCGGTGTACGAGTCGTTTGTTCCACCCGAGCTCGCTCACGACGTCCTCGAACGCCGGATGTGCCCGGAGGTTCGAGAGCTGCGCGCCGAAGACACGCGCGAGCTCCTGCTCGGCGAGAGGCGGCGCTTGGTCGAGAGCTCGAGGCGCGATGCGCTCGAATCCGAGGCCCACCGACCGCAAGACGCGCACGATCTCGGCGCTCGCCTCCGCGCTGCGCGGGCTGCCGATCTCGCGTGCCGCGGCGCCGAGGCGCGCGCGGTCGAGCGGCGAGAGCCGAAGGAGGTCGAGGGCTCCTGCGTGCGGCGCGCCGACGATGCACGGGTCCCAGTCCATCACGATCCAGCGCGAGAATGCTCCGGCGTATGCCTCCGTTCCGCCGCGACGCTGGTCGCTCACCGCGAGGTCGCCTGGCTCGATGCGCAGGCGGCGCCCGCCCTCGTCGAAGCGGCCGTGGCCTTCGAGGAGGAGCGTCAGGCACGGCCGAGACATGCGGTGCACGAACGGCATCGCCCGCTCGAGGACGCCGAAGTCCGATGCGACGCCCTGGCCGCGGTGCACGCCTACGCGAAGGTAGGGCGTCCGAACCTCCACGGCCTCGTGGAACGCGTGGAGCTCGGGCGCGTCGAGCCTGCGGACTTCGCGGAGCACGCCCGAGCATAGGGCGAGGCGGTGGGCGAGGGCGAGGCGCTCCGTTCAGCTCAGCTCAGTGGTGGAGCACCGCGCTCAGGATCGCGCTCACGACGCCGAGCCCGATGCCGATCGCGAACATCACCATGAACATGCGGCGCACGCGCTGCGCGATCAGGTCGCCGAAGATCTTGTGCCCGCAGCCATTGCAGGCCTTGTTCGCCTTCGCACCGAAGAGGGAGTAGTTCGCGCTCACCTGAAACGCGACCAGGTGGTTGCACGACGGGCACCGAAGGTTCTTGAACGTCGAGTAGAAGCCGATGGCCGGGATCAACAGGATCCCGAGCACGGGCAGGACGCGGACCCAGCTCGGTGGTGCGTCGCCGAACAGGGCTCGCGCGGCCGCCCCCGCGATCACCATGAGGGCGATCGCCGCGAGCAGGCCCGAGAAGGACGTGATCATGTGGCGACGTACGCGTGCCGCCATCTGCTGCTCGAGATCCATGGATGTCTTCCTCCGCGTGGGGCCGTCGAATTAGCCACGCCGACTCTATCGCAGCGTGATCGGCGGGCGATTGCTCTCTCAGGACACGCGCGCGCGCGCCTTGGGGATCGTCGTCGAGAGCTCTGTCCGCATGAAGGCCCGTTGCCTGGGGTCGCTGGTCGGTGAACCGGTCATCGAGCACGAAGATCGAGGATCGGGGAGCCCGTCCCGCGTCAAGCGCGGCGTCGAGGCGGCTGTCGGAAGCCAGGCGCATCGGTGGCCCTCGGGCGCGCTTCGAGCGCACGTCCGCGCTCGGCGCGTGCTCTCGCACGGTCGGTCAGCGTCGAAGTGGCAAGTCGGTCTGAGGTGGCGCACACGCCTTCGCCACGGGCGGGCCGCGAGGTAGCTGCTGGCAGGTCGGTGAAGGCGAAGCGGCCGCGACTCATGCGCCATCGTCGAGCGATTCGGGCCCTCTTGCGCTGCTCATCGCCTTCGCAGAACATGGGTTCGGCGTATGACGACCCGATGGTGCATCTCGCTCTCACTGGCGGCTCTGACGAGCCTTCTCTCAGGCTGTAGCGTGTTGGCGTCGGGCACAGTCCATCCGCCCCACATGGCTCACGATTGCAACATGGGTGTTCGGTGCTGCACGCCTGCACGCCTGACGCGCAGCAATATCCATCCCCGCAACATCGCGCCGCGTCCATCGCGCCTGGCGGCGGTTCAATGCATGAGTCGGAGGGATTGCGGCACAAGAAGCCTGGGACGGAGGTCTCGCAAGCCTCGAGCGATGGCTGGCACATTTCGGGCGACGGCGGCACATGATAGCAGGTGATGCCACATGCCGACTGGCAGGCGGTCACGTCATAGGTCCGCTCGTAGGGAACCGTCGACGCGGCGCGACAAGCCGTGACGCATGCGAGATCGCCGCACGACGACACGCACCCATAGAGCGCGACGCACGCCGGATCCGCCAGGCAGTCGATCGCGCTGGCCGAGCAGCGCCTCCGAGCACACGTGAGGCAAGCCGACTCCGTTCCTCCGTCGGGCGGTGCGTTCGCGTCGTCCGCCATGGACATGGCGCCGTCCACCATCGACATGGCGCCGTCCAACACGTCCGCGTCCGCGCCGGCGTCGAGGCCTGGATCAGTGCTTTCGGGCGCCCATGCGCGGACGCTGCCTGCTCGATCGGCGGCCTGCCGTGCTGCAATCCGCTCGAGGCCTGCCTGGGCGAAGTGCTCGGCAATGGGTTCTGCTGTGCGCCTGACGGTACGGCGATCCCTGCGGACGGCCCGAGCGTTCAATGTTGCTCGCTGACGGTCAGCGACGGCATGTGTGTTCCACGCCCCTAAACTAAATCGCCCCGAGCGCGTTTCCGCGGGTCTGAGATCTAGTCCTCAAAACGACCCTCACCCAACCTCTCCCTGGGAGGGAGAGGGGTCGGAAAGGGGAGGGGAGGGGTCGGAAGGGGAGGAGAGGGGCTCGGGAGGGGAGGAGAGGGGTTGGATGGGAGGGAGAGGGGCTGGATGAGGAGGAGAGGGCTGGAAGGGAGGCAGAGGGCTTGGAGGGAGCGAGGGGTCAGCGCGCGCGCGTCAGGAGCGACGCTCGCGCGCCGGCCGCGCGGTCGAAGGACATCGCCGTCGTGTCCGAGAGCTGAGCGAACATCAGCTCGTGCGTGCCGTCTTGCGTGCGGAGCGTGACGTGGCCGTTCGACGGCATCGTCCACGTGCCCTCCTCCTCGCCCGCGCGATAGGTGCCGTCGGCGCCGAAGGTCTCGGGGGCCTCGCCGCCCAGCCACGTGCCGACGATCGAGGTCGAGAGGTCGTAGCAGCGCTGCGGGATGCTCGGCGGCGGAGAGATGCGCGACGAGACGTGCCCGACCATGTGCTCGTCCGCGGCGATCAGCTCGTTCACGTCGGTCAGGCCGACGAGGCGCTCCTCGTGGCGGCCGATCACGTCGAGCACCACGACGCCCGGAGCCTCGAAGCGATACGCGCCCTCCTGCGCGTTCAAGAGGTACGCGCCGTCCGCGCGGTACTCCTCGGCCGCCTCGTCGTTCTGCCAGGTGCCGAGGATCGCCCGCGCGATCGGGACGCAGTCGTTCGGCGGCGGGCCCGGCGTGATCGCCGGCGGTGGCGGCGTCCCCCCCGGGAGACTGCACCCCGCGAGCAGGAGCAAGAGCGCGATCGACGTTTGGGTCCTCACGCGCAGGATGGTAGTAGATCGCGCAGACCGTGAAGGAACGTCTCTCTGCGCTGCTCGCGCAACATCGGAAGCGCATCGCCGGGCTCGTGCTCGCGCTCTTCGTCGTGATCGTCGCGGTCGACATCGGCGGCACCGTGCCCCGCGCCACCTCGCTCCAGCTCGCCGTCGGCGACGAACACGCTCACGTGCGCGAGGTCGAGATCACCTACACCGAGAGCGGCCCGGACGGACCGGTCGTGCGCAGCGCGCGCCGCCGCTATCCCGAGGGCGCGCCGTCTCGGATCTCGGACTCCATCGATCTCGTGCCCGGCCGCTATCGCGTGCAGCTCACGCTGACCCGGGACGATGGGACGACGACCCGGCGCGACGGCCGATTCGAAGCCCCGGGCGAGGGCGCGATTGCCGTATCATGGGACGATCGATGAGCACCGCCCTCGGCACGCTCGCTGCGCACGACCCGCGTATCGTCGAGCTTCCTCGTTGCGCGCTCGTCGTGCTCTCCGGGACGCAGCGCGGTGAGGAGCGCCTCATCGCGGGAGACTTCTTTCGCATCGGCAAGAGCACGGAGAACGACCTCGTCCTCATCGACGACACCGTCTCGCGCATGCACTGCGAGATCCGGCGCGAGAAGAAGGGCTACCTGCTCACCGATCTGAGCTCGACGAACGGCACGCTGCTCGACGGCGCCGAGATCAAGGAAGCCTGGCTCAAGCCGGGCGCCGTCATCACGGTCGGCAAGGTCGAGCTCAAGGTGCGCCCCTACGCGGAGCGCATCGAGATCATGCCGAGCGAGGCCGGCCGCTACGGCGAGGCCGTCGGCACCACGCTCGCGATGCGCCAGATCTTCGGCCTCTGCGAGCGGCTCGGGCCGACCGACGCGACCGTGCTCATCGGCGGAGAGACGGGCACGGGCAAGGACGTGCTCGCGCGCTCGCTCCACCAGGGCTCGCCGCGCAAGCCCAAGCCCTTCCTCGTCGTCGACTGCGGCGCGGTGGTCGGGACGCTGATCGAGAGCGAGCTCTTCGGGCACGAGAAGGGCGCCTTCACCGGCGCATCGAGCGCGCGCGCCGGCGCCTTCGAGCTCGCGAACGGCGGCACGCTCTTCCTCGACGAGATCGGCGAGCTCCCGCTCGATCTCCAGCCGAAGCTGCTGCGCGCGCTCGAGCAGCGCGCGTTTCGCCGTGTGGGCGGTAGCCGCGAGATCCGCGTCGACATCCGCGTCGTGGCGGCGAGCAAGCGGAACCTGAAGATGGAGGTCGAGCGCGGGAAGTTCCGGGAAGACCTCTACTTCCGGCTCGCCGTCGTCACGATCGATCTGCCGCCGCTGCGAGAGCGACGCGACGACGTGCCGCTGCTCGCGCAGAAGCTGCTGCTCGAGATCGCGGCGCTCGATGCGAGCGGCAAGACGCCGAAGACCATCAGCGCCTCGGCGCTCGACGCGCTCCGTGCGCACGACTGGCCGGGGAACGTGCGCGAGCTGCGCAACGTGCTCGAGCGCGCGGCCTACCTCGCGCGCGCGGTCGGAGAGCACGAGGTCCTGAACGTCGGGCTGCCGGGCATGAGCCGGCCGCCGGCGGAGAGCTCGCTGGTCCCGACGAGCTTCGATCCCGACCGGAGCTACCGCGACACGCGCTCCGAGTGGGAGGCGAGCTTCGAGAAGGCCTACGTGCGCTGGCTCCTCGATCGGCACGGCGGGAACATCTCGGCGGCGGCGCGCGCGGCCGACATGGATCGGAAGTACCTGCACAAGCTCGCGCGGCGCCACGCGGTGCACCCGGCGCAGTCAGGCGATCCGGACGTGGACGACTAACCGCAAGAGTGCTCGCGGAGCCGACCGCGTACGGTAGTGCTCGTTGCGAGCACGGACGGTAGCGGGCGGCGCAGTGAGCCGATCAATTCATATGACGCTTCTGAAGACACGGCCGACGATCCAGCTGCTCGTGCCCAACACGATCTCGCCGGGACGCCGGCTCGATGTCGAGGTGCGGCTGCACGCGCCGGAGGACGTCGAGGTCGAGCACGTCCACATCGACCTCCGCTGTCGCGCCGGATGGAGCGTCCCCGCGGGCAAGACCCGCGTGAGCCGCTACGACGATCTGCTCGGGCTGCGCGCGATCCC
>JBBSAT010000213.1:0-13540 GCA_038252025.1 Polyangiales bacterium | reverse complement strand
TACGGCGGCGTCTCGATCCCGATGCCGTTCTTCGATCAGAACCAGGGCGCCATCGAGCGCGCGGAGCACGAGCGCACCGCGGCGCACCGCGAGGAGGAAGCCGTGCTCGCGGAGCTCGGGGCGCAGCGAACCGCGGCGCGCAGGGCCCTCGCCCTCCGGAGGGCGGCCCTCGCCGAGTTCGACGAGCGCGTGCTCGCCGGGCTCGCTTCCGCGGTCGACATGGCGCGCGTCGCGTACACCGGCGGTGAGATCCAGATCTTCGAGCTCCTCGACGCGGTGCGCACCGCGCGCACGATGACCCTCGAGCGCGTCACGCTCGAGCGCGCGTATCAGGACGCCATCGCCGACCTGCTCGAGACGACGCTGGTCGCGCCGACCCGCTGAGAACCGATCCGCGGGCGGCGCGGCGTCGAGCTCGTCCCGGGTGCGCACCCGCGTCCGCCGACACCACCGAGCCCTAGAGAAGGACGCGAGTCCATTGGCGTTTCCTCGAGCGTGTCCGCGCGTCGGCGCGAGTCGAACCGCAACGGAATCGCAGCTGAACGCCGGCGGGCCCTTAGGGCCCGAGGCCCTGCTCGAACGCGTCGAGATACTCGGAGAGGTTCGCGAGCGACGACGGCTTGTAGCGCGCGAGCCGCGGGCGCCCGTTCGCGAGGAACCTCCGTGCCTCGAGGTTCTTGAGCGACGTGAGCCGATACCCGAGCGGAGTGAGCACGAGGAGGCGCGCGGGCGGAAGCGCTCCAACCAGGGCTCGTGCCGCCCGCACGATGGCGATGCGCGAGCGACGACGACGCAAGAGGCGTAGCTCTGGAAGCCGATTCCCTTCCGAGTCGACGACGTCGAGGTGGACGCCGATGCTCAGCTCGGTGAGGTGCGACGGCGTCTCGATGCGGATCTCGCAGCCGCCCGCGCGCTCGAACGCGTCGACGATGCGCGAGAGCCGAGCGGACGGCGAAGACGCCGCTTCTCGGTCGACCGAGCCAACCTGGCCGAGGACCTCCTCGAGCACGAGGCGCTCGGGGGACGCGAACAGCGTGGTGCCCAGCATGGATGGTCCTAGCACCGGCGCGGGGCCGGGTGCTCGAAATCCTACGCCCGATGCCTTCCACGGCTCGCAGGATGACGGGTAGCCAAGCGGCTGCGGCGCGGCCCGCAAACTGGCAGAATCCTCCGCCGTGACCGACCTGACCGCTCGGATGTCGCCTGGGCTCGCCGCCGTGTTCGTCGTTGGCCTCGCGCTCGCGATGACCGTGCTCGTCGTCTTCGCCATCGAGAGGTGGCGCCTCCATCGCGCGCGCGGCGTGGCGGCGAGGAGCGTGCTCGAATCGAGCTGGGCTCTCGAGCCTGGGCTCGCCGTCGTGCTCGGCCGCGTCGAGGTCGACGGTGAGGCCGCGATCACGTTCACCGTGCACGAGTCCGGCACCCAGCGGCGGAAGGGCGACATCGCGCAGGAGGGGGCGGCCGCGTCGATCGGGTCGACGACGCCGATCTTCTTCGTGTTCCTGCTCGGCATCGGCAGCCTGATCTTCGCCGGCATCCGCCAGAAGCGGCTCGCCTGGTACGAGCACAAGCGCATCATCGTCCACGGGAACGGACCGCTCTGACGCGACGCCCGCCGCGGGCGGGCTATGCTGCGCGATGGAAACCGATTTTCACGCGCTCGCGCTCTCACCTCTGCTCCTCGAGGTGGTGGCCGAGCTCGGTTTCCGAGAGCCGACGCCGGTGCAGGCGGAGAGCATTCCCCTCTTGCTCGCTGGCAAGGACATCGTCGCGCAGGCGCGTACCGGCACCGGCAAGACGGCGGCGTTCGCCCTTCCGATCCTCGAGAAGGTCGCCCTCGAGGATCGGGCGCCCGGCGCGCTCGTGCTCTGTCCGACGCGCGAGCTGAGCGCACAGGTCGCGAGAGAGATCCGGAAGCTCGGGCGAAAGCACCCGGGTCTGCGCGTACTCGTGCTCGCAGGCGGCGAGCCGCGCCGAAGGCAGACGAGCGCGCTCGAAGAGGGCGCCCACATCCTCGTCGGAACGCCCGGGCGCGTGCTCGATCACCTGCGCCGCGGTGACCTCTCCCTCGCGACGATCCGCACGGTGGTCCTCGACGAGGCCGATCGCATGCTCGACATGGGCTTCGAGGAGGACATGGGCGCGATCTTGTCCGCCGCGCCGAAGCCGCGGCAGACGGCGTTCTTCTCGGCGACGTTCCCGCGATCGATCGAAGCGATGAGCAAGCGGCACCAGGATGCTCCGATGCACGTGACGCCGCAGGAGCCCGCGACCGAGGCGCCGGAGATCCGTCAGTTCGTCATGATGGTCGAGCCCGAGAACAAGCTCTCCACGCTGCGCTGGGTGCTCGAGCATCACCCGCACGAGTCGGCGCTCGTGTTCACGAACTTCAAGGCGACCGTCGCGGAGGTCGAGGGCGCGCTGACGAGGGCCGGCGTGAGCGCGGGCTCGCTGCACGGCGATCTCGAGCAGTTCGATCGCGACCGCGTCATGGCGAAGTTCCGGAACGCGAGCACGCGCGTGCTCGTCGCCACCGACGTCGCAGCGCGCGGGATCGACATCGAAGGGCTCGACCTCATCGTGAACTACGAGCTGCCGTCCAAGCCCGAGATCTACGTGCACCGCATCGGTCGGACGGGCCGGGCCGGAAAGACCGGCGTCGCGATCTCGTTCGCCACCTCGAAGGAGCGCGAGAAGCTCGAAGGGATCGAGGCGTTCATCGGGGCGCCGCTCCCGCGGACGAAGCGCGCGCGAAGCGAGGATGGTGCGCCCGAGCGCGCGCCGGTCGAAGAGCGCCGCGATCCGAAGATGGACACGCTCCGCGTCTCCGGCGGCCGCAGGGACAAGGTTCGCCCCGGCGACATCCTCGGCGCGCTCACGGGCGAGGCCGGCGGGCTCGCCGGCACGGACGTGGGCAAGATCGAGATCCACGACACGTTCTCGTACGTCGCGGTGTCCCGCAGCGTGAGCGAGGACGCGCTGAAGAGCCTCTCGGGCGGCCGCATCAAGGGAAAGCGGTTCCGCGTCGTCCTCGAGAAGTGAGGCGTCGTCCAAGGCGTGAAAAAGCGCGCACGTGCCGATCCGATGGATCGACGCCTGCGCGCTGCGTGACCCGCGCCACCGACGAGCCGCTCAGAACGATCGCTCCGAGCGCGAGGGTGAGAGCGGCGGCCAGATCTCGCTGCGCGGAGGCGGATCGCACAGATCGCTTCCTGACTCTCGTGCTCGCCCGCCGGGCACGATCAGGAAGGAGAAGCGCCGGGGATCGCGTGTCATCCTCTCCGGCATGAGCGGGCTTTCATACAAGCAGAAGCGGCCGGAAGGCCGCTACGACGCGATCGTGATCGGCTCCGGCATCGGAGGGCTCGCGAGCGCAGCGCTCCTGGCCAAGCACGGGCAGAGGCGCGTGCTCGTGCTCGAGCGGCACTCGACCGCCGGCGGCTTCACGCACGTCTTCCGGAGGCCTGGGTACGAGTGGGACGTCGGCGTGCACTACATCGGTCAGTGCGAGCCCGGCTCTCCCGTGCGCGTGCTCTTCGACGAGGTCACGGATGGCGCGCTCTCCTGGGCACGGATGCCCGAGGTCTACGATCGCGTGCACCTCGAGGACCGAAGCTACGACCTCGTCGCGGGCAAGCGGCGCTTCGTCGAGTCGCTCGGCGCGCGGTTCCCCGGAAAGGAGGCCGCCATCGAGCGCTACCTCGGCCTGGTGATCGCCGCAGGCAAGCGCGGGACGCCCTTCTTCGTCGATCGCGCGCTCCCCTCGAGGCTCTCGAAGCTCGTCGGGCCGCTCGCCCAACGAGCGATGTTCCGCCACTCCGATCGGACCGTCGAAGAGGTGGTTCGGCCGATCGTCGGCGACGGTGAGCTCTACGACGTGCTCACCGCGCAGTGCGGCGACTACGGCCTCATGCCGAGCCAGGCGAGCTTCGCCATCCACGCGATGGTCGTCGGCCACTACCTCCGCGGCGGCTACTACCCGGTCGGCGGCTCGTCCCAGATCGCCTCCGGTGCCGCGAAGGTCATCGCGTCGGAGGGCGGCGAGATCTTCATCGCTGCCGAGGTCGAGCGGATCCTCGTCGAAGGCAGCCGCGCGGTCGGCGTGCGCATGACCGATGGACGCGCGCTTCGCGCGCCGATCGTCATCAGCGACGCGGGCGCGCCCAACACGTTCATGCACCTGCTCGAGCCGGGCCTCGCCGAGCGCACGGGGATCCCGGAGCGCCTGCGCGCGATCGGCCCGTCGGCCTCGCACCTCTCGCTCTATCTCGGGCTCGACCGAACGGACACGGAGCTCGGCCTCGACGGCACGAACCTCTGGATCTATCCGGAGCGTGATCGCGAGAAGGCCTTCCCGCGCTTCCTCGCCGATCCGGACGCGCCGATCCCGCTGGTCTACGCGTCGTTCCCCTCGGCGAAGGATCCGAGCTTCGCCGCGCGGTACCCGGGTAAAGCGACGATGGAGCTCGTCACCATCGCGAACGTCGAGTGGGTGCGGCGCTGGCAGGATGCTCGCTGGAAGAAGCGTGGCCCCGAGTACGAGGCATGGAAGGCGCGCATGTCGGAGCGTCTGCTCGAGATCGCGCTGCGCCATCGTCCGCAGATCGCCGGGCACATCGCGCACCAGGAGCTCTCGACGCCGCTCTCCACACGACACTTCACGGCGCACCCGGACGGCGAGATCTACGGGCTCTCCCACACGCCGGCGCGCTTCCACCTGCCGTTGCGTGCGCAGACGCCCATCCCGGGGCTCTTCCTCACCGGCCAGGACCTCGTGACCTGTGGCGTCGCGGGCGCGCTCTTCGGCGGCGGACTGACGGCGCTCGCCGTGCTGCGGTCGGAGCTCGCGCGGAGCCTCGCGCGCCGCGCCATGGGGCGAGCGCGCCCCGCGCGGCCACGACCGAACGCGCCGGACCCGCGGGAGACCAACACGACACAGCCGCGCGCCTGACGACGGGTCGCGGCGCACGACAATCATCGCGCGGCCTTCTCGTCGATCACCCGCCGCTCGGCACCGGATACTCGACCAGCAGCTCCGCTTCGGCGAAGTCGCGAAACGAACGCTCCCATCCGTGATGCGCCCACCGGACCTCCATCGCGAGCTCGACGGGGCGATAGACGGCCGTGTAGAGCGTCCCGTGGGCGCGCGCGTAGCCCTGGCTGAAGAGCGGTGGGGCCAGGAATCGGGACGCAAAGGTCTCTGCCGTCTCGGCAGGATCTTCGATGCGCTCGTGAAGGTAGACCTCTCGCTCCAGGCTCTGCGTCAGCTCCGCGTGCTGGGTCCACTCCACCTCTCGCTGGTGGTTCGTGACGACCAAGCTGTCCACGATCTGCATCGGACGATCCGGTGAGAGATACACGGTGAACGCCGCCCCGGACGCGTCGACGACCGAGACGTTGTACGCCATGTGGCAAGGCACTCGACCGAGCACCTCCACCGCCTCGCTCGCCGCCCGACAACGCTGGAGCACATAGCGGAGAACGAGCGGGATCCCGAAGCCCGGACCGACCACCGTTCGGCCGCCGAAGGCGAGCGAGACGGCGAGACCGAACTCGTTCATTCCGTCGTTCAGCCCCCAGAGACACTCGCTCATCCCGATGACGCCGACCCCCTCCCATCGTGTCTTCAGGAGCACTCCCTCACACAAGGCAGGGTGGTAGTCGTAGTTGCGGACCAGCATCGGCGCGCCGCGGCCCCAGATCGCCTGTGAGCACCCGGAGACGTAGGGCGTGGGACAGTAGAGGCTCAGCATGCGCGCCGCGTGATCACCGCCACCAGCGAGCTCGGTGAGCCGCTCCCACAGCGGACACATCTCCGGCAGATGAGCTCTCACCGCGGCGCGCGCGACCAGATAGCTAGGACGCGCCGCCTCGCCCTCCTTCAGGAACCAGGCGTGATAAGCAGGCCAGTTCTTCTGGAAATGCGCTCTCCACTTCTCACCCGGCAGGTCCTCGTCCAGGGCCGAGAAGTGGAGCTGCATCTCCGTCGACCCTACAGCATCTTGAATCCCGCCGCATCCGCGACCCGCGCCGCATCCACCTGCTCGGTCGCGCCGATCGGCCGCGACACGTAGGCCGCGCGGATTCCGTGGATCCAGGCCTTCGCGCGATCGTTGAGGGTGAAGTCCTCGTTCATGAGCCGACCGCGTGTCACGAGGATCCCGACGTCCGCGCCCTCGTAGAGGTAGTCGTTCACGCCCGAGATCCGCAGATAGAAAGCTCGCGACTCGTTCGCGACGGTCCTGCGGTGCGTCTGTGTCCGGAGAAACGACACCTTCCCGCCGTCCCCGAGCTCCCAGATGCCCGTGCGGGGCGCCTCGGTGATCCGCTCCACGGTGGCTTCCGTATGCTTGATCACCAGCTGGCTCCAGGAGTCGATGTTCTCCGGATCGGCCCAGCGGTCGTTCAAGGCCTCGACGTCGAGATCGAACTCGACACCCGAGTACTCGAGGAGGTGAAAGAGGAACAGCGGGGCGTCTGCGTGCGCGAACGCCGAGAGGTTGGTCATCGAGCTCGCCCCGGTGACGCGCGGGTTGACCTCGCCGAGATAGACCTCGCTGGTGTCGAGGTCGGTCAGGAAGTCCACCTCGAAGTATCCGCGATAGCCGCGCTTGCGGAGCGCCTCGCCGAAGTCGACCGTCGCCTTCCGTGCGTTGTCACGCACCTCGCGCGAGAACGCTCCGGCGAACACTTCGTTGCCGCACCATCCCCCCCTGTAGGGCGTGAGCTCCTTGAAGCCGACGAGCTCGGTCATGAGCGGTCCGACGATGGTGCCGTGGCGCGTCACACACGCTTCGAGCGCCGCGCCCCGACAGCGGATGCGCTTCATGATCTTGACCTCCTTCTCGGCCTCGATCTCCTTCGCGTGAGGCTCGTAGTCCGCCTCTTTGGCCACGAAGAACGTCGTGTGGCCCGAGTCGCCGAAGGCCGTCTGGATGACGAGATCGTCGCCGAGCCCTGCCTCGCGCGCCGCTCGGGCCAGATCGGAATAGCTCCGGACGCGAGCGAGCGTGTTGGGAACGCTCTTGACGCCCGCCTCGTCCCCGATCCGGGTCGTCGTGATCTTGTTGTCGACCTCTTCGCGCAGCTTCGCGGAGGGGAAGCAGACCGTCAGCCCGAGCTCCTTGCAGATCTCCTCGGTGCGCTCGTCGAAGAACAGAAACACCGCACGGCCCGGGCCGTTCCTCTGGATCGTGTCGACGATGCCCTTGTTCTCGAGGAGATGGTTGTTGATCTCCTCGATGCTGTGAAAGACCCGGTCCGTCTTCTCCGAGGGAACGATGACGTTGGGGTGGTTCCCGTCGAAGCAGTCGATGTAGTTGATGAACTTGAAGTTCTGGACCCACTCGTCGATACCGAGGAGGTTGAAGTTCGTCGCGCTGATGAAGTAGGTGGGCACCTCGTTTCGATAGAAGTATCGACGGATGTCCGAGAGACCATTCAGCTTCTTCATTCAGCACTTCCGATCATGGGCGCGACTGGCGCCTCGCTGTGGCCATTGGCCAGTCGTGGGGTATGGGCGAGAGCCGCGCTCGTGAAGACGCGGAAGCCGTGGTCCGGCTGGTATCCGTGGATCTCCTTCACGTCGAGCGCGCGGAGGTAGGCGAGGATGTCGGCGCTGACGACCTGCCCCGGTACCAGCACCGGAAAGCCGGGCGGATAGGGCGTCACGAACGACGCGGACACCACGTCGGCTCCAGCGATGTTCTGAGCGAGGGCCTCCTCCATCGACAGATACGTACACATGGTGTCGTCGTACGAGAGATAGAACGCCTGGCGGAGATCACCCTCGGGCGTGTTCGGTGAGGGGGCAAACGCCTCGTGAAAGCGGCTGAAATTCGGAAGCGGTGGCAGGTTCTTCGTGAGCGAGTCGATCGCCTCCTGCCGCCGCGTCCGGTCCACGTCCTGCTGGTCGGCGCGCGCGTCCTCGATCTCGGTGGCGAGGTTGGCCAGCACCTCGAGGAGGTACGCGATGCCGCCGCGCGTGGTCCCGATGTTGATCATGAACAGCACGGTGTTGCGTGAGGTCTTGTTGATCTGGATGTCGTGGTCATCCATCAGGCGATTCTTGAACGTCTCGCCGTCCATCCCCGTCAGCCCCACGTGCAGCGTGAGCCGCGTCGGATCGAGGGTGAGCTCGTCCCCGCGGAAGGCCGCTTGCATGTGCCTGAAGCCAGCGTTGGGGCCGTACTCCTCCTCGGGCCCCGAGGGGCGAAAGGACTGCGGGATGAGGTCTCGCACCGCGAGGACACGGAAGTACTTGCGGAGGAGCGGGCTCTCCTCGATCCGTGCACGCAGGCTCATCGCCAGAGCGACGCTCTTCTTCACGAGCTCGTACCCCTCGAGCTCCACCTGTCGGCGCCCGACGTCGAGCGACGCGAGGATCTGGTAGTTCGGAGACGTCGACGTGTGCGTCATGTACGCCTCGTGGAACACGTCGGAGACCTTGCGCTCGAAGTCCTGATCGAAGACGTGGATCATCGAGCCCTGACGAAGCGCAGTCAGCGTCTTGTGGGTGGACTGTGTCGCGTACACTCTGAGGCGCACCTTCGCCGGGTCCGGCAGGTGCTCGCCCGTGAGCCAGGTCGCATCGGCGTCCTGATCGAGGAGATCGTGGCCCTTGCGGTAGGCGGCATATCGAGCCGCGTACTCGGGGCTCTTGATCTCCTCCACGAGCCGTCGGGTGGCCTCCATCGCGGTGCGTCGACGATAGGTCGGCGCGAACCGGGCGAACCCGAACCAGGCCTCGTCCCAGAGGAACACCAGGCTCGGGTGGATCGCGAGCAGCTCGCGCATCACGCGCTCTGGATGATAGATGATGCCGTCGAACGTACAGTTCGTCAGAAGCACCATCCTGACCTTGTCGAGGCGGCCCGCACGCTTGAGGTCGAGGAGCTTGCGCTTGATCTCGGCCAGCGGAACGGCGCCATAGAGCGAGTACTCGCCCAGCGGATAGGGATCGAGATACACGGGAAACGCGCCCGAGAGGACGAGCGCGTAGTGGTGTGACTTGTGGCAGTCGCGTGAGACGAGGACGATGTCACCCGGGCGGATCAGCGCTTGGGTCACGATCTTGTTGGCGGTGGAAGTCCCGTTCGTGACGAAGAAGCTGCGCTTGGCGCCGAACGCGCGCGCGACCTTCTCTTGAGCGGTCTTGAGAGGTCCGTGCGGCTGGAGGAGCGAGTCGAGGCCACCGCTCGTCGCCGAGGTCTCGGCGAGGAAGATGTTGGTCCCGTAGAACTGGCCCATGTCGCGGATCCAGTGGCTCTTCGTGATCGACTTGCCCCGGGAGATGGGCAGCGCGTGGAAGACGCCGGTGGGCTTCTGGCTGTGCTCGCGCACCGCTGCGAAGAACGGGGTCTCGTATCGCTCCCGAATGCCCTTGAGGATGCTGAGGTGCAGCTCGAGATAGTCCTCCTGCCGATAGAAGACGCGACGAAAGCCCTGCGCGCTGTGACCAGAGATGTTCTCGATGGGCTCGTCGGTGACGAGGAACAGATCGATCTCGGGGCGCACTGCGTGAATGGCGCGACCGAGCGCCATGGTCCGCTCCGACGGGAGCGGCTCGTCGCTCAAGACCGGATCGACCGCGTCCAGATATGCGCGCAGCTCCGCTCTCGGCGTCGAGGAGGCGTACGGGAAGCTGTACCGCAGCACGGCGGTCTCGAGGTTGTGATTGAACAGGATCGCGATGAGCGCGTCCTCGAAGCTCGGCACCACCACCACGCGATAGATGAACTCGTCCTCGTCGCGCCGCATGGCGAGGAGGCGGTTCTGCAGATCCAGCTCCTCGTCGGAGCTCAGATCGTCGACGACGAGGACCTCGAAGTAGAGCCGGTCGGCCGACGTGCCCGCCCCGTCTGCGCGGTCGGCTGAATCGCTCTCGCTTCGGAACAGCTCGCGTGCGTCCCGACCGCGATAGGCGTCGCTCGCGAGGAGCCGGACCAGGTGCGTCGACTGCTGAGCGAGCGCGATGTAGCGCCCCTGGTGGAGGAGCTTTCTGAGATCGCGGCACGCGCGCGGGCCCGGAAAGAACCAATACTGCTCGATGCTCTCGAGGACATCGAGGGTCGCGCCGATGGTCGTCAGATCCTCGGGAGATTGCGTATCGACGTCAGCGACGCGCGACGTGAGGACCCGGAGGTCGGCCCATGTGTCGTCCCGAAACTGGACCGGATCGTCGTGCGGCCGTACCGCGGGCGGGAGCGTAGGCCGCGTGGTCATGCAGGGGGGTCCTTCTTCGGCGTGATCCCGTGGAGCGATCCGCGCTTCTGTTTCTCGAGCGGACCGAGCGAGCGGAGGTAGGGCGAGGCCTCTGCGCCGACCTCGTAGACCGGGAACTGGACCACGCGATCTCGGAAGCTCTTGAGCGGCTGCCCGAGCCCGCGGAGCCCGACCTCCCGGCTCCGGCGCACGCGGGCGAGGTCGATCTCGAGCGGGATCATCTCCTCCGAGTTTCCGGCCTGATGGAGGACGTCGCCCGCGGGGCCGACGATGAGCGAGCGTCCGTTTCCGCCGTCGCCGACTCCGTTGATGTCGACGACGAAGCACTGGTTCTGCGCGGCGGACGCTCGGACGATCGCGAGCTCCACGTCGCGATCGATCGTGAGCGTGAAGGTCGGGTGGAGGATGACCTCGGCGCCCATGGACACGAGCGTTCGCGTCGTCTCGGGAAACCACATGTCGTAACAGATACTGACGCCGAAGCGGCCCACCGCCGGGACGTCGAACACCATGAACTCGGTGCCGCTCGCGACGCCATCTTCGTAGGGAAGAAACGGAAAGAGCTTGCGATGACGGCCGACGATCTCACCGGCCGGATTGATCACCGGTGCCGTGTTGTAGATCACGTTGTCGGCCTTCTCGAAGAAGGTCCCGGGCAAGAGCCAGATCTGATGGCGCCGAGCGATCTCCTGGAAAGAAGCCTCGACCGCAGAGGGCAGCGGCGCCGCGTGCGCCGTGAGCGGACCGAACGCAGCGAGCTCGCTGAACACGACCATCTGCACCCACGGATAGACGTACATCAGCAGCTCGATGCGAGCGCGCATGCGAGTGACGTTCTCGTCGAGCGCCGAGAGATGAAGCTGCATTCCAGCGATGGCAAAGGGGGTCACGGCAGCTCCTCGCGGCTGGCCGCGATGACGGATCGGTCGATCACGTCGAGCGCTCGGTCGAGCTCGTCGTCTGCGATCACCAGGGGGGAAAGGATTCGAATCACGTTGGCATAGGTGCCCGCCGACAGGATCAGCACGCCCTCGTCGAAGCAGCGGCGCACGACGGACGCGGCGACCCCCTTCGCGGGCGACTTCGCGTCCCCGTCGATCGAGAGCTCCATGCCGACCATCGCGCCCATGCCGCGCACGTCGCCCACCAGCGAGCATCGCGTCTTGAGGTCGAGGAGCCGCGCTCGGATGCGGCCGCCGATGATCTCGGCGCGCCCGCACAGATCCTGATCCTCGATCACGCGGATGGTGGCGAGCGCCGCAGCGCAGGCGAGCGGGTTCCCACCATAGGTACCGCCGATGGTGCCTGGTCGTGCGGCGTCCATCACCTCTGCGCGGCCGACGACGGCGGAGATCGGGAGCCCGCCTCCCATCGACTTCGCGAACGTCGCCAGATCCGGGACGATCCCGTAGCGCTGATAGGCCGCGAACGCGCCAACCCGACCGAAGCCGGACTGGATCTCGTCACAGATGAGCAGGATCCCGTGCGCCTTGGTGATCTCGCGGAGCCCACGGATGTAGGCCTCCGGGGCCGGGGCGCAGCCGCCCTCACCGAGCACGGGCTCGATCAGCACGGCGGCGATCTGCGTCGAGTCGATCAGGCTCGAGAAGGCCTGATGCACGCGTCGCAGCTCGCGCGCAGTGAACTCTTCGACCGAGAGCCCATCACCGTAGCGATACCGATCCGGATACGGGATCCGGTAGACCTCCGGCGCGAACGGCCCACAGCCCACCTTGTAGGCGGTCTTCGAGGTCAGGCTCATCCCGAGCAGCGTTCGACCGTGGAACGCGTGCGTGTAGCAGAGGATGGCGGACCTTCCGGTCGCCTGGCGCGCGATCTTCACCGCGTTCTCGATCGCCTCCGCGCCGCTGTTGAGGAGCACGACCTTGGTGTGATCCCCGAGCGGAAAGAGCGACGCGAGCTTCTCAGAGAGCGCGACGTAGCCTTCGTAGGTCGCCACGTGAATTCCAGCGTGCACGAGCTGAGCGGCCTGCTCCTGGATCGCGCGAACGACGGACTCCTGCCCGTGCCCGGCGTTCATCACGCCGATCCCGCCGGCGAGATCGATGAGCTCGCGCCCATCTGCATCGATGATGACGGCGCCGCGGGCGGAGACCGCCGTCACGCCGTCCGCGAACTGACGGACCGCGCGTGGGACGACGGCTTCGCGCCGTGCGATCAGCGCCTCGCTGGCTTTCATGATCCGGTCTCCCATCGGCGAATGAGCTCGCGACACGGACGTGCCGTGACCGAGCGCCAGAGGAGCGCGGCCGTCGAGTCAGAAATCAAATGCCCCAAGACACATACTTGGTCTCGAGATACTCGTGCATGACGTACTTGCCGCCTTCGCGACCGTACCCCGACTGCTTCATCCCCCCGAAGGGAGCTTGGGCGGTCGACGGGGCCCCGTCATTCGCCCCGACGATACCATACTCGAGCCGTTCTGCCACGCGCATGAGCCGAGACGCGTCGCGCGTGAAGAAGTACGCGGCGAGACCGAAGTCGGAGTCGTTCGCGGCTTCGATCGCTTCGTCTTCGTGCGTGAAGCGCATGATCGGCGTGACGGGACCGAACGTCTCCTCCGTCGCGAGCGCCATGTCGCGCGTGAAGCCCTCGAGGATCGTGGGGAGATAGAAGCGCTTCGATAGACCCTTGCCGACGTCGGCGAGGTGCCCGCCGAGCCGCAGCGTCGCGCCTTTCGATCGCGCATCCTCGACGTGACGCGTGACCTTCTCCACGGCCGCGTCGTCGATGAGCGGACCGACCTGGACGCCGTCGTCGACGCCGGAGCCGACCTTCAACGCCGCCACGCGCGCCGTGAAGCGATCGACGAACCTGTCGTAGATCCCGCTCTGGACGTAGAAGCGGTTCGCGCAGATGCAGGTCTGACCGGCGTTGCGGTACTTGGCGATCATCGCGCCTTCGACCGCGGCGTCGACGTCGGCGTCGTCGAACACGATGAACGGTGCGTGTCCGCCGAGCTCGAGCGAGAGGCGCGTGAGGTTCCGAGTGGCCTTCCCCATCAAGAGCTTTCCGACCTCGGTGGAGCCAGTGAAGGAGAGCTTGCGGACGGCCTTGTTGGACAGGAGCTCGTCGCCGATCGCGGGCGCGTCTCCCGCAACGATGTTGACGACGCCCGGCGGAATCCCAGCCTCGAGCGCGAGCTCACCGAGGGCGAAGGCGCTGAGCGGCGTCTGCTCGGCGGGCTTGACCACCATCGTGCAACCCGCAGCGAGGGCCGGGCCGAGCTTGCGAGTGATCATCGCAGCCGGGAAGTTCCACGGCGTGATGGCGGCCGTCACGCCGACCGGCTGAC
>JBBSAT010000212.1:0-13638 GCA_038252025.1 Polyangiales bacterium | reverse complement strand
GAGCCGATCAATTGAGGTCTCTCTCGACCGGAGAGCTCGCGTAGCGGGCCACGGACGGGAGTGCTCGCTTCGAGCACGGACGGGAGGGGTCGGCGCAGCGAGCCGATCAATTGAGGTCTCTCTCGTCGACGCGCTGCACCTCGCCTCGGAGCACCTGGAGCAGGCCTTCGGCCTCGTGCGCCGCCTCCAGCTCCGGACGCAGCGCGAGGAAGCGCTCGAGGTAGTGCGCCGCCGCCGCGCCCTCACCGCGCGCGTAGTGGGCCAGCGCGACGAGGTGGATCGCGTCAGCGTCCTCCGGCTTCAGCTTGAGCGCTTCGCGGCCCATCCGGAGCGCCTCGGCGTGCTTGCCGAGCATGCGCAGCGAGTGCCCGAGGTGGACCATCGCGCCGAGGTACCCGGGCGCGATCTCGAGCGCGCGGAGATACGCCTTCATCGCCTTCTCGAAGCGCGCCTTCTCGAAGTGCGCCGAGCCGAGGAAGAAGAACGCGTACTCGTTCTCGGGATCCACCCCGATGACGCGCTCGAGCTCCTGGACGGCGAGGTCCGGCTCGCCCTCGCGAAGCAGCTCCGCGCCCTCCTGCGCCGCCTCCCACCGCTCGCCCGTCTCGTCGCTCATCTGCGCAGGCTGTCTCCCCGATCGCGCGCCGGCAAGGGCGTCACGGGGCCACCAGGACGTCGGCCTCCTGGTCGAGCCGCGAGAGGATCGCTTCGATGGCCGCGTCGCCCTCGGGCCGGCCGAAGCGGCTGCGGATGTACGCGTCCGAGTTCGTGATCACGACCAGGCCCCGGCCGTCCCGGTAGAGGACGTCCGCGCTCGCGCCGAAGCTCGAGCCGGAGTGGCCCAGCCATCGCTGGCCGTCGAGGTTCCGGTAGCTCCAGACGAGGCCCTGGCCAGACGACAGGGATGGGAACTGAACGCGCGCCTCCTCGGCGACGCTCGCGGTCTCGAGCGCGCGCGCGCCGTCGAGGATGCCGCCGTCCATGTGCATGAGCAGCCAGCGCGACAGCCCCGTGATGCTGATGTGCATCGAGGTCGCCGGATAGTGACCGTACCCGCGCCGCGGCGTCGCGCTGTAGCCGCTCGCCCCAGTGACGAACTCGTCCGCGATCCGACTCTCATCCACGTCCGCGAGGAACCAGCCCGCGCCATCGAGCGCGAGCGGCGCGAGCAAGAGGCGCTCGCTGCGAGCCCGGAAGCTCTCTCCGCTCGCTGCCTCCACGATCGCGCCGAGCACTCCGAAGGCCGCGTTGCAGTACGTCCGTGACGACCCGGGCGCCTCGGCGAAGTGCGCCGGGTCCGTGAGGTAGCCGCTGCTGAACTCGGCGAACGTGATCGTCGGGTCACCCTCGGTGGTGACGTTGCCGAGCGCGAGCCAGTCGTCCACGAGCCCGCTCGTGTGCGTCATCAGCTCGCGCACGGTCACCGGACGATCGGGGGCGGCCGACGCGCGCACGGGGTAGCCGAGGTAGGTCTCCGCGGGCTCGTCGAGCGAGATGAGCCCTTGCTCGACCAGCTGGAGCACGAGCGCGGCCACGAACGTCTTCGAGATCGACGCGATGATGAAGAGCGAGTGCTCGTCGACGGCGGTCGTCTCGGTGGCCATGCCCCGCGTGACGACGCGCGCGACGACGCCGTTCACGATGATGGCGGCCGCCACGCCCGGGAGCCGACCGACCTCCATCTGGTAGTCGATGAAGCCCTCGAGATCCGCAGGAGGCTGCCCCGCGTCCCAGGCGTCCCGCGGGACGGGGGGCGCGTCTCGGGGCTCGGCGTCGGCGAACCCCGCGTCGCCCCCGTCGATACCGCCGTCGTGGATCGCGCAGCCGGCGAGCACCAGCGCGAGCGCGGACGTCAGCACCAGAGGCTTCACGGCCGCCAGTCTATCACCCGGGCGCGCGCGGGGTCGCTTCGTCGATACCGAGCCCCACAGACCGATCGAACTTTGGTAGTTTCCGGCCCGGATGAGCGACTCCCAGCCGCCCGGCAACCCGGAATACGCCGCCGCGAACGCGACCAAGATCACGTACATCGACGGTCGTCCGGCGACCATCACGCTGCGGCGCTGCAAGCTCGCCGTCGCGACGGGCGGGGTCGTGACCGAGCACACCTTCGACAAGGAGGTGATCTCGATCGGCGCGATGGAGGACAACGACATCCAGCTCGACGACGACACCGTCAGCCGGTCGCACTGCCGCATCTATCTGAACGGCGACCAGTACATGATCCAGGATCTCGAATCGACGAACGGGACGTTCGTCAATCGGGTCCGCATCCGCGAGGCTTGGCTGCACCCGACGCACGTGGTCTCGGCGGGCAAGACGGAGATCCGGTTCTCGCCGGTCGACGAGCGTGTTCGCGTCGTCCCGTCCGAGCGCGATCGCTTCGGAGAGATCATCGGCCGCGACCGGCGGATGCGGGAGATCTATTCGATCCTCGAGAAGATCGCGCCGACGGACGCGACGGTCGTCGTCGAGGGCGAGACCGGCACGGGCAAGGACGTCGTCGCGCGCAGCATCCACGGAGCGTCGAGGCGCAAAGACGGGCCGTTCATGGTGTTCGACTGCGGCGCCGTGCCGGAGAACCTGATCGAGAGCGAGCTCTTCGGTCACGAGAAGGGCTCGTTCACGGGCGCCGTCTCGTCGAGGCAGGGCATCTTCGAGCTCGCGAACGGCGGCACCGTCTTCCTCGACGAGCTGGGCGAGCTTCAGCTCGATCTCCAGCCGAAGCTCCTTCGCGTCCTCGAGCAGCGCGAGATCAAGCGAGTCGGTGGGACGAAGTCGATCAAGGTCGACGTCCGGATCATCGCCGCGACGAACCGCAACCTCGAGGACGAGGTCCGCGCCGCCCGCTTCCGCGAGGATCTCTTCTACCGGCTCACCGTCGTGCGCGTGAAGATCCCGCCGCTCCGCGAGCGGAAGGAAGACGTTCGCCTCCTCGCGCGGCACTTCCTCGAGCACGGGAGCTTCAACCGCGATCGCGAGGGCAACCGCAAGATCGGGAACTTCGCGCCCGGCGTCCTCGATCGTCTCGGCGAGTACGAGTGGCCGGGAAACGTGCGCGAGCTCCACAACGTCATCGAGAGGGCCGTCAGCTTCGCGGAGTCCGACACCGTCGAGCTGGCCGATCTGCCCGAGCACATCGCGTGGCCGCGCAACGGGCTGCCGCCGCCTCCGGACTCGAACTCGCCCACCGATCACGCGATCGCGCTGCCCGACATGCGCCCGAGCGACATCGAGGGAACGTTCAAGGACGCGAAAGAGCGCTGGGTCGCGAGCTTCGAGCGCGACTACATCGCGAGCCTGCTGCGGAAGAACAACGGCAACATCTCGCACGCGGCTCGCGAGGCCGAGATCGACCGCAAGTACTTCCGAAAGCTGATGAAGAAGTACGGGATCACGGCGCAGGACGACGATCCCGAGCCCGAGGAAGACTGAGCGCGTCCTCGCGCGCGAGCTCTCCTCCGAAAACACCCCAATCCGAAAACACCCCCCAAAAGAGAAGACGCAGGAGCTTTCGCTTCTGCGTCTTCGTCCCGTCGATTGCGGAAGAGAGGACTTGAACCTCCACGGGGGTTACCCGCCAGATCCTTAGTCTGGTGCGTCTGCCATTCCGCCACTTCCGCTCTGTGGGGGCCGCGACTCTATTCGGCAGCGGTACGAAGTCAAGCTCGCCGACGTTCAGCGGCTCGCCGCCCGTAGGACCTCACGATCCATGCGGGTCTGGTAGCGCTCGAGCCGGGCCTGCTCCCGAAGCGTGAGGACGCCGTCGGCGTACGCGCGCTCCTGGTAGCGCTGGATGCCGTCCATGAGCCGGGTGAGGCGCGCGGCCTCGCGTGAATCGATGTGTCCCTGGGCGATCGCATCCTGGATCTGCTGCCACTGCTCGCGCTGGCGGATCTCGGTGCGGGTCTCGCCCGTCGGTTGCACGACGTGACCCGGCGGCACCGGACGTTCGGCAGCGGGGCCTTGCGCCGACGCAGACGCGAGTGAGCTGCCGAGAAGCGCAAGGGTGAGTCCGAGCGAAGCAAGCGTACGGTTCATCGAGCGACCTCCGAGGGCGGTCATCAGCACGACCCGTGCCTTTCGTCAGCCCCTGCGAATTCGCGGCTGGATCGCCGCCACCGCGAACGCGAGTTCTCGCTCTCCGTCGTGCCCGATGCGCACGCCGCCCTTTCGACCGGGGCGGCACGGTCACCGACTACCGTCCGCCGATCGTCCACCAGAGCACACCCGCGAGCGCGAACAGAGTGGCGGCGATCCCGTAGAGCAGCGGCGTCGACATCCCCTTCGCGCCCGCGCTCTCGGCCCCGGTGGCGGGGCGGACGACGCGCGCTGTGGGCTCTGCGCGCGAGGGCGCCTCGACGACGCCCAGCGCGGCCGCGTGCGGAGGGGAAGCGATCCCGGCCGAGACGGGCGGAGGCCCGAGCGAGATGAGCGGCTTGGGCGCCGACCCGTCCGAGATCGACTCGCTGACCGCACGGCGCTCGTTCGAAGAGATGACCTCGCTCGTGGCCCCCGACCGACTTCGGAGCGGCGACGGCGCTGCGTTCTTGCCGACGTGCGCCGGGTTCTTCGGCAGCCGCCTGAGCTCGTAGAGCAGCTCGGTCGCGTCCGCGTGTCGCTTGTTCGGATCCTTCTCGAGCGCGCGCATGACGAGCGCTTCGAGCTGGGGATCGAGCGTGAGGCCGTCCCGCACGCTCGTCAGCGGCGGCGGCGGCTCGAGGAGGTGCGCGCGCAGCAGCTCGGAACGGCGCTCCGAGAGGAACGGCCGGCGATCGGCCAGCAGCTCGTAGAGCAGCACGCCCACGGCGTACACGTCCGCGCGAACGTCGAGCGACACGCCCGTGATCTGCTCCGGCGCCATGTACGCGGGAGTGCCGACGATGCGGCCGCGGCGAGTCAGCGTGCCGTCCTCGGCGACGTCGTCGTCGGAGAGGATCTTCGCGAGACCGAAGTCCAGCAGCTTCACGCGATCCTTGGTCTTGTCGCCGTTCCGCCCGCCTCGGCAGAGAAAGACGTTCGCCGGCTTGAGGTCGCGGTGCACGACGTGGAGGCGGTGGGCGAAGGCCAGGCCCTCGAGCACCTCGGCCGTGATGTCGAGCGCGCGGTTCGGATCGAGCGGCGCCTCGTCGAGGACGTCCTCGAGCGTGAGCCCTTCGAGGAGCTCCATCGCGATGAACGTCAGGCCCTCCACCACGCCGAAGTCCATGATGTGGACGATGTTCGGGTGCTCGAGCTTGCTCAGCACGCGCGCTTCCCGCTCGAAGCGGCGCTTGAGCGAGCTGATCGTCCCGAGGTTGTCGTGGAGCACCTTCAGCGCGACGGGCGCCGAGTGCGACGGATGCGTGGCCCGGAACACGACTCCCGTCGCGCCCGCGCCCAGCCGGTACTCGACCTTGTAGCCGCCGAGGGTCCGGCCGATCAGGTCATCGCCGCGCTCTGCCACGGGCGCACGATACCGGAACCGTCACACGATCTGCATCACCTCGCCGAAGCCGAGCAAGAGGCGCAGCCCGCGAGGCAGGCCGTGGACCCGGAGCTTTCCCTCGCGAACAGCCTTCCACATGGCCTGATTCACGGGCCCGCGGGGGTCGGGGACCGGGCCGAGGCTCTCCATCCGCGACATGTCTCCGATCTGCTCGAAGCCGCCGCGGAGGGTGAGATCGGGGATCCCGACGATGCCGTCGTGCACGGTCGCGTGGCCGTTCTCGAAGACCCAGGTCACCGCCACCTCGGCGTCCTCGGCGAAGATCGCGAGGCGCCCGTTCAGCCCTTCGAGCACCGCGGCTCGCGCCGGATGATCGACCAGGTTCTGCTGCATCATCGTCGCGAGCATGTTCGCGAGACCGTTGTCGAGCGCCGACGGGTCGATCTCGACCACGACCGGCGTCGCCGAAGGCGTGTGGTTCGACGGCACGAGCTCAGACGGCCGGGTAGTCGGTGTCGATGACGAGCGCGCTACGGACGAGCTCCTTCGAGGCGACGACGAACTTCACGATCGTCGGGAGGTGCCCCTTCTCCAGCTTGAGCTTGTTCTGCATCATCGCCTTCGTCGGATCGACCTCGCCGCTCAGCACCTCGCGCCAGCGCGGGTACTCGGCGACGATCACGAAGTCCGAGCTCTTCGCGGTCTCGCCGTCGACGTAGCTCGCCTCACGACACTTGCCGGCGTGAAGATCGAGGACCATCGCCATGTCGGTGGTGGTGCCGAGACGCGGATCGGCCTTGATCACGTAGGCGACCTTGCCGTGCGTCCAGTCCTTGCCGGCGGCGCCGTACGCGGCGTTGGCGTTGACGGCCTCCTTGAAGGCCTGGGTCCACTCGTTCGACGGGAATTGGAGGCCCATTTTCAGCTGTCTCCGCGCGTGTTGAGGCGAAAGGCGCGCGACGATAGGCCTCTGTCGGATCGCACGCAACGCCCGCGGGCGAGGGGCACGACCCTGGCACCTTTCTCACCCACGCCCCTCGTGCCAGGTTAGAGAGCGTTTTTCGGCGCCCAAGCGATTGGGCGTTCGCAGGTCACTCTCGGGGGCCCTCGGCCACACGTGCGGAGAGAAAGAAACAGGCAGGGCTTCTCGCTGGGCGTGTCGCTCGTCCTGCACGTTTTGCTCGCGCTCATGCTGGTGCTTGCGCCGGTGAGCTCGCCAGCGACGCTCGAGGTCCTGCCGACGCAGGAGTTCACCATCGAGATCGAGGACGTGGCGCCCCCGCACCTCGACGTGATCGAAGAGGCCGCGCTTCCGCCGCCTCCCGAACGGACCCATCCCGAGCCGGTCACGACACCGCGCGACGTGGTCCCGACTCCGACAGGCGCGGTCGTCCTCCCGACGACGGGGCCCGAGGTCGCGATCAGCCCCGAGCCGCTCATCCAGCCGCCGACGGTGGAGGAGCATCCCTCGCAGGAGCCGCACGACACGACGCCGCGAGACATGCACGTGATGCTCGACCCGAGGCACGTGAGCGCCGGCATCGCCTTCCGCGATGGGACCGGCCCGACCCAGCCAGGCCCCCCCGCGGGGCTTCATCCTCAGGCGCCCGATCACGGGCCCACGGCGGAGGAGGCGGTTCGGCAGACCGAGGCGTTCCTCGGCGCAGCGTCCAGCGCGAAGGCCTATCTCTCGCACACGCGACCGCACGTGGTGCACCGCCCCGACGGCACCTATCACTACGCGGGTCATGCGTTCGAAGCGGTCATCCAGCCCGACGGCTCCGTGACGTTCAGCGATCATCCCGACGCGCAGTTCAACGGTCTCTCGACGAGCGGTAGCTTCGACATGACCGACATGTTCATGCACTCCGCCGGTCAGGACCCGTACGCGGCAGAGCGCGAGTGGTTCATGGAGGAGACCGAGGCGATCCGCGAGCGTCTCGAGGACGCGGCGCGCGCGACGGCCGTCACCACGTCGCTGAGGCGGCTGCGCGGGAGGCTCCGCTCGATCTGGCAGGACGAGACGGAGACACCGAGCCATCGGCGGCGGATGATCTTCGATCTCTGGGACGAGTCGTCGGAGGACGGCGACGGAACGGCCGCACGACAGGTCGTCATCGACTTCGTCGTCGAGACGCTGCCGGCGGCCGGGCCGGACCGCTATCCGGCGGACGAGCTCGCACGGCTCAACGCGTCGCGCTCGAGCACGCTGCGCTTCAACCCGTACTGAGGCGCGAGATGGCGCTGTTCGTCCGTTCGGAGCTCCTCACGCGACACGGCTTCGTGCACGGCTTCTCCACGCGCGTGGGGGGCGTCAGCGAGGGGCCGTTCGCGAGCCTGAACCTCGGCCGGAACGTCGGGGACGAGCCCTCCGCCGTCGAAGAGAACCACCGCCTGCTCGCGGCCGCGGTCGGCTACACGGTCGAGCGACTGCGCGAGGTGACGCAGGTGCACGGCGCGGACGTGGTGGCTGCGTGCATCGCCGAGGAGGCCGAGGCCACGCGCGCTCGGGTCGCCGATGCGCTCTTCGCGCGCGAGCCCGGGCTGGCCGTGGGCGTGCGGACGGCGGACTGTGTTCCGATCCTCGTCGGCGATGTACGGACGGGCGCAGCGCTGGCGATCCACGCGGGGTGGCGCGGCGTCGCCAATCGGATCGTCGCGCACGCCGTCGAGATCCTCGGAGGCGAACGCGCCTCGCTCGTGGCCGCCATCGGCCCACACATCCGGCTGGCGAGCTTCGAGGTGAGCGAGGACGTCGCAACGCAGCTGACAGGAGCGAGCACGGCAGCCGTCGTCGATCCACGGAGCCCGCGGCCGCACGTCGACCTCGCCCTCGCGGTCCGTCTCCAGCTGAGCGCGCTCGGGCTCGCTCCGGAGAACATCGACCTCGTTCCCGGCGACACTTTCGCCGAGCCCGATCGGTTTCACTCGCACCGGCGCGACGGCGCGCGAAGCGGACGCCAGCTCTCCGTGATCGTCGCGCGATGAGCCCGGGAATGCCTGGGCGCGAGCGGCTGGTTCTGGGCGCGAAGACCTGATGTCTGCCGTAGACAGTCTGCTCTCGCTCGCCTTCCGCGAGGGCGCGAACGAGCTGCGGCTCGGGACCGACCGCGCGCCCGCGATGTTCGGGACTCCGAAGCGGCTCTCGATCCCGAAGACCCCGAACGACATGCTCCGCCACCTGCTCGGTGGGCTTCTCTCGCCGGACGTCGAGGCCAAGCTCCGGGACGCAGGAAGGGCCGAGGCGACCCACCCGGTGCCCGGCGTCGGTACCTTCCGAGTCACGCTCACGCGTCGCGATGGGGAGGGCGCCTTCGACGTCGTGTTCGTGCTCGGCGGTCCGGAGGCCCACGGCACCGCTGCGAGTGCGCCGGTCGCTGCCGTCTTGCCGGTGCCCGTGGCGTCCTCGTCGGCCAGCGCCGCTCCGATCGTCGACGCTGCGCCGCGCCCGTCCGCGTCCGCGGCGGTCGAGGAAGGACCGCTCGGCGTCGACGCGGCTCCGACGCTCGCGCTCGTCCAGCTGCTCACGCGCGCGGCGGCGATGGGAGCCAGTGATCTTCACCTCGCGACGGGCGAGACGCCCATGACCCGGGCGCATGGCGCGCTCTCCGAGCTGATGGACGCAGGCCCGATCGATGTCGAAGCGCTGCTCGGTCCGGTTCTCGACGCTCGCGTGAAAGCGCGGCTCGCCGGAGGGGTCTCTGCGGACTTCGTGCTCGCGCTCGAGCCCGTGGACGGTCGTTCGCGGGTGCGCGGCAACGTCTACCGGGCGTCCGGAGGGCTGGCCGTCGCGTTTCGGCTGCTGCCGCCCGGCGCGCCCTTGCTCGAGGGCGCGACCTCGCCGCTGATCGAGCTCGCACAGCTGCCCAACGGCCTGGTCGTGATCGCTGGGCCTGCCGGATCGGGGAAGACGACGACGCTCGCGGCGCTCGCGCGCGAGATCCTCGATCGACGCTCGGTCGTGCTCGTGTCCCTCGAAGATCCGATCGAGTACACGCTCACCTCGGCTGGCCGGAGCCTCGTACGGCAGCGACAGATCGGGCGCGACGTGCGCGACTTCGCGACGGGCCTTCGCGATGCGCTGCGCGAGGATCCGGACGTGATCCTGGTGGGCGAGATGCGCGATGCCGAGAGCATCTCGCTCGCGCTGACGGCGGCGGAGACGGGGCACCTCGTGCTCGCGACGCTTCACAGCCGGTCGTCGGCCTCCACCGTCGAGCGCATCGTCGACACCTATCCCGAGGGCCGACAGCACCAGATCCGGATCCAGCTCGCGGACTCGCTCAAGGCCGTCGTGACGCAGCGTCTCGTTCCTCGCGCCCGTGGCGCGGGCCGCGCGCTCGCGCTCGAGATCCTGCGCATGAGCCCGAGCGTCGCGAGCGGCCTGCGCGAAGGAAAGCTCGGCGTCATCACCAGCGCGATGCAGTCCGGCAAGCGGGAGGGATTGGTGATGCTCGAGCGGAGCCTCGCCGACCTCGTCCGGCGCGGAGAGGTCCGGCTCGAGGACGCGCAGGCGATCGCGAACGACCGCGAGTCCCTCGCGAACTACCTGAGGTAGCTCATCGGCCCGGCAGAGCGGGCAGGCTCGGAAGCTCGACCGGCGCTCCGACGAGGTACCAGTACGCGGCGCCCCCTCCGAGCACGACGACCGTGATCATCACGGCGAACACAGCGATCTTCCACATCATCTTGAGCGCGAACCGCATCACGAGGAACGCGACGACGAGGACACCCACCACGACGGCCAGGACGGAGAACGCGAGCAGGCTCATGCCCCGCTGCTATATCTCGCCGCCCACGGGCGGAGCCAGAGGACATGGAACGATTCAAGGGCGCTTGGGCGCTCGTCACGGGCGCGAGCTCCGGGCTCGGAGAGGACTTCGCGCGACAGCTCGCGTCGCGCGGCGCGAACGTCGTGCTCACGGCGCGCAGCGGTCCCCGGCTGTCGGCGCTCGCGGAGGAGCTCGAGGGCGCGCATGGGGTCGAGACGCGCGTGCTCGTCGCCGATCTCGCCACGGACGCGGGCCTGACCACGCTGCTCCGCTCGCTCGACGCGACGAGGGTCGCCATCGATCACGTGATCGCCAACGCGGGCTACGGGACGTTCGGTGAGCTCGCGGAGCAGAGCGAAGCGTCCCAGCGAGACATGATCCACGTGAACTGCGTCGCGCTCGTCGGGCTCGTCCACCACTTCTTGCCCGGCCAGATCGCGCGGCGGCGCGGTGGCGCCCTGCTCGTGGCGTCGACGGCGTCCTTCCAGCCGACGCCGCTCTACGCCACCTACGGCGCGACGAAGCACTTCGTGCGCGCGTTCGGCGAGGCGCTCGCCGAGGAAGTGCGTCCCCGGGGCGTCACCATCAGCGTGCTCTGCCCCTGGCCCGTGCCGACCGGCTTCCAGGCCCGCGCGCGCACGGCCATCGCGCCGGCGCAGGCCCGCTCGATCGTCAGCTCGGCGGAGACTGTCCGGCAGGGCCTCGATGCCTACGCGCGCGGCGTCGCGGTGTTCGTCCCGGGCGCGATGAACCGCGCGCTCCGCGCCGCGTCGGCGATGCTGCCGAACCGCGTCGTCGCCCCGCTCACGCTGCGCATGATGCGCGGGAAGGAGCTCGGGTGAGCCGCTCTCTCGCCGCCACGCTCGCCATCGCGCTCGTCCTCGGCTGCGCCGGGTGGGAGCCCGCGACGCGCGCCCGGGAGCGCGCCATCGAGGTGCTCCACTGCGAGGAGGTCGAGCTCGCGCAGCGCGAGGAGAGCCAGTGGCACGCCGAAGGCTGTGGCCGCCAGGTCGAGATCGCGTGCACGACGATCGCGCTCGAGCCGACCTGCATCCAGGTCCGCATCGCCGGCAGCGGCCCTGAGCACTGGGCGGTGCCGGAGGAAGCCTCGGACGAGTTCGCGAGCACCGCCGGCGCCGAGGACCCTCCGACCGACGAGGAGCTCGCCGCGATGGCCATCGTCGACGACCCGGACGTCGATCCCGCCGCCGACGAAGGCATCGCGGACGCCGACCCGGCGCTGCGCTCGTCCGCCTCCACCATCGAGAGCACGATCCGCCGCGGGCTCGACGCGCGTCGCGCGGACGTGCTCGCTTGCACGGGCCGCAGCGCGTCGGTCGTGCGCGTCCGCTACGATCTCGAGGGGACGCTCTCCATCTCGCTCGCGGGCGATCTGGAGGGGAGCCCGGAAGAGGGCTGCGTTCGCGCGGCGCTCTCGGGCGTGCACGTCGCTCATGGCGAGAGCGGCACCGTCCTGCACCTGCTGCGCGGTCCGGACTGACGCCTGCAACTACGGGAGCGCTTCGAGCTCGAGCAAGGCGTCGCCGGCGCTGAGGTCGTCGCCGTCGGTCGGGACGATCCGCAGCACGCGCGCTCGCGCCGGCGCCTCGAGCCCTCCGAGCTGCACGCGGTTGAAGGTCTTCATGACCTCGACGATCGCGATGGTCGTCCCGGTCTTGATCTCGTCTCCGACCCTCACGAACGGATCGGCACCGGGCGACGGCCGCGCGTAGTAGCGCCCGCCCAGCGAGGTCCTGAAGACGAGGCCTGCCGCGCCCGCCGCTGCGGCGGCCTGCCTCTCCGCCGCGTGCGCGACGATGCTCGCGTTGGGATCGATGACGAGCATGACGGCGCCATGCGCGACGGGAAGACGCGCGCGTCGCGGCCCTTCCGGAAGCGCGACGATGACCCCTTCTGCGGCCGTGGGCGCGATGATGCGGATGGACCTGCCGAGGACCTCGAGCTCGGCGACCACAGCGCCCGGCACCACGCGCGCGCCGAGCCCCGGCAGCGCGCGGAGGAAGCCTGGCATCGGGGCGAGCAGCAGCGTCCGCTCGCCGTCCTTTCGGACGATCGCGAGCACCTCGCGCGCGAAGCGTCTTCCGTCGTGGTGGGTCACCGCAGGCCTCCGCCGAGCACGGCGAGGTCGTGCAGCGACCAGATGCGCGGGTTCTTCACCCGGCGGTAGCCGTGCGACTGGTACGAGGCCTCGATCAGGGTGGCGAGCCAGTCGCGCAGCTCGCCGAGCTCCACGATCTCGTCCACGTCCATCTGCCGCGCCGACACGAAGGGATCCATGTCGGCCTCGATGCGAGCCTCGACCTGCTTCATGCCGGTCTCGATCGCGAGCCGCTCGGCCTCGTCTTTCGCGACGATCTGGAAATCGTCGTCGAGCTTGGTGTTGTACGTCGCGATCGAGAGCGTGCGGCCCTCCATCACGGAGAGGCGAGACAGCGTCGTCGCGAGCTGGACGACAGGGTCGTAGCCCATGCCGGCCATCGCGTAGTAGCCGGCGCCGCTCGCCTTGCGGAGCAGCACGGTGAACATCGGGACCTGGTTCGTGCTGTTCGTGTAGATGAGGCTCGAGCCGTAGGAGAGCAGACCCTGGCGCTCGGCCTCCGCGCCGATGTCGAAGCCCGAGATGTCCTGCAGCCAGACGAGCGGGATCCCATCGTCGTTGCACGCGCGACTGAACGCCGCGATCTTCGCGATGCCCGCGCGATAGAGGATGGCCGCAGGCCGATCGACGTCGGGCGCCTCGGGATCACCCACGAGACCCTGCCGGTTGATCACGAAGCCCGCGTAGAGGCCGTTCACTCGGCCGACGCCGCAGATCATCTCCTCGCCGATCTCGGGCATGCACTCCCAGAAGAGGCTCTGGTCACACAGGCGCGCGAGCACCTCGGTCGCGTCGTAGCTCTCGCGGTGATCGGTCGGGAGGATCCCCGCGAGCTCCTGCGCCGGTAGGCGCGGCTCCATCGCGCCCATGCCGTGGCGGTGGTACTCGGCGCCGCTCGTCGGCACGCGGCAGATCTCCTCGCGCACGCAGCGGAGGAGGGTCTCGTCGTCGGGCACGCGCACGTCGGCACAGCCGCTCTGGTGCACGTGTACCTCGGGCCCGCCGATGTCGAGCGACGTGAGCTTTTGGCTCTTCGCGCCCTTGATGAGCGCCGCGCCCGCGATGACCATGTAGGCCTGCTCGGTCATGTAGACGCGGTCGCTGATGATGGGCATGTACCCGCCGCCCGCGATGCAGTCGCCGAACACGCCCGCGATCTGCGGGACGCCCGCGTCGCTCAAGAGCGAGTTCATCTTGAAGATGTAGCCGGCGCCGCGCGCGCCCGGGAACGTCTTGCTCTGCTCGGGCAAGAAGAGCCCGGAGCAGTCGACGAGGTAGATCGTCGGCAACCTGAGGCGCAGCGCCATCTGCTGCGCGCG
>JBBSAT010000211.1:0-13700 GCA_038252025.1 Polyangiales bacterium | reverse complement strand
CTGCGAGCGCTCGGCGAACGTCCGCGTCGTGCTCGATGCGCGCGCGACCCGCTCGCCGGATCTCGGTGACGGGATCGGAGTCGAGGCGGGACAGCGCGCGCGCGGCCGCGATCCGCACGCTCGCGACGTCGTCTTCCAGCGCGAGCGCGAGCAGCGCGCGATGGACGCTGTCGCGGGCATCGCCGAGCGCAGCGATCGCTTCGGCCCGCTCCGCGGCGCGAGGGGATCGCAGAGAGCGAGCCAGGAGCGTAGAGAGCCGCCGGCGCTCCGGAGGCGTGGCGCGCGCCATCGCCGACGGAACGAGGTGCAGGACGGATGGGCGAGCGCGCTCGAGCTCGAGCAGCGCGTGGAGCGCGGGCTCGGACGGCGCCTCGTCCGTCGCGAGCGACAGCCAGGCGACCACGGAGGGCTCGCGCTCGCTCTCGAGCGACCGCGTCGCGAGTCGTCCGCCGTCCTGCGCTCGATAGAGACAGTAGGCTGCGCGCCTTCGCTCCTCGATCGAGCTTCCGCTCGTGCATGCGCTCGCCTCGAGCGCGCCCGCGACGGCCAGGAGATCGCGCTGGGCCGCCGGGTCGAGCAAGGCGATGTGGGCACGGAGCGTGGGGACGGCACGTGGGTCGGCGGCCGCCGCGATGGCCAGCGCGAGCGCGACGTCCGAGGCCGCGGGTAGCCGCGCCAGGACGTCGGCTCCCCCTGGCAGAGAGGCGAGGCGATCGAGCGCCGCCGAACGCGTCGTCTCGAGCGCGACGAACGGCGCGAGGGCGTCGCCGGCTGGCGTGGGCGCCCCGGCGAGCGCTCCGAGCCACGCCGACGCGCGAGCCCCGCCCGCCGCGACGACGCCCGCGATCGCTTCCTGAGCGAACGGAGGATCGAGGGCGGCGAGCGCGACGATCGCGCTCGCACCTCGCTCGTCGGCCTCGCTCGCGAGCGCGCGCCAGCGATCGATCGGTACGCGGTCGGGCGCGTGTCGCGCCAGTACGGCGAGCGCGCGCGGCCCGGCCGGGGAGTCCGGCGCGTCGAGCGCGGAGGCGGCGAGCGCCACCGCGCGTGGGTCGGCGTCGATGGCCTCGAGCACGTCGCCGAGAGCCTCCGGAGGTAGCGTCGGCGCGATGCCGACCAGCGCCGCGACCGCGCGATCGTCATCAGCGGCGGAGCGGAGCGAGCCGATCGTGGAATCGGCCAGCTGCGCGAGGCATCGCACGGCCACATCGCGCTGTTCCGGTTGGGAGAGCCGGGCGGCGACGCGATCGACGCCCGAATCGCCCTGCCACCCGAGCCGCACGCAGACGCCGGGGCCATGAAGCTCGTTCGCCAGACGCGCGAGGACGAAGGCGAACGACTCCTCCGTGCCGATCGCGACGAGCCCATCGAGAACGTGCTCGCGCTCGGCGGGCGCTGCGCGATCCCAAGCCTCGACGAGCGCCGACACGGCGCTCTCACCCCCGCGTCGGGCGAGGGCCTCGATGATCGCGGCGCGAGCCTCGGGCACCGCCTCTCCCGCGAGCGCGCCGGCGAGCGCCGGAACCACTCGCGCAGCAGGCCCCATGACGGCGAGGGCTCGCGCCGCATCGATGCGCGCATCGGGTTCGGGCCGAGAGAGCTCGGCGATCCGCCGCTCGAGCGGGAGGCGCGTGAGGAGCCCGGTCTGTGCGCTCGCCGGCGTCGCGAGCGCGAGCGCGAGGCAGGTGATCGAGGCGCCGGCCCGCAGCGAGCGCTTCACCCGGCGAGCCACGCGAGGACCACGCTTCCGAGCCCGATCGCCGCGCCGAGCCCGCGCGCCACGTTGCGCTCGGCGCCGCGGAGGAGGCCATCGGCGAGCGGCTCGGGGGACGGCGCGAGACGCGGTGGATCGACCGGATCGGCCTCCGCCTCGAGCAGGTCCTCGCCCGCGCGATACGGAAGCCCGCTCGCGCTGCCCGGCCGGAAGCGCGCGATCAGCTCGACCTCTTCGCCGACCCGGACACGGTGCTCGACGACGAGTCCGGCCTCCCCCTGGGTCGCGCCCGCGTCCACGATGCAGCTGCGCGGATCGACGCGCACCTTGCCCGTACCGTCGTCGAGGAGAAACGGGTGCGCGAACACGCGGTAGCGCACGGCGCGAACGATCCCGGTCGGCTCGACCTCGCCTCGCAGGATGTAGACGCAAGGCGCGCGGTCGATGGCGCTCTCCGACGTCGCGACGGCGACGACCCGTCCGCAAATGCGATACCGACCGCTCTCGATCGCGTCGATCGACGTCGAGCGCGCGCCTTCACGCACCGGCGCGGCGCGTCGGCGGGCCGACCAGGCCACCAGCGCGCCGCCGACGACGCTTCCGACGAGGGCGATCGATCCGATCATCGATCACCAGGATGCGCCGCGCCGGTCGCGGCTCGCAACGCCCCGAGAGCGGGACGTGCGCGAATGCGAGCCGGCCATTGACAAGCACGGAGCGGACGGGGAATCGTTCTGATCACGCGGACGGGGAATCGCGTTGGGAAGAGGTTCGATTGGCTGAGGCTGGCAATGGCGCGGACGGTGCGGACGCCGACGCGAACGATGCTCCGATCGAGGTAGACCCTCCGGTCCAAGCGCAGGCGGTCGCGCCGGTGAGGGCGCTCCGCGTTCCGCCGCCATCGACGCGCTCGTCCGCGCCGCCCGCGGCCGCAGCGGAGGCCGTCGCGATGGCCGCCCCGACGGCGAAGCCCAGCTCGCAGAGCGGTCCGGACCCGCTCATCGGCCGTGTCGTGAACGACCGATTTCGCATCGTGTCGCTCTTGGCGCGCGGCGGGATGGGCAAGGTGTACCGAGCCGAGCAAGCCCCGCTCGGTCGAGAGGTCGCGCTCAAGGTCCTCAACCCGACGTACAGCGGCGAGAACGATCCGGAGTTCCACAAGCGCTTCTTCCTCGAAGCGTCCACGTGCTCGAAGCTCACGCACCCGAACACGGTGACGATCTTCGACTACGGGCGGACGGACGACGACATCTACTACATCGCGATGGAGCTCCTCGAGGGGCGCACGCTGCATCGAGCGCTGCGCGAGGAGGGACCGTTCAGCCCCGAGCGCGCGATGCTCATCCTGCGTCAGATCTGCCGCTCGCTGCGCGAAGCGCACGGCCTCGGCGTCATCCATCGCGACCTGAAGCCGGCGAACGTCTACCTCGTCAAGCACGGCGACGAAGGCGACTTCGTGAAGGTGCTCGACTTCGGCCTCGTGAAGAACGTGGACGACACCGGCGAAGACCTGACGCAGACGGGCCTCTTCATGGGCTCGCCGAAGTACATGTCGCCCGAGCAGATCCGCGGAGAGCGGGCCGACGCGCGCGCCGACATCTACTCGCTGGGCGTGATGCTCTACGAGATGCTCACCGGGAAGGTGCCGTTCGATCGGCCCAACTCCGTCAACATCCTCATGGCGCACGTGCACGAGCCGCCCCCGAGCTTCGACGAGACGCGCCCCGGGCTCGCACTGCCGGCCGGGATCGAGTCGCTCGTGATGAAGGCGCTCTCCAAGCAGCCCGATGATCGCTTCGCCAGCATGGACGAGCTACTCGCCGCGATGAAGCAGCTGAACAGCAGCGGCGACCTCGCGCTCTCGGGCGAAACGGCCGGCCTCATGCAGACGACCGGCTCGCATCGCGCGCTGAGACAGTCGGGCGATCAGCACGTCACGCTCACGCCGAGCGGCGTGGTCGCGACCGGGCTCGGCGGAAGAGCGTCGGGCGCGCCGCCCAGCGGGGCGACGAGCATGGCGGAGGCCGCTCCGTCGACGATCGCGCCCGAGGCAGGCTCCGCGCGTGGCCCGCTCTACGCCGGGATCGGCATTGGTGCGGTGCTGATCCTCGGGCTCGCCGCGTATGCGGCGATGGGCGGCGCGACGACCAGTCCGACGACGGCGGTCGTGCCGCCGCCGGACACGACGGCCCCCGTCGTGGTGGAGCCGCCGCCACCACCAGAGGTCCTGCGCACCTTCGTCTCGCTCCGGTCGACGCCGGCGGGCGCGACCGTCGAGGTGGACGGCCACACCTACGGTCCGACGCCGACCGACGTCGAGTGGACGGGCGACGACGCCGAGCGGGGACGAGAGGTCTCGTTCGTGTTCCGTCTCGCCGGACATCGCGACTACACAGTGCTGCGAACGGTCACCAGCGACTCGCTCGAGGTGGAGACGTCGCTCGAGAGCCTTCCGACGGGCCGCCCGTACCGTCCGCGCCCGCCGCGTCATCCGGTCGGCGACGATGGAACGGGCCCCTCGGGACCGGTCAAGGGCTACAAGCTCGACCCTTACTGACGAGCGCGGCTCGGGTACCCTGCGCTTCGGCCGTGAGCGACGCAGAAGAATCTCCCGACGAACTGATCGGTCGGCGGCTCGGTCACTACCTCGTCGTGGACGCGATCGGTCGCGGCGCCATGGGGCACGTGTTCAGAGCGTGGGACGTCGTGCTCCGGCGCAGCGTCGCCCTGAAGGTGCATCGCAACAAGCGCAGCGAGACCGGCCTCCGCCGCTTCCTGCAGGAGTCGCGCGCCTCCTCGACGCTGAGCCACCCCGGCATCGCCGAGATCTACGAGAGCGGGCAGAGCGGTGCCTATCACTTCCTCGCGATGGAGCTGATCGAGGGGCTGACGCTCGGTGATCTCATCGGACGTGGCCCGCTGGGGTGGGAGGCGGCCGTCGCGATCGGTCGGGAGATCGCGAGCGCGCTGGGCTACGCGCACCGTCACGGCGTGGTCCACCGGGACCTCAAGCCGACGAACGTGATCCTCTCGCACGACGGACGCGTGAAGCTGGTCGACTTCGGTCTCGCCAAGCAGATCGCGATGCCGGAGCCGAGCGAGAGCGAGTCCACGATCTTCGAGTGGTCGGACGTGCGGACGGCCGCAGGCGCGGTCCTCGGCACGCCCGCGTACATGTCGCCCGAACAGGCGCGGGCGAAGCCGATCGACGCGCGCGCGGACATCTTCGCTTTGGGCATCGTCCTCTCGGAGCTCATCGACGCCAGGCCCGTCTTCCGCCGCGCATCCCCCGCGGCCACCATCGGCGCGATCCTCACGCAGCGGCCTCAGCGCATCGACGTCCTGAACCCGGAGGTGCCGGGTTGGGTCGCCGACGTGATCGCGCGCTGCCTCGAGAAGTCCGCCGACGCGCGCTTCGCCGACGGCTCCGAGCTGCTGTTCGCGCTCGATGCCGAGGAGAGCCCGCGAGTCGATCTCGCGACGCTCGGGCAGCCGGGAGCCGAGGCTCGGCTTCCCTCGGTCCGTGCGCCGAGCGTCGTCGCGAGCCTTCGGTCCATCTCGCTGGCTCCGCCGAGCGCTTCGGCGCGCTTCATCGGCCGCATCGAGGAGCTCGAGCGCCTGCGCGTGGGGATCGTGCACGGTGAGCGAGCCATCGTGATCTCGGGGCCGGCGGGCGCCGGCAAGACCCGGCTCGTGCGAGAGCACCTCCTCGACCGGGGCACGCAGGACACCGCGATCATCGAGCTCGCGGGTGTTCGCTCGGAAGAGGACTTCCTCCTCGCCTGCGCGCTCGGTCTGCGCTTGCGAGAGCACGACCGCGCGCACGCGGGCCTTCTTCGCCGTCTCGTCGACCGGCGGCTCAAGCTCGTCGTCCTCGACGGGCTCGACGAAGCGCTTCCGTTCGCAGCGTCGATCCTTCGATCCTGGCGCGAGGGTACGACCGGCACGACGTTCGTCGTCACGTCGCGCGCTCCTTTGGCGATCGAAGGCGGCCTCACGATCCTGCTCGCGGGCCTCCCCGTTCCGGAGGGCACCGAGCTGTTCCTCGAGCGAGCCATGAGCGGCGCACGCGATCCCGTGGCGCTGCTCGAGCATGGAGCGACCGCATCGCGGATCGTCGAGCACCTCGGCGGGATCCCGCTCGCCATCGAGCTCGCTGCCGCGCGCGCGGAGAGCGTCGGCCCCGACGCGCTGCTCGCCGAGATCGCGCACGACCTCGAGTGGGTCGATCCGGAGCGACGAGACGAAGGGCCCGTCGGGCTCGATGCCGTCCTCGACGCCTCGATCCGACGGCTCGATCCGGACACGCGCAGCGCGCTCCTCTCGCTCGCCGTGCTCCCCACCTTCGACCGCGCCGGAGCGGGCGCCGTGACCGGGCTCGTCGGGGCGAACATCGAGACGCTCGTCGCGCGGCTCGTCTCGCTCTCGCTCGCTCACCCGAGCCCTCACCCCGAGCTTCTGTCGGAGGCGCGGTGGGCGATCCGCGAGCCGGTTCGCCGCCGCGCGGAGGAGACGCTCGCGCGCGAAGGGCGACGGCACGCCGCGCTCGAGAAGGCTGCGCGTCACCTCGGCGAGAGCGCGCGCGCACATCGCGAGGCGCTCGCCACCGCGCCTTCGTGCGAGAGCTTCCGCGACATCCTCGCCGACGCGCCCAGCTACCTCGCGATCGCGGAGGCTGCCGTGCGAGAGCCGGTCGAGACGATCCAGCTCGCCGCGCTCGAGGGGATCCTGGCGTATGCCCAGGTCGCGACGCGCGAAGAGGCCGAGGCGCGCGCGGCGCCTCTCCTCGAGCCCTTGCTCGATCGACTGCTCGCGCGCGCTGGCTCGGACACCCGCCTGCTCGGTGACGCGCTCGTCACGCGCGGATGGCTTCGCCTGTCTCGCGGCGAGCCGATGGCGATCGCAGACGCAGACCGCGCGCTCGCCATGGCGAACGAGAGCGCGTCGCTGCCGCACGAGGCCCGTGCGCGGAGCCTGCGGGCCGCCGCGCTCCTCGCGCGCTCGTCGATCGCCCCCGCGATGGACGAGGCCGAGCGGGCCACGGACGCTGCGCGCCGGTCCGGGAGCGCGGCCGATCTCACGCACGCGCTCGAGAGAGTCGCCGAGTGCTCGCTCGGCGCGTGCGACCTCGCCCGAGCCGGGCAGGCCGCGCACGAGGCCCGCGTCCTCGCCCAGGAGCGAGGCGACATGCGAGCGCGCGCGAGGCTCGCGGTCGTGCTCGGCGAGGTCCGGCGAGAGCTCGGCGACGACGACGGCGCACGAGAGCACCTGCTCGAGGCGCTCGACCTCAGCAACGCGACCGGTCAGCTCGATCGGACGCCGCTCGTCTTGCTGGCGCTGGGCGAGCTCGCGCACGGCGCGGGAGAGCTCGACGCCGCGCGCGAGACCTACGCACGCGCGATCTCCCTCTGCCCGACCGACACGCGCTCGCTCGCGGACGCGCGGATCAGCCTCGCGCTCGCTCAGCTGGAGATGGAGCTCGGCAACGCAGAGCGCGCGCTGGCGATCCTGGCCACCCTGGTCGACGAGCTCCCTTCGATCGGGGCGTCTCCACGGCTCGAGGCCCTCGCGCTCGCGACGCGCGCGGCGACCCTGGCTGGCGCCGACGAGCCGTCCAAGGCGCGCGAGCAGTTCGAGCACGCTGCGTGGAGAGCCCGGGACCTCGACGCCGTCCTCCGCGCCGCGATCGACGTCTGGACGGGACACGAGGGCGCCGGCCCTCAGGCGTCCGCCGCCGAGATCGAGCGAGCACGCGAGCGGCTCGCGCGAGCGGTGTCCCTCCGCGAAGGCGCACTTGAAGCGAACGTGGCGCCGGGGTCGCGGCACGCGCTGACGATCGCGGTGCGAGTGCTCGAGGCCGTCCTCCCTCGGCGGCTCTCGCTCATTCCGTGACGCGCTACTCGCTCTCCCGGATGCGTCGCGCGAGGTCCTGCATCGCTTCTTCCTCGGTCGGCGGGGTCCGAGGTGGGGGAAGCAGCTCCTCGATCTCGATGCGCGTCGACGGTCCCGGGATCGGGGTGATGGCCACGTCGATGTGGACGCCGCTCGCCGGCGAGTCGCGCGACAGCGCATCGCGGTAGGTCGCGCCGCCTCCGACACCCGGGTCCACACGACCCGTGATGAGCCGGGGCCCGAAGTATCGGAGCACTCGCGTGATGGGCACGTCGGTCCGGTAGACGTGACGCCGGTCTTCTTCGACGAGCATCTGCAGCGAGACCGGAAGCAGGACGCCGGAGACGCGCTCTTCGGACTCGAGCAGGTTGCCCTCTTCGTCGTAGAGCGGCGGCGGGCCGGGAGGGATCACGCGCTCCGGCGCGAGCTCGGGGATCGGCTCGGCCACGCGGCCCTCCGCGTCACGCGCATCGTTCCCGCACGCCGTGAGGAAGGCGATGCACGAGAGGAGGAGGAGCGTTCGGTGTGCGGTCACTCGGCTGCACGATCGCAGACCGTGACGGACCCACGCAAGGCGACAATCGCCGCCGCGCCCGCTCAATAGTCGGCGGTGCCCGACCACTGGAGGACACGCGAGGCCGCAGCCGGCTGCGGGAGCGCGCGAGAGACGGTCTGCACGGAGCTGGAGGTCGCGCTCGTGCCCGAGCTGGTGCCACCGGAGTACTGCGCGACGAGCTGGAACTCACCCGGGCGCAGGTTCGAGATCTGGTAGCGCGAGCCGAGGTAGGTGTCGGTGACCTCGGCGCCGGTGGTGCACGAGGGCCGCTGGGTGATGCTGACGCCCATGAGGATCTGGTTCGGGGCGAGCGCCGTGGACCACGCATCGAGCACGCCGCTGCCGACCGTGCTCTCGAGCCTCGGCTGCGGGAACCGACCCGTGACTCCGGTCGTGTAGCCGGTCGGAAGCGCGCTGCCGTTGTTGAGGTAGTCGATGCCCCAGAGACGGCTGACGCCGTACTCGCAGGCGTTCGCAGGGTTCGGCGTCGCCTGGAACGAGCCGAAGTAGATGGTGTTCGCGTAGAGGAGGATCGGCCCCGTGACCTGCTCGCCCGCCTGGAGGCGAACCTCCCAGTTCACTTGGGCAGAGAGAATGGCAGGCGAGCTGGTGCGATCCACGAGCTCGGTCAGCGACACGACGCGGTTCGCTGCGGCGCTCTCGAAGTTGTCGATGTCGCCACCGCCCACGATGACGACCGTGTTGCCCGAGGCGTCGACCGTGACGACGGGCGGATCGTAGACGGGCTGACCCACCGTCGCGCCGTCCGCCCAGAAGAGATCGTGCATCGGCTGGAAGGTCCACGCCGCCGGATCGCTCTCGCTCATGTCGAGACGCCAGAGCACGCCGTCCGCATCGACGACGAACGCGCGCGTCGCGAACGCGCCGATGTCTCCGACGAACATCGAGACACCGCCCGTGATGGGCGAGGTGATCGTGGTCGAGTCGAAGCTGCGCAGGACCTCGCCGGTGGCCACGTCCACGACGTTGAGGCTGCGGCCAGTCGTGCCCGCCCAGCAGCGCCGGTTCGCACGGGTCGCCGTGACTCCGTCCGGCTGTGGCGTCGGGATGCTCCCGGCGAGCGCGCCGCAGCCGGTCGTGCCGCGCGCCAGCGCGAGCGCCGTGTCGAGGGTGCCGGCGCCGCCCGGAAGGACCGCGATCGCGCGCTCCTGAACCACGCCGTCGGCGCGGACCATGACCTGCCCGAGGCCCGGGCGACCGTAGGTCTGGCCCATGCTCGGGCTCGTCGACTGCCAGAGGAAGATCGGGTTCATGGGGTCGGTCACGTCGAGCGCGACGTAGACGTTGCCGCCGCCCCGCATGCCGGTGATGAGGACCGTGTGGTACTGGTCGCTCGTCGCCGTGTCGCCCGGGATGCGCCGGAAGATCACGTCGCGCACCACCGGCGAGCCATCCACGAGGAACTGGTGCGACGAGCGCGCGCTGTCGAGCCGCGTGAGGAGCGCGGGCGGCACGAACCCCCAGAGCTCCTGGCCTGCCGCCCAGCGGTTCGTGCCCGTGGGGTCGTCCTCGATCGCGAAGGCGTGGAGCACGCCGTCGTTCGTACCGACGTACGTGACCGTCGCGCGCTCCGAGACCATGCCGCCCGACGCGATCGGCGCCCGGCGGAACAGCGCGTAGGACTGATCCGAGGTGTCGACGCGCGGCGCCGTCACCATCACCGGCGTGGAGTGATAGATGTCCCCGAGACGGGCCGCGGCGCGCGACGACGGCGCGCTCCCGTGGACCCAGTCGAGGATCGCGGTGCGACCGGCGGTGTTGCTCGCGGCCAGCCCGAAGTGCGTCGGGAGGAGCGCGGGGTTCGCCGTGGAGAAGCTGGTCAGCGAGGGGCCGCGCGTGACGGTCCCCGTCGTAAATGCCGACGGCGCGAGCGCGACGCCGCTCGGAGGCGTGGCCAGCACCGAGCCGCCCATGGCGCCCGGAGAGGTCACGACCGTGTAGAGGCGGCGCGGCGAAGCGGTGAGGTCCCGCGCGTTGAGCACTTCCTGGAATCGGTCGGTCGTGAGCAGCGGCTGCGGCTGCGCGACCAGGCTCGCGTCGCAGACCCAGCGCGTGCGCTCGAGCACGCCAGACCACGGCACCGTCGAGTCGCCGACGTGGAAGCCACTGTTGAGCTGGTACTGCACCTGCGGCGCGCTCGATGCTCCGACGCTGGACGCGTACGCGCTCTGGCTGAGCGTGAAGCTCGGCACGGTACGAGTCGTCGTCCCCGGCGCGGCGACGTCGAGCGCGGCGGAGAGGGCCGCGGTCAGCGACGCGAGATCCGTCGCGGGGAACGCGCTCCGCGTGCCGCCGCTCAGAGCGATGTCGCCGAGCTCGCCCGCCACGCACACGCCGCTCGTGGCGGACTGCCCGAGCGCACAGCGATCGCCGGTCGCGCACCCCGAGTCCGTCGTGCAGCTGCGAGGCGTCCCGTCGTTGGCCGCGAACGCGACGACGAAGAGACCGTCGAGCAGGCCCTGACACGCCGTGCCGTCCCAGCGGCAGAGGTCTGCTGCGATGGTGTTCGGGCGCTCGTACGGGCACGTATACCCGGCCGTGCCGCAGCCGACGTCGCGGAACGGATCGCTCGACTGGCCGTCCGTGATGAGGATGGCGTAGCGATCGCGGCAGGCCGCGAGCGAGTCGCCACTGCCACTGCCACCGACGACGGCGACGTCTGGGTTGTTCGCGAGGTAGTAGCGGAAGTCGTCGAGCATGGCGCCCGTGGGCGTCGCGCCGTACGGCCGGACCGCGGCGAGCGCGAGCTGGATGCGGGCGTTGGTGAGCGCGACCGGATCGGTGTCCGCGCCGACCGAGATCAGCGAGCCGCCGAACGTCTCGGAGCCGGTAGCCACACGTCGCGCGCCGCCGTTCACCATGTAGGTCGTCGCGCAGCCCGGGAAGCGCACCGCGCGCGCGTCGCCGTACGAGTAGTCGCCGAGGGCGCTGAGGATGTCGGTCGTGCGCGTCGGCCAGACCGCCGACGTCAGCATCATCGAGTCGCGCTCCGCGCCGGGCGCCGTGCTCACGACACCGAAGACGTTGTCGTAGGTCATCAGACCGAACTTCACGCGGTCGAGGTACGTGTCGAGGATGCCGAAGAGCTGTCCGGAGCCGCTCGGCTGCGCGTAGGTGTGCGCGTAGTACTGGTCGGCGGCGCCCGTGTAGACGCGGCGGTCCATCGTGTTGCAGTAGTAGTCGCTGTACTGGCCGTTCATCGCCTCGACGAGGGTGACCCAGCGGCTCCGCTCGCTGCCGGTGCCCGGTCCGTTGGTGCAGACGGGAAGCCGGCCGGCCACGCCGCTCGCCGAGCCCATCGCGTAGTCCATCGATCCCGACGAATCGACGAGCAGCATCACGGCCGGTCGAATCTCTCGCAGGTCAGGCGACTGCGCTTCCGCGCGTCCGGCCGACGCGAGAAGCATCGAGAGCAGGAGGAGCGCGCCGAGGCGAGCGATGAGGACGGGGATTCGGCGGTTCAGTTGCGGGCGGTTCATCTAGAGCCTCCGTCAGCGAGCGATCGGGCCGGAGATCACGAGCGCCCGCGAGTTCATCGCGGTCTCGTGCATTCCTCGAGCGAGGTAGGAGGGGGTGGTGGGCTCGCCCGGCGCGTAGCTGTCGGTCGCCGGGCCCGTTCGGCCGCGCGCAGTGATCGTCCAGATGCGGTACGCGACCGGCGAGTCGCCCGTCGCGCTCATCCCGGCGATGGTCCGGCCCGGATCGTAGCTGTCGTTGATGTCGATGATGAAGCTCGGCGTGTAGTCGAGCGTGGTGCCGAACGACCCGCCGTAGCCCGTGGTCTCGACCGGCGGTGCGATGACGCCAGGCATGGAGGCGAAGTCGCTCATGTAGGTCCGGAAGTGCGGCGTCGACTGGCCGTACGCGGGCTCTTCGGGCGTGAACTGGCGACCGGCGGGGATCGGGACGCGCTGCATCGCGAGATCCACGCTGCCCGCCCCGAGGGTGTCGACCATCGCGAGCGCCGCGGTGAGGCTGCCCTCGGCGACGTACTGCGTCTGCATCGCCTGACGCTGCGAGCCTGCCGCGCGGAGCTCGAACATCGTTGCGTGGATCGCAAACATTGCCGTCGCCGTGACGATGAGGACGATCAGCATGACCACGAGCATGACGGCGCCCTCTTCGCGCTCTTTGCGAGGGCGGCGGGCGGGTCGATCGCGGTTCGGAGAGACGAGCAACATGTCACAGCCCTCGATAGGCGAGGTTGGGGAGCATGATCTCTGCCATCGACGTCCGGACCCTCGAACGTCCTGCTCGAACCGCGGCCGGGAACGGCGTGAAGGCGGTGAGGACGCCGGAGGTCGTGCGTATCGGACCCTCGAAGGCGGGGTCGACCTCCTGGCTCCGGGCGGAGAGCGAGAGTCGGACCGCGCGGATCCGAGCGGGGTTCGCGATCGCGGCTCCGCTGGCCTGCCAGACCAGGTTCGGCGTGTTGCCCACCGCGGCCGCGTCGATGGCGACGACCGCGCTGAATTCGACCGCGTACTCCAGGACGACCCGCTCCGAGATCATCGCGCCGGTCACCGGCTCGACCTCTCGGCGGAGGAGCACCGTGTTGGCCCCGGTGACCTGTGGATCCCGTGGGGCGAACGCCGCGGGCGCCGCGGCGATGAGATAGTCGACGCCCACCAACGGGTTGACCATGCAGCCCACGCAGAGCGCGAAATTGCACTGGTCCGCCGCCGGGAGCGGGGGCGAGACGGTGATGCTCGGCGAGCGCCCGGCGGAGTCGAGCGTCGCGCTCTGGATCTGCGTGACGAAGTGGTAGCCGCGTGGGTGCTCGATGTGGATCCAGCGGCCACGCGCGAACACCTCCGCGAAGAGCGCCGTGTCGAAGGTCGTCCCGGTCGAGTCGGCCGCGAAGCTGCGCCGGAAGCCCTGCCAGTTGCTCTGCAGGAGGATCGTGGTCGCCGCTGCATTGCCCGTGTTCGCGATCAGGTAGGAGTCCGACGTGACGAGGTTCCCGAGGATCCGGATCCGATCGGTCTGGAGCGGGGACGCGGCCGAGGCCCCCGGCATCGTCGCCAGCGCCGTCGTGCCTTCCGGGTCGCCGTCGAAGACCTGCAGGCCGATGAGCCGAGCCGGAAAGGGGGTCGAACCGCAGGTTCGTTCGCGCTGCGAGTCGGGCGTCCCGCCGTAGCCGGCGAGGGCGACGTCGCGGCGCACGCGGTCGATCGCGAGGCGGGTCGCGAGCTGCAGCTGGCTGATGCGCTGCTGCTCCTGGAACGCGCGCGCCGATGCACCGCCGAGCATGTACATCGTCGCGACGACCGCCGTCCCGATCGCGAGCGCGACCATCAGCTCGAGCAGCGTGAAGCCCTGGCTCCGGCGCTTGCGGCGAGCGCGGCTCGCGCGAGCGTCCCGACGATTCGAGCTCGACGCCGGCATCAGAGAGGCCCCGGCGTGTAGCGGATCTCGGTCGAGGTCTGCACGAAGTGGAGGTCCTGGATGCGGGTACGCGCGTCGATGTCGACGATGTTCGGACAGCCCGCGTAGGCCGCGTGGTCGACCTCGGCG
>JBBSAT010000210.1:0-13701 GCA_038252025.1 Polyangiales bacterium | reverse complement strand
GGACGGAAGGCGCTGAGCGTGCCGACGCGTGCGAAGCGCACGCACCGGCACGCATGACGCCGCTATGCGGCGCCGACACACTCGCCTTCACAACATAGATTTCTCATGCTCGCTGTCTCAAACTCGTTGACACGTTCCGCGCGCCTACCACACGTGTCGGTCGCTGGATGAGCCGTGCAGAGTATGATGCAATGGTGACGAGTGGACGAGTGCAGGCACCGCACAATGGTTCCGACGTGTCGTACGTTACCGTTCCTGCAAATCCGGGCGCGTTCACCTCGCCCGATCGCACTACCAGTGTCTTCGTCGAGTATGATGTTCCGAGCTCTCAGCTCAGGATACACGATCGGACCCAAGGCTGGGGTCGAGTGTTCGGGCCGGGCTCAGTCGAAGCTCGCCTGGCAGCGCGACGCGGCGAAGTGTCTGTCACTGACATGCCGGAAGCGCGGGATATTCGTATTACATCTGCAACGGAGTGAGCCTGTGACCGCAGAGTATCGTCGGGTCGCGAGTCGGTTGGGGGAGATGGCGGCGGCGGCGCGGTCTCAGGATGCTTTGGTCAGCGGTAGCGGCGGCGCTGGGGAATCCACGACAAGAATTCGTGTGGAGACGAAAACCCATCTCGCCGAAATTGTGGCGTGGGCATCTGGGCCCCTCAGCGCTACCGTTGTGGAACTCGATGGTGCCGATGGCGATCGGTTCGTTGTGGACCGGACGACAGATATTGGAGCTGGTGCGGAACCGCTGATTCTTGAGGTTCTCGCGGCACTCGGAATGACTTGCTGAGAAGCTGCGATTTTCGTGCTGAGTGACAGTCGCGTGCGCGACGCTGTCGATGCCGGTTGACGATGCGCTAGCCGCCCATCTGCATGCCACTCGCGCTCGACGCCGTGCATGCGGCCGTCGCGATCGAAAGAGAGGGTGTGCGCCGGGCTCCCTGAGCTGAGCCGTCGGCTGCGAGCCGGATCATCCTGCGCAATGGTCGCGGTGGCGGAGGCACGCTCGGAACGTGCGTCAGCAGCCGCAGCCGAACAAGGAGGGGCGCCACTCGCCGAGCGTCGTGGGCGCGGCTCCCAGGCGCGTGATCCGCCCCCCACCGCTGAAGCGGCTCGTCATGAGGAGCTCGGGCGTCCCGTCGTCCTCGACGTCGATCACGTCCTCGATCACCTGAAAGCCTTCGATGTCGCGCGGCACGAGCACGTCGCCCGTGCGCGTGAAGAAGAACGTGCGTTCCTCGCCGTTGCACCAGCCTTCGATCTGGATGTCGGCTTCGATCACGCTCGCGCGTCCGGGTCGGGCCCACTCGCGCACGACCATCGGTTCGCTGAGCCGGGCCTCGAGCGTCGCGTCGTCCGTCGGTCCGACGGCGCGCATCTCGACCAGGTTGTCGCGCTGCCGGTCGATCAGCTCACGTCGCGTGTCCCCGGAGAAGATCAGAGCGAGCACGGCAGCGCGTGTCGCGGCTCGATGCACCAGCGGCCAGACGATCGGCGGGGGATCGCCCAGCACCGCGGCGCGCGCGTGGCCGCACGTCGACGCGTCGGCGACAGCGACCCAGTAGTGGCGCTCGGCCATCGCCTCGATCTCCGCTGCGATCCGATCGGGCGCGACGGGCGCGTGATGGTGGCCGCGCTCGTCGTAGTCTCGTCCGAGCCACCGCGCCGCGGTGTCGAACTCGGGCTCGACGATCGCGGCGTTGGCCAGTGAAGTGACCGTGACCGAGCAGATGCCCGTGCTGCCGACGAGCTGAACGTGCGTGCCGACGAGGCCAGCGAACGCGCGAGGGATCGACACGTCCGCGTCACGAACCGCGATGAAGTAGGCCTCGCTGCCCGCGCTGCGCGGAGCGCCCTCTCCGCCGCCCAGCGCTTCGCCGAGGACGATCAACGTGCTCGACTCCGCGTCGAGGGCCGGCAACACCTCGCCGACCGACGCGGTGCCCGCGGGGACCGTGTGCGCGGCGACCATCTCCTCGGACGAGATCCGCAGGGCACCGCGCTCGCGGACGAGCACCATCCGCTTCTCGCCCTCCTCCGCGTACCCGCCCGACTCCCAGCGCTGCTGGAGGTGCACGAGGACGGTCGTCGCGGTGAGCACGACCTCCACGTCGTTGGCCTCGACATGCATGCGGCGCCCGAAGATGCGGCGGCGATCCGCGATCCAGCCGTCGTGATCGAGGCGGAAGGCCGCGCGCGCGGTGCGGCGGACGCCCCCGAAGCGGGTTGCGTAGAGCGCGGCGTACGCATCGAAGTCGCCGGTGTTCTGCGCGCCGAGCCAGGTCGAGAGGAGTGCGTCGACGTCGGCGCGCGGGATGCTGGGTGGCGTCTCGACGGATGGCGCAGCGACGGGCGGAGCCGTCACGGGGACGCTCACGGCAGGCGCGGCGGTGGGCGGGGAGACCTCGTCGCCGCATGCGGTCGCACCGACCGTCATGCAGGCGAGCAGCGCTGCTCTCGGGATGCTCATTCGGCACCGCGACGCTACCTCATGGCGTCGCTCGATCACAGCGACGCTTCTAGCCTGCGCCGTGGAGCGCGTCGTCCTCCGCCCACGCGCGCACGTAAGACTCGCGGAGCGCGTCCCACTCGCCGGGCTCCGCGACGTACACGCCCTCTTGCCACGAGAAGACCGACGCGGGGCGGTCCTCGGCGTCGTGCACGGGGATGACGTGCAGGTGCAGGTGCATCGAGCTCTGCGTCAGCTCGCCGGCGCTGCTGCCCGTCGCCGCCAGGTAGCAGCGGCGAGGTCGCTGCAGCGTCTCGATCACGCGCGCCGTCTTGTGTCCGAGCGCGTTCGTCCGCGCCCAGATCGCGCCGGGCGCAGCTGCGAAGGAGGTCACGTGCAGCCGCGGCATGATGCAGACGTGGCCCCAGCAGCGCACGTAGCGCGGCAAGAACACGAGCATCTCGGCGTCCTCGAACACCACCTGCACTGCGCCGACGGCGCGCTCGGCGATCGCGCACATCAGACACGCGGGCTCTCCGCCCTCGGCGCGGATGCGAGCGAGCGCCTCGGCGCGAGGGATGAGCGTCGGCATGCCGGCTTCGACGCGCGTCAGGGGTCTGAAGATTCCGGAGAGGGAGCGTCGTGCCGCGCCTGCGTGATCTCGCGCGCGAGCGGGCTGACGCGAAGCCGAGCACGGTCGGCCATCGCCGCCTCGAGCGCCGCGAGCGCCTCGTCCCGGAGCCGATGCCGTGCCGTATCGAACGGCATGCTCGCGGCGAAGAGGGCGGCGAGCCCGTGAGGTGCGGCGCCGCGCGTGCGCCAGGAGGGTGCGAACGGGCGGGGCCTCCACGGTGCGCCTGCCGCGAGCGCGCGACGAAGCCCCGCGAGCACCCGCCTGTCTTCCTCGATCCGCGCAGCGATCGCCGGCGTCCCGATCGACCAGCGCGCGACGCCGCCGTGCACGATGATCTCGCGGAAGGCGCCGTGTCGATCGTGCGCGCGGACGTGGACGACGCTCGCGAGGCGCGACGGAGAGGCGAGCACGTCCTCGACCGGGACCGGGGCACCGGCGGCGTCCACCACCCGAAACGCGGGCCGCTCTTCCGGCGCGAAGCGCGCTTGCCACGCGCCCGGGTCGAGCTCGATGCGCACGAGGATCGGGCCGTAGCTCCGCTGACCACGCGGCAGCACGGCGCCGTAGGGCGTCGTCCACGCGTAGCGACGCGACGCGAGCGCGGGGTCCGTGGAGAGCAGCCGTGCGAGCGCGACGTCGTCTGGATCGGCGGCGCGCGAGACCGCGAGCTCGTCGAGCGCGCGCTGATAGGGACTGCGCGACCTGCCGTCGTTCGCGCCAGCCCGAAGCAGGCGGCCGTCCTGCGCGAGGATCCCGGCCTGGGCCTCCGTGGTCCACGAGTAGACCTCCGTTCGCGCGAAGTCGTCGTCGGTGAGCGCGCGAGCCTCGAGCGCCGCTTCGAGCCAGGGCGCGGCGGGCTGTGCGAGGGCGCTCGAGGGGAGAGCCAGCTGTGTCACGGCCAGGAGCGCGAGCACCCAGCGCACGCTGCGCGATCGTCGTTCGCCGAACGAGCGAGCCGACAGGACGAGCAGGAGGAGCGCCCCGAGCAGCGCCACCGCCGCGAGCGCGAGCGGTACGCCAGCGAGCGCCGTCAGCGCAGCGAAGCCCACGCCGCCGATCGCGCTCGCGAGCGCGGCGAGCGTCACGTCGAGCGCAGCGTAGCGACCGAGCACGGCTCCGGGCACCGCGCGCTGGAGCGCAGACGCGCCGCCGACCCAGCTCGCGCCGACGCCGCTTCCCCAGAGCAGCACGCTCGCGATCGCCCAGGCCGGCGCCTCGGTCTTCACCGCCATCGCGAGCGCGCCGAGCCCGGCGACGGCGAGCAGCGAGCCGAGCTCCGCCTGTCGCTCTGCCGGGACAAGTGTGCGGAGCGCCCAGGGAGCCAGCCCGCTCGAGATGCCCCGCAGCGCGTGAAGCCCTCCGAGCGTCAGCGCGACACGCGACGGAGCGAGCGTGAGCGCGAGCCCATGCATCGCGACGAAGGCCGCACTGCTCACGAGCTGCGCAGGCGTCTTGAGCGCCGCGACCCGCAGGCGATCCGGATGCGCGCGGGCGTCGGCGGCGAGCGAGGGGAGGGCAGGGCGTGTCTCGACGGGCGCGGACGGGAGCTCGAGGCGAAGGACGATCAGCGCGGCGAGGGCGAACGTGAGCGCGTCGGCGGCGAGCGCGACGACGGGCCCGACGAGCGCGCTCACCGCGCCGCCGAGCACCACCCCGACGGAGAAGACGACCGACCACGCGACGCCGAGCAGGGCGTTGGCCGAGGCGACGTCCTCGGCGGCGACGAGCCGAGGAACGAGCGCGCTGCTCGGTGCGGAGACGAACGCTGCGCCAGCCATGCGGAGAAAGAGAAGCCCCTCGACCAGGCCGAGCGCGCCGCGAAAGGCGGCGAGGGCCATCGCGAGCGTGAGGAGACCGCGCACCAGGCTCGCGCTCGCGATCAGCCGCCGCCGGTCGACGCGGTCGGCGAGCCAGCCGGCAAGAGGAGCGCCGAGCACCTGAGGCAGCGCGTACGCCAGCTGGACGAGCGCGAGGTCTTCGAGCCCTCCGCCGTCCGAGCGGAGCGCGAGCACGCCGATCGCGACGTACGTGAGCCAGTCGCCGAGCATCGACACGACGTTGGCGACGAAGAGCCGAGAGAACGCCGGAGCTCGAGTCAGAAGCGTCATGCAGAAGCCGGTCGCGGCACGGACGTCCGGCGCGTGCGCGTGCATTCCCGCGTCGGGAATAAGGTGGCTCCGCTCGGTCGTCGCCCGCCCGATGTCGAACGGGCGACGAGCGTTCCTGGGGACTGCGCTGCTGGGCGGAGCGCTGACGTGGTCGATCCGGCTTCCGCGGGCCTCGGCGCAGAGCGGTGCCTTCGCAGTGCTGCGCGAGGCCGCCGAGCTGGGCCGCCGTCTGCGGCGGGGAGACATCGGCCCGATCGACTGGCAGGACGCGATCGGTCTCACCCTCGGCGGCTGTAGCCCGCTGGAGCTTCGCGAGGCGCTCGACATCGACGCCCTCCAGCGGCGCCTGACTCACGTGCGGCGCGGCGCGGCCATCGTCTCTCTGCCGATCTTCGACACGCTCGGCGCAGAAGAGGGCGCCGCGATGCGCGCGTTCTTCTTCGAGGCGGGGCACGGCGATCCACCGCACGTCCACTTCAACCAGGTCACCGCTCACATCGTGCTGTCGGGCCAGTTTCGAGTGCGGCACTTCGAGCGCGTGCGCGAGGAGCCCACGGGCTTCGTTCTGCGGCCCAGCCACGACCGGGTGATCGAGGTGGGCGATGTCACGTCGGTCTCGGATCTCCGCGACAACGCGCACTGGCATCACGCGCTCACGCGGGGCGTGCTGCTCGATGTCGAGCAGGGCCGCCTCGATCCGAGCATCCCGATCCGGAGGCGTCAGATGATCGATCCCGCAGGACCGATGCGTGCCGACGGCTCCATCTTCGCGCCCAGCCTCGCGCGAGGAGTCGCCCTTCGCCGCTTCGGCTGAGCCGCGAAGAGCGACCCTACGCGCGGAGAGCGGCGCGCGAGCGGCGCCGTCTCGAGAGCGCACCGAGCATCGCAGCGACGAACAGCCAGAGGCCCGGCGCGCTCGCGCGGGAACGCCCACCGACCGAGCATCCACCGCCGAGCGCCGGACGTCCTCCCGATGCGCCTGCGTCTGCGTGCGCGCGACCTGCGTCTGCGTGTCGGACGCCTCCATCTCCCGGCGCGCCGTCGCTCTCCGCGAGGAGCATGCCCGCGTCCGCCGCTTCGACGTAGGCGTCTCTCGCGACGGCGGCGTCTCTCGCGACGGCGGCATCACGCGGCGGCGGCGCGACCGTCACGACGGTCAGGAAGTTCGTCAGGTCCGCGGTGCCGCCCACGTCGGCGGCCCAGAAGGCGCCGTCCTGCACGATCGAGAAGCGCTCCACTCGCTCGCCCGGGTGCGCCGCGCCGCGGAGCGAGAAGCAGAAGCGTCCGTTGTGCCCGCTCTCGGTGCGCGCGGCGATCGTGGCGAGGCGCGTGGGGCTGAGCCAGTCGCTCGCGGCCAGCGCGCTCACGCGGTCGCGCGGGCTGGTCGTGCCGAGGTTGGTCGTGCCGTGGGTCCATGCCCAGGAGCCGGTGTTGCGATAGGTCAGGCAGCCGTGGACCTCGGCGCCCGTGGCGACCGAGATGCGCGTCCCGCCGGGAAAGTCCGAGGAGATGAACGCGCCGTCGAGGAGCGGCAGGCAGCGCGTCCCCGATCCCGTGTCGCACGTCGTGCCGAACGCCGCGCAGTCGCCGCTCGAGAAGCGCCCACCGGTGCAGCTCGCGAGGTGCGTCGCGTCGGCGCAGAAGGAGCCGTCCGGGCGAGAGGCGCACTGTGGATCCCGTCCGCACGCCGTCGTCCTGACCTCCTGGAGGAGCGGGAAGGGATCGGTGTCGTTCGAGTAGACGCGGTCACGGTGCACGTTGAAGTGCAGGTGAGGCGCCGTTCCGGTGGTCCCCGTGTCGCCGAGCGTGCCGATCACCGTGCCCGCACGGACGCGCGCGCCGACGGTGATGCCGCCCGCGATCGAGTCCATGTGACCGTGGTAGTAGCTCCAGCCGCACGCGTCCTCGATCGTCACGCGGAGCCCGGACGTGGAGCTCGCGGTTCCGGAGTGCGTCACGAGGCCGTCGACGGGCGCGACGATCGGCGTCCCGCGCGCAGCGAAGACGTCGTTGCCGTGGTGGGCGCCGCCATAGTCGCTGTTGTTGCGCGCGCCGTCGCAGGTGAAGTCGTTCCACGACGGGTCGTATCCGCCGTTGTACGGCCCAGCGACCGGATATCGGACGAGGTGCGGTGCGCAGGTGACCGCCGAGACGGCGACCGGCTCGGCCTCTTCGCCCCCGCAGGCAGCGGCGAACAGCATCGGCAACACCGACCACACCAAGGCGTTCATGCGTCGCATGGCGGCGCAGCAGCGCAAGCCTCGTGCCGTGCGCCGAGGGCCTCTCTTGCGGTGTCGAGATCGCACTTCGACACGACCCAGGCGGACACGACGGGCGGTCGGCTTCGCGCGCGGGGCGACGGGGGTGCGCGGGTCCGCGCGGGGAGTAGGCTGGCTACATGTTCCGCTTCCTCGCGCACTGGCTCGTCATCGCGTGCTCGCTCGCGCTCGCTGCGTATCTCGTCCCGGGCGTGCACATCGGCTCGCTGACGGCGCTGCTCGTGGGTGCGTTCGTGCTCGGCCTGGTGAACGCGCTGGTTCGGCCCGTGCTCACCGTCCTCACGCTTCCGATCACGATGATCACGCTCGGCCTCTTCTACCTGGTCGTGAACGGGCTCTCGTTCGGGCTCGCGGCGTGGCTCGTGCCTGGGTTCTCGTCCTCCGGCTGGGTTCCGTCGATCCTCGGCGCGTTGGTCGTGAGCCTCTGCTCGTGGGCGCTCGGCGCGGCGATGAAGGACTCGCCACGCAAGGCCCGCCCGAAGCGGAAGCGCCGCGACGACTGAAGAGCGAGACTCGGCCTCCTCGCGGAGCCCGGCTCCCGCTCTTCACGGGCCTCGTTCTTCGCCGCCCGATTCGGCACTGTTCTCGCGAGCTCGCGGAGGTCAGGGCGAGAGGATCGCGCGGAGGCGCGGCGCGATCTCGGCCGGGCTCGCCGGCCCGTGGATCGAGCCCTCCATGCGCCGCGCGCTCGCACGGCCGTCGTCGTCCGGCGCCGCGAAGAGCGGGATCATGCGCGAGGTGTAGCCGGCGGCCTCGAGCCGCGTGCGGTCCACGTCGAGATCGAATTCGAGGAGCGCGAGCGCGGGCAGCTCTGCGTCGAGATCGCCGCGCACGGCCGCCGCGTGGAAGTAGCCGCACGGCTCGCACCACGAAGCACCGACGTAGACCAGCGGCGAGCGTCCTTCGGCGCGCGCATCGAGCGCGAAGCGGCGGACGAGCGTCGCGACGTCGCCGGGGCCCGCGGGCTGGAAGCGCACGTGCGGACCGACCGGCGCCCCCGCCTGCTCGGGCTCGGCGAGCGGTGGTGTGGGCGTGGGCGTGGGCGTGGGCGTGGGCGTGGGCGTGGGCGTGGGCTGGCTCGGCGCGACGTCGCAGGCCGAGAGCGCCAGCACCACGACGACCGCCGCCGAGACTGCGCCGCGGCCGCGTGACCTCGAGCGATGTCGTCGTGCTCGCATCGCGGCCAGCCTAGACCTAGAGCACCGATTGATTTGAATCGCTAGAAAATCCGGCGCCTTTCACGCCAGCTCGCCGAACACCGACCGCTCGACGACGTCGCGCGCGGCGCGCCCTCAGGCCTTCGAGCGACCCACGAACACCAGGCCCAGCGGCGCGAAGAGCATCGAAAGCAGCACGCCCAGCGACGTGACGATGCCGAGCGCGTGCAGCGCCGGGTGCGCGCTCAGCGCGAGCAGGCCGAAGGACAGGATGGTCGTCAGCCCCGCGATCGCGAGCCCCACGAGCGTCACGCCCGGGCCTTCGTCGTCGTCGCGGACCTCGATGAGGAACACCGAGTAGTCCTCGCCCATCGAGAGCACGAGGAGACATGCCACGAGGTGCATCAGGTTCAGCGGCTCGCCGAAGAGCGAGACGATGGCGAGGCTGCTCGCCGCGGCGAGGATCGCGGGCGCGACCGCCGCGAGCGCGAGCGATACCTTCCGGTACTTGATCCAGCACATCGCGAGGACGACGAAGAGGCCACCGAGGATGAGCTCGGTCGTCCGCGCGCGGAACGTCCCGTAGGCCGAGGTGAGGAACACGCGCTGATCGAAGTAGCGGACGCCGTCGATGCGGCGCAGGCGCGCGGCGAGCGCTTCGCCGTCGTGCACGCCCTCCACGAAGCTCACGTACGCGATGCGATCCCCCGCGTGGATCCGGAACGGCCGCGCGAGCACGCCGGCCGGCGTCGCATCGAACGCAGCGAAGTCGAGCGGCGGCGGGGCCGGCGTCTCGAGCGACTCCGCGAACGGGCTGAACAGCTCGCGCACGAAGCCGGCGCGCTCGAGCGCGTCGAGCATCGCGGGCCCGAGGTTCGGCCGGCCGCGGACGGCGGCGTCGACCGCAGTCTGCTGCGCCGACGATGGCAGCACCGGGTGCGCGGAGCGAAAGCGATCGAGCTCGCCCGCGCGCGTGGCCTCGGTGAGCGCCGCGTACGCCAGGTCGTTTCGCGCGAGCGCGTCCTCGTCGTCGACGCCGGTCGCGATCACGAGCCGACCGGCCTCGCCCTGCGCGATGCGCGAGCGGACGGCGCGATCCTCCGCGACCAGCGCCGGGTCCGACTGGTTCATCGCGCGGAGGTCGTCGAGCAGCTCGGCGCGCGAGAGCCCGGCCAGGCAGACCACCGACGCCGCGATCGGCACGACCACCGCGATGCGCCTTCGCGAGACGAGCCCTCGCCAGGCGCGCTCTCCGACGCTCGCGAGCCAGCGGTGGATCCGCGTCGGCGCGGGCTTCTCGGGCATGAAGGGCGGGACGAGATAGCGGGTCGCGAGCAGCGACGCGAGCACGCCGACGCCTGCGAAGAGCGCCAGCTCGCGCATCCCCGGGAACGACGTCCAGCCGAGGCCGAGGAGCCCGGCGATGGTCGTGAGCGCGCCGAGCGAGAGCCCGGGCCAGAGCTTCTTCATCGTCTGCTCGGGCGAGCCGGCGGGCAGCAGCACGTGGTGGTTCACGTAGTGCGCGACGAAGTCGATGCCGACGCCGAGCAGCGCCGAGCCGAACGCGATCGTGATGCCGTGGACGCTGCCGAAGACGAGCCGACAGCTCGCCGTCGCCAGGACGGTGCCGACGGCGAGCGGGATGGTGCCGAGGAAGAGGAATCGCGGCCCGCGGAAGAGCAGGACGAAGAGGAAGATGATCCCGAGCGTGGAGAGCGTGGAGATGCGCTGCGTGTCGGCGCGGAGCCCGCGCTCGATCGCGACGGCGAAGCGCTGGACGCCGGCCTGCTCGAGCCGAAAGGCGGGGTGGCTCGCGTGCACTTTGGCGAAGGCCGCGTCGATCGCGCGGAGGACCGGCTCCTGTGCGTCCGCGGAGAAGACGCTCCCGGAGGTGGAGAGGAGGACGACGCCCCAGCGGTCGCTCACGCCCTCGCCCTCGAGCACCGGCGTCACGAAGTGACCGTCGACCACGTCGGGTCCGCCCGCGCCCGACGCCTGAGCACGACGTAAGAACCGCGGAAACGCCTCGATCGGATCGGTCGGCGCGATGCGGCGCACGAGCATCGCGGTCGGGCCGGTGAGATCGCGGCGGAGCTCGGCGGCGCGCTCGTCGAGCGCGTCCCCCGCCACGAGCGCGCTCGCCTCTTCCGCGCTCTCGGCGATGAACGCGTAGCGGCGCGGGAAGTAGAGCTCGTACATCGCGCGGTCGATGCCCTCGGGCGGGCCGCTCGTGACCCAGGCCACTCCGGGCGCGTCGGCCAGGAGGTCGCCGAGCTCGCCCGCGGCCGAAGCGACCTCGCTCGCCGTGCCGGGACCGACCTCGAGCACGATCGTCCGCGAGAGCTCGGAGTCCGTGACGGCGCGCGCGATCTCGGCGAGGTCGCGCTCCTCCGTGTTGGGCACGAAGTCGGCGATCTCGTTCCGGACCCGCAGGCCGGTGAAGGTGAAGATCCCGAGCACCACGACGCCGGCGAAGATCGCGAGCGCTACGAGGCGATCGCGCCTCATGGATCGAGCGGGCGCCGTGTGAGCTCGTCGAGCTCGAGCCGGTAGCCGTACCAGCCGTTGTCGAGCACGACGCGGCTGGGCCCGGGCGCATCGAGGTGCGGATCGAGGCCGCCCTCATAGGTGATCGTCAGGAGGCCCGGAGGCACGTCGTCGAGGCGCCGGAACGAGCGGCTCATCACGCGGCCGTCGGCCCAGGTCTCGGTCACCTCTTCTTCGTCGAGGGTCCCGCGGTGCTCACCGTCCGCGAGCGGCGCGCCCGGGAGCGCGACGAGCCAGGCCCGATGCACGTCGAGCAACATGTACTCGGGCGGGAAGGGCAGCTCGCGCGGAAGGTGCGACTCGAAGCTGACCACGTCGCCCCGCTGCGAGAGCACGAACGCCCGCCCCCCGTGCGGCCCGAGCGCGACCATGACGAGCGAGTCGCCGTGCTTCTCGAGCACCGCGCGAAAGCTCTGCACCTCGTCCTCGAAGGTGACCGTCACGCGCTGGTCGACCGCGAAGTCGCCTGCATAGTCGGACGGGGGATGCAGCACGCCCGGCGGGCGCGGCGGGGGGCCGCTGCTCGCCGGCGCGCCACACGCCACCGCGCTCAGCGCGAGCGCGATCGCCAGCGAAGGCCCGCCGATGACTCTCCGAGACTGCATGGGCTCTTCGCGCGTCTCGGGCCGCTCAGTGAACCGAGCTGACGGTCGCCGCGATCCTGAACATGCCGTTGGTGCCGGCGGGGTCGTCCATGAGCGAGATGTTCCCGCCCATCGTGCTGATGAAGAACGCGCCGTCCTGATCCACGAGCGACGTGTCCGTGTCCTGGCCGAGCACGCTCGCCGGGCTCGTCGAGAACTGGCAGGGGAAGAACCCGCTCGACGCGTCGCCGTAGAGCGGCACGCCGCCGCACGTCATCACGACGTGGCACTGCTGCGTTCCCTCGGTGCCGTCCGTCGCGGTGATCGGGAGCTCGCACGTCGTGCCCACGCTGACGCCGGGGATGGTGCCGACGACCTCCGTGACGGTCGCACTGACGTGGACCGTGCCGTCTCCGCCCGCGAGCCCGCCGAGATCGCCGAGGTCGCCGCCGTCCGAGGCCGCGTAGAAGATGCCGCCGACGCCGACGGCGCAGAGGCAGAACAGGCAGAGGCTCGCGCAGCCGATGGCCAGGAAGATCATCCACTGGTTGTCGCCGCCCCCGCTACCGGACGCGCCGGGCTGGATCGGGATCGGGCCCTGAGGCGGACCGCCCGGCGAGTACCCAGGCGAGTATCCAGGAGGGGTGAGGGGCTGATTCGGGTTCATGAGCCCCGCGGTTCTAGCTGAACGGTACGCGAGGACAATCCCCCCGGTCCGAGGTCGGTCAAGATGCGGCGGCATGCCCCTGCCGCCCGATCCCCGTCTCTCGGTCCAGCTCGTCCCCTTCGAGGGGCTCAGCGGCGGAGAGGTCTACGAGATCCTCGCCCTCCGGCAGCGTGTGTTCGTCGTCGAGCAGCACTGTGCCTATCTCGACGCGGACGGTCTCGACGGGGGCGCCGAGCACCTCTCGATACGCGAGGGCTCGGAGCTCGTCGCCTACGCGCGCGTGCTCGCGCCCGGTCCTCGCTTCGGCACGTTCGCGATCGGTCGGGTGATCGTCAGCCCCGAGCGCCGTGGCGAGCAGCTCGGCCGCCGCGTGATGGAGGAAGCCATCTCGCGCGTGCTCGGCGCCCGTGGTCCGGTCGCGCTCTCGCTCGCCGCGCAGGCGCACCTCGAGCCCTTCTACGGGTCGCTCGGCTTCGTGAGGACGAGCGAGCTCTACGACGAGGACGGGATCCCGCACATCGACATGCGCCGCGAGGCGGAGAGCGGATAGGCTCTCTGGCCATGCGCATTCTCTACGGGGTGGTCGGGGAGGGGATGGGGCACGCGATGCGTTCGCGCGTGGTCCTCGAGCATCTCCTCGGCCAGGGGCACGAGGTCGAGATCATGGCGTCAGCGCGGGCGGCGGACTTCCTCGCGAAGCGCTTCCAGGACGGCGCGGACGTCCACAAGATCCACGGCCTGCACATCGTCTACGACGACAACCGCGTACGGAAGGGGCAGACGCTGTTCCAGAACGTGCTCGGCGGCACGGGCGCGATCCCTCAACAGATCGCGAGCTACTTCCGGCTGGTGAAGGACTTCTCGCCCGAGGTCGTGATCAGCGACTTCGAGAGCTGGGCGTACTTCTACGCGAAGGCGCACAACCTGCCGATCCTGAGCGTCGACAACCAGCAGATCATCAACCGCTGCTCGATCGACGAGGACGTCATCGAAGGCCATCGCGCCGAGTACGAGGTCACCAAGGCGTTCGTGAAGAGCAAGCTGCCCTTCTGCGATCACTACCTCATCACCACGTTCTTCCGTCCGCCCGTGCGGAAGGAGCGCACGACGCTCTTTCCCCCGATCTTGCGGCCGGAGATCCTCGCAGCGAAGCCGAGCCGAGGCGAGCACCTCCTCGTCTACCAGACGGCGGTCGGCAGCGAGACGCTGGTGAGGGCGCTGCACGAGACGGGCCTCCCGTGCCGGCTGTACGGAGTGCGCCGCGATCTGGATGAGGATCT
>JBBSAT010000209.1:0-13811 GCA_038252025.1 Polyangiales bacterium | reverse complement strand
GAAAGCGATACGAGGAGCCCGCAGCCCAGTCTCGGCGGTACCCCGCGAGGCGCTCGAGCCAGAAAGAGTCCGTGAAGAATCCGGGCGGCGGCTCGGGCTCCCACGCCGCGAGGTGCGCGCGGTTTCGCTGGAAGTAGTCGACGAGCAGCCGCGCCTCGCCGTCGGTCGCGCAGCGGAGCACGAGCCGCTCGCTGCGGATCGTCTCGCGAGGCCTGGCCCGCGGCGGCGCGCTCATTCCCCGGCGGGGACGCGCTCGAGCGCGGCGTTGCCGACGATGCCGCGCACGGCGACACCGTCGTCGACCGCGACGTAGATGTCGACGTCGTCGCCCTGTCGGCTCATCTCGCGCGCCCAGCCGCGTCCGCGGAGCCGTGCGACCTCTTCGCCGTAGAACCGGATGCGCGTGCCCGGCGTGACGCGGAAGAGCGCGCCTTCCTCGACGGCGATCCGCTCGGGGATCTCGCCCTCACCGACAGCCGTCGCGGGGGGCTCCGGGCGCTCGCCGAGCTGATCCGCGCTCGAGGTCTCGAGCTCGCCCTGGATGAAGCCCACGAGGAACGGGCCCACGCCGACGCGGACGCCGTTCCAGCCGTCGCGCGCACGGATCACCACGACCGTGATGGGCGGATCCAGCGCAGGAAGCCGCGCGATCACCGTGCCGTTCGGCCGATCGTAGACGGGCACCTCGGTGCCCGCGGGCAGCCGTCGGTACTCGCCCGGGGTGAGCCCGGTGTCGCCCTCGCCGGCGGGGTGATCGGCGAGCCAGTCCGCGGGAACCGAGCCGACGAAAGGCCCGAGCGCGTCGTTCGGGCCACCGCGGCCGAGGCGCGGGCGGATCTCGACGCGGAAGCTTCCGTCGGCCGAGCGAGAGATGAGGCCCACCGGATCGTTGATCCCGAGATAGGCAGGCGTGCCCTCGATGCGCCCGCGCTGCGTCACGTACGCCTGGAGGCGCGTGAGCGGGACCCATCCGTGCACGACGAGCTGGCCGCCGACCGTCACCGGAACGCGGCCGTTCACCGGCGCTCCGTCGATGCGCACGCGAACACCCTCGGTGAGGTAGCCGAAGGGCGGCGCTCCGTCGTCGCTCGCCGCGTAGAGCGCGGGGCCCGTGCCAGGCGCGACGACGAGCACTGTCGGCCAGCCCGCGGGAGGCTGGCCATTGGGAGGCGGCGTCGTGGTGACGGTGGCGGTGCTCGAGCCACCGCCTCCGCAGCCGACGAGCGCCTGGAGCAAGAAAAGACCGAGGAAGGCAGCGGAATGACGCATCGAACGGATCATGACCGATCCGCTACCACTTCTCCGCGTTCCTTGCGAGCGGCTCCCCGGCGGCTGCGCACGATCCGCCCTCAGGCCGGCTCGTCTTCGTCCTCGAGCCTGCCCTTGAGGGGCCGGGGCGGGAGAAGCTCCGGCTCCCGGTCGACCTTCTGAGCGAGGAAGAGCGCCGCATCGAGCTTGTAGAAGCTCCGCCGGCGGTAGAACGAGAGCGCGTCCTCGTTGTTTTCCGCGACCTCGAGCACCAGGTGGGTGCAGCCGTGGATCCGCGCGAGGTGCTGGAGCTGCTCGAGCATGAACGAGCCGACACCCCGTCCCTGATAGTCGGGATGCGTGGCGAGCTCCTCCACGAAGAGAGGGCTCATGTCGCGGCTCTCGAAGTAGCGCGGGTTGATCCAGTTGTCCGACCCACGGACCTCGAACGCGCACTCGGCGTAGCCGACGATCTGCTCGTCCGCCTCGAAGAGCAGCTGCTCGATCCCCTCGTCGTCGTACTGCTCTTCGAAGCGCTGCTTGCTGCGCGGCCGCTGGTACTCAACCGTCTCGCGGTTCACGTCACGGAAGCTCCGCTTGATGAACTCCCAAACGCGCTTGATGTCGCGACGGTGCATGCGGCGCACCTGGATGTGGCCGACGCTCGTGTCCGCTGCCGCCTCGCCTTCCTTCGGCGCGAGCGGCGCCTTGGCGTGTCCGAGCGGCGGCTTCGTCGGCAGCGGTGGCTTCTTGGGCGCCCGCTTCCGCGAAGCAGCTCGCGAGCGAGCCTTCGCCGGTCTCGCAGCGGGTGGGGAGATGCTCTTCTTTCGGCGGGTCGCCATCGAGGACTGGTTAGGTACCGCGATCGCTTCCCCTCGCGCAATCGAACTGCCGCGGATGCCGTATTCTCCGGGCATGGGCGATCCCCTCTTGTTCACGCCGCGGGTCGTGTAGGCGATCTACGTCTACATCCTGACCCTCTCCGGAGCCGTTCGGGCTCCGCTCGAAGCACTCGATCCTACGCTCCCCTTCGCGCTCGCAGCCGTGGCTCCGCATGGTGGGCCCGCTCGCCCGCGCGAACGGTGTGACCCTCGGCTGAGCGCTCTACGTGCGCACGTGCCGCCGTAGCCGAAGCCCCTCACGGAAGATCGACGGTGACGTCGAGCTCGTCGCTCAGCGACTCGGCGAGCAACGCCTGCATCAGCATCGGCGCTTGCACGATGGCCGAGCCGACTCCGGACGGGATCAAGTGAACGTCGACGTGCATGTCGTCCTGGGTGTCCGCGTCAACTTCGATATCGACCTCCATCGACTCGCCGTTCAGCGTCGCCGGTAGCGCGATCACGGCGCGTCGGCGCGCATCACCGTCGAGGGTGAGCGTACCGTCCTCGCTCGCCATCTCGATCCCCGCAGGCGCGTCGAGGTGCAGGCCGGCGTCGATTCGATCGACCCGCAGACGAGCGCCCGCGTGGTCAGGAGCGCGAAGCAGCACGATCGCCGCCGCATGCTCGACACGCATCTCGGGCGCGCCGTGGATCGCGATACGCACGTCGATGTCGGAGACCGCGAGCGCCTCGAGACGAACGATGTCGTCCCCCACCGGCTGACCGGCCGGTCCCGGATCCGGCGACTCGAACGCGCGGTCGATCAGGAGCCTGCCCGACGCGATCGTCTGCAGGATCACGCGGCCTCCGTGCACGCGCCCGTGTGGACTGACGAAGTGCCCCGTCAACAGCTCTCCCCAGTCCACGGCGAGCTCGGCCTCGTCCGCTTCGAGAACCAGCTCGCCCGACTCGTCGAGGAAGCGGATGTCGTGCCCTACGACGCCGTCGAAGGAGATCTCGTCGAGGCTTCCGACGACCACCGAGCCACGAATCCCCTGCGAGGCGAAGTGCTCGATGAGCCGCGCGACGGTGCTGCGCCCGCTCTCCGACGCGAGCCACAGCCGACCGCCGACGAGCCCGACGAAGACGAACAGGACGAGCCCGAGCGCGAGGATGGGCCAGCGACTGTGACGTCGGGGCTTGGCCTTGCGCTCGGGCGGATGATCGTCCGACGTCGCGATCGGCGGAGTCGTGCCACTCATCCTGGCCGATCAGCGGAAGCCGATGTTCCCCGTGAAATAGAGGAGCACGATGACGACCAGGATGATCCCAGCCGGCGACCAGCCTGCGTAGCCGAAGCGCGAGTGGCCCCAGCCACCGCCACCGAGCGCGATCACGAAGACCACGATGAGAATGATGAGCAACATGTCTCGTCCCTCCTTTCGCGGTCCTAGGAACGCGTCGAGCGCTGCGCCGCGAGGCCTGCCTCGTGCGCCGCGCGCGTCGCCGCGTCGCCCACGTCGTGCGCCGCATGCTTGGCTGCGTCACCGACCTCGTGCGCCGCGTGCTTGGCCGCATCGCCCACGTCGTGCTTCGCGTGCGTGGCCTTGTCCGACACTGCCGACGCGACGCGCTTCACCTCGCCCGATGCGGACATCGCGACCTCCTTCGCGTCGTGCGCGGCGCCCTCGAGCGCCTCCTTGCCCTCTCGAAGCGCGACGCCGACCTTCTCGGCGCTCTCCTTCACGCCCTTCTTCAGGTTCTGGAGTCCCGCGTTCGCCTTGTCTTTCAGATCCGTCATGGCGCCTCTTCTCTGCTGGTGTGAACTGAAACGGCGCGCAGATGGCTCGCGGTCTCCGTTCACGATGAGCACGCGTCATGCCACCAGGGATCCGCCCCCACTTGTGCTTCGGTGCGCATGGACTGCGTGGTGCGGTGCACGGAATGCGCGCGTCGCTCGGCCTCCGGAGCGCGCGCGTCTAGCCGCGCAGGACCGTTCGGATCGCGTCCTCGAGCGCATCGAGCGTGGTGGCAAGCACGTCGAGCGAGACGTTCAGCGGCGGACAGACGTAGACGGTGTCGCCGAGCGGCCTCAGGAAGACGCCGCGCGCGCGCAGCTCGTCCGCCACGCGATGGCCGACGCCCGTCCCGCCGTAGCCGACGTCCCCGAGGTCGGCGGCGCCGACGATCCCGAGCGTTCGAACGCTCCGCACGCCCGCGATGTCCGCGATCCGCGCGAAGGCCGCGCCAATCTCGGCGGCGCGCGGCGCGACACCCTCGACGACACGTTCCTCTCGATAGATCGCGAGCACCTCGCGCGCGACCTGGGCGCCGAGCGGATGACCGCAGAAGGTGTGGCCGTGCATCAGCGCGCGCTCCGCGCCGCCGTCGAAGCCGTCGTACACGCGTGCGGTCGCCATCGTCGCGCCCATGGGCAGGATCCCGGCAGTGAAGCCTTTGGCGAGGCACATCAGATCCGGCGTGATGCCCGCCTGATCACACGCCCACATCGTCCCGGTGCGCCCGTAGCCGCTGAAGACCTCGTCGGCGATCAGGAACGTGTCGGCAGCGCGACACGCGTCGTGGACACGGCGCAGCGCCTCGGGCGCGTGCATGCGCATGCCCGACGCACCTTGGATGAGCGGCTCGACGACGACGGCCGCGATCTCGTCACCGCGCGCCCGCAGCGTCTCCTCGATCGACGCGACGACGCGATCCCATCCGCCCGGCTCGGTCGGCGCCGGCGCGTGCACGACCTCGAAGAGCAGCGGGCCGAAGATGCCGGAGAACTCCTCGAGCGAGGCGAGGCTCGCCGCGCCGAGCGTGTCGCCGTGGTAGGCGCCGGAGAGGCAGACGAAGCGATGCCGCTTCGGGCGTCCGTTCTGCTGCCAGTACTGAAACGCGATCTTCACCGCGACCTCGACGGCCGTCGAGCCATCGTCCGAGAAGTGCGTGCGAACGAGCCCCTTCGGAGCGATCGCGGCGAGCTCCTCGGCGAGGAGCGCGACGGGGGCGTGCGTGATCCCACCAGCGGCGACGTGCGGAAGGATCGCAGCCTGGTCGACGAGCGCGCGCACCAGGCGCGGGTGCCGGTGCCCGAGCGTCGCCGTCCACCAGGAGGACACCGCGTCGACGTAGCGCCGGCCGTCCGCGTCGAAGACGTAGGGCCCGTCGGCCTCGACGACGACGAGCGGCTCGTGCTGCTCGTGTCGCTCGCGCGACGTGTAGGGCGGCCAGACGTGCGCTCGCTCGAGCGCGATGACGTCACTTCGCGAGAGGCCGGGCGGAAGCCGCATCGCTCAGCGCGGGAGCTTGATCACCGGCTTGTCGCGGTGACGACGATAGAGGATCGCGACGCGACCGAGCTCGCCGGCCACGTGACACGGGAGCGCCGTCGCGAGCGCCTGCGTGAGCGCCCGCCGCTCGGCCTTCTCGATCTGCGGCAGCTTCACCTTGATCAGCTCGTGCGTGTCGAGCGCGGCGCCGACGGCGGCCGTCACCGCGTCGGTGAGGCCTTCTTTTCCGATGTGCACCACGGGGCTGAGCCCGTGGGCGAGCCCGCGGAGGTGCTGTGCCTGCTTGCCGGTGAGGGGCTTCAGGGTCGATGCGACAGCCGGCGCGTCGGCGCTCGGCTCGGGGGACGTGGGCTCGCTCATGACCATCTCGACGAGAAGGGGGAGCGCGGGCATAGCAGGGCAGCGTGGGATCGGAAGTCGAAACGACGGGGCAGACGCCGCGCGCGGGCACGCTCGAGCGGTGGGCGTTCGACTACGTGACGAGCACGTCGCTCGAAGAAAAGCTCGGGCCGGGGCCGGCGCCGAGCGCGCGGGATGCGGACTTCGCGGCATGTCGCATCCCCACGCCGGGGCGGCCCGCGGCGCTGACGACGACGACGCGAAGGCAGAAGACGCCGGGCCCCGATGCGATCCGTGATCCGAAGCGCCGTGCCGAGCTGCTCCACGTCTTCGCGCACCACGAGCTCCAGGCGGCGGAGCTCTTCGCCTGGACGATCCTCGCGTTTCCTGAGGCGCCCGAGCCGTTTCTTCGCGGGCTCGCCGCCATCGTGCGCGACGAGGCGCGGCACCTCGGGATGTACGCCGAGCACCTCGCTCGCCTCGGACATCCCTTTGGGAGCTTCCCGGTGCGCGACTGGTTCTGGGAGCGCGTGCCGAGCGTGCGGACGGCCACCGAGCTCGTCGCGCTGATGGGGCTCGGCTTCGAGGGCGCGAACCTCGATCACACCGCGCGCTTCGCCGCGCTGTTCCGCGCGGTGGGAGACGAGGAGGCGGCGCGCCTGACGGACGTGATCGGTCAGGAGGAGATCCCGCATGTGCGCTTCGCTGCGCGCTGGTTCCGCACGTTCACCGGCGGGCTCGACTTCGAGTCGTTCCGCGCCGCCCTTCCCGCGCCGCTCAGCCCGCTCGTGCTCCGGGGGCGGCCGATGGATCGCGCGCGAAGGCTCGAGGCGGGAATGCCGGCCGAGATGATCGACACGCTCGACGCGTGGGAGCCCGAGGCACGGTCGACCTGACCGAGGAGCGGGTCGCGCGTCTCGCCCGCGGAGTCGAGCCCTCGCGCGCTGAGCGGCGCGTCGAGAGCTCGCTACGCTCTGCGCGGCGCAGCAAGCGGGCTCAGAACACGAAGCCGCTGCGCATCACGAGCTGGTAGAGCGCGAGCGCAAGCACCGCGCCTGCCCAGCCGAGGGCCTTGTTCCGCTCGCTGCCGGAGCGCAGCGCGAGCCGCACCAGCGCGAGCCCGATGAGCAGCGCGAGCGCACCGCCGCCGACCGCGACCCAGTTCCGATACACGGCGGACACGACCTGCCCGTTCACGGTCTCGGAAGACGAGGTCGTGTAGTTGACGAAGAAGGGAACGATCCCGCAGCCGACGCCGACGTAGCGAAGGCCGGTTCCGGGGTTGGTAGGGAGCGTGACGTCGTCGTCGCCGTCGTTGGTCATGGCTGGCAGTATCGAGGATTCGCCGCGGCGCTGCGACCGCAGCCTCCTGAAACCTCCTGAATCTCGATCGCGCCGGACGCAGCGGGGCTGAGCTACGACGCCCTTCTCGAGCGGCCGAAGATGATCGAGCGTCGACCCCGCGACTGACGACCGCACGCCCACGTGAATCGTGAGCGCTCACGCGGTCGGTCAGGGAGCCGCGGCGGGCGGCTCGGCGTCGGCGTGGCAGTTCGTGCAGCGGAAGCCGGTGCTGGTCTCCGGGTTGAACTGAGGCTCGTCGAGCAGGCGCGCCATCTCCGGCCACACCTGCTGCGTCATCCACGTCGCGTTCGGATCCTGGGACTGGAAGGTCGCCATGATGTCGGCGTGCGTGAGCGGATGGACCCCGTTCGGCATCGCGAAGTTCACTTCGCGCGCGTTCGCGCCGTGGCACGTGGCGCAGCCGAACTCGGCGTAGCGCGCGCTGTCGTGGTTCTGGAAGAGCGGCTGCATCGCCGGCATCACGACCTCGGCCATGAAGTGGCCGCGCTGCTCGTGCGTCATGTCGTCCCAAGCGATGTGCTCGCCGGTCTCGCTGCCGGTCGTGGTGGAGTCTGTGCTCGTGGTCTCCCTCGCCGTGGTCGCCCCTTCCGACGAAGAGCCACCGCAGCCGAAGAGAGAGAGCACCGAGATGATCAGGACTTTGCGCATGCGTCGACTTGTAGAACGCCCCGCGCGACTTGACCCCAATCTTTGTGAGAGACAGTCCGTTCCACCCCCGCAACGGGCAGGCCCTGCCCGGCGCCCTCCGTGAAGGCCCAGCCCAGATAGAGAGTCGGAAAGACCAGAGTTGCGTAGACGCCCGTCGCGACTCCGCGCCGATAGGGCTGAGGCACGAACGGATAGCCGCATGCGACGAGCAGGAGCCCCTGCACATAGGGGCTGTCGAGCATGCCAGTCGCCATCACGGAGAGCGCCATCGCGCTCGTGAGGAGCACCGGCGCGACGGCGATCCAGATCTGGAGCTCGCGCGCCGTCAGCGCGGGACGTCGCGTCCGAAGAGCGGCCGCCATCAGGACCGGGGTGACGGCGAGACGGATCGCGAGGATCGCCTCGAGGTCCGAGCACGCGCCCACGGCTGCTGTCGTGCGGGGACGACGGCGTCGCGCCCACGGGCGTCTGCGCATTGGGCGTGTCGGCCCGCGCGCCGTTCAGGCCCGGCAACGGATCTCCTGTTTGCGATGGCGGGTCATGGCGGCCGGGCGCGAGCATGGCACGGCTGGACGCGTCCGAGATCGCTTCGCGGGGCTCGGGTGGTACGGCGGATCGAGCGGCTCGCGCGCCATCTGCGCGCCGTCGAGGCACGGCGTTCTGGCTTTTGGTACTTTACACCATTACGTTATGGTGTACTGTACCAATACATGGCGTTCACGTATCGATACGCCCGGCCCGCCCTGACCGTCGACTGCGTCGTGCTCGGTCTCGAGGCGAGCGATGCGGACGCGGAGCTCCGGGTCCTGCTCGTGAAGCGCGGTGAAGCGCCGTTCGCGGGGCGCTGGGCGTTGCCTGGCGGCTTCGTGAAGGTGCGCGACGACGGCGATCAGGGTGAATCGCTCGACGACGCTGCGCGCCGCGAGCTCGTGGAAGAGACCGGCGTCGCGATCGCGCACCTCGAGCAACTCTACACCTTCGGCGCACCGAAGCGCGACCCACGCGGGCGCGTGGTCTCGACGGCGTATCTCGCGCTCGTTCGACCCGGCGATCATCTCGTGACGGCTGGCTCGGACGCCGCGGAGGCCGACTGGTTCGCGGTGTCAGGCGCGCTCGACGGAACGATTGCGCTCGCGTTCGATCACCGAGCGATCCTCACGCTCGCCGTCACGCGGCTGCGAGCGAAGGTCCGATACGCTCCGATCGGCTTCCATCTGCTCCCGAAGAAGTTCACGCTCGGCCACCTCCACAAGCTCTACGAGGTCTGCGCCGGGCGCCCGATCGACGCCTCGAACTTCCACAAGAAGGCGGCGAAGGTTCTCGTGCGCACCGGCGTCCTCCAAGACACGGGCGAGGCCCGGCGCGGTCGACACCGGCCGGCCCCGCGCTATCGGTTCGACGAGCGCGCCTACGAGCGCGCCGTCGAAGGTGGGTTCAGCTTCGAGATCTGATCGAGTCTCGCGCATCCGAGGAGGTGACCATGTTCGAGCCGCTGAGTGCCAATCCCATCACCGACACCGACAGCTACAAGGCGAGCCACTGGCTCCAGTACCCGCCCGACGTCAGCTCGATGTACTCGTACTTCGAGTCGCGGGGCGGTCGCCACGAGAGCACCGTGTTCTTCGGGCTCCAGTATTACCTGCAGCAGTACCTGTCTCAGCCGATCACGAAGGAGCACATCGCGGAAGCGGAAGTGTTCTTCGCGGCGCACGGCGAGCCCTTCAACCGCGCGGGCTGGGATCGTCTCGTCGAGAAGTACGCCGGGCACTTTCCCGTCCGCATCCGCGCCGTCCCGGAGGGCACGGTCGTGCCGGTGTCGAACGTGCTCTTCGACATCGCGCTCACCACGCCCGATCCCGAAGTGTTCTGGGTGGTGTCGTGGCTCGAGACGCTGCTCGTCCGCGTCTGGTACCCGACGACCGTCGCCACGATCAGCCACTTCTGTAAGCGCGCGATCCTCGCGGCGCTCGAGAAGTCCTCGGAAGATCCGCTCGGCGAGATCGGCTTCAAGCTTCACGACTTCGGTGCACGCGGCGTCTCGAGCATGGAGTCCGCGCGGCTCGGCGGCGCGGCGCACCTCGTGAGCTTCTTCGGCTCGGACACCGTCGAGGGCATCCGCTGCGCGAACCACCACTACGGCGTCAGTGGCGGAATGGCGGGGTTCAGCATTCCTGCCGCCGAGCACTCCACGATCACGATGTGGGGCCGCGCGCGCGAGGTCGACGCCTATCGCAACATCGTGCAGCGCTATCTCGTCGATCGTGTCGTGCCCGCGGGCTCGCCGAAGATCGCGGCCTGCGTGTCCGACAGCTACGACATCTTCCACGCCGTCGAGCACCTCTGGCTCGGCGAGCTGCGCGACATGGTCGAGGGGTCGGGAGGCAAGCTCGTCATTCGACCCGACTCCGGAGATCCGATCGCTGTGCTCCTGCGCATCCTCGAGATCTTCGATCAGACGCTGGGCCTCGAGAAGAACCGCAAAGGCTACAAGGTCCTGCCGAGCTACTTCGGTCTGCTCCAAGGAGACGGAATCACGGGCGACACGATCCCGGAGATCCTCGAAGCACTGATGAGCCGCGGCTACTCCGCCTCGGTGATCGCGTTCGGCATGGGCGGCGGCCTCTTGCAGCAGGTCAATCGCGACACGCAGAAGTTCGCGTTCAAGTGCGCCGCGGCGCGGATCGGTGGTGATTGGGTCGACGTGTCGAAGGATCCGATCACGGACACGGGCAAGCGCTCGAAGAAGGGGCATCAAGCGCTCGTTCCCGGTGAAGGCGGGCTGGTCACCGTGCGGGGGCCGCGGCCCGACGACCGGCTCGTGCCCGTGTTCGAGAACGGGCGGGTCCTGAAGTCGCTGACGCTCGACGAGGTCCGCGCCAACGCGATGCAGGGGATCGGTTGATGGACCCGGCGCTGATGCTCGAGACGAAGTGCCGCGCGTACGTCGTCGCGACGGGCGCGGGTGCGGGGCTCCAGAAGCTGCTCTGGGACGTGCCAGGAATCTCCGACGTGCTCGTGGGCGCGGCGCTGCCCTACGCGACCGATGCGATGGATCGCTTCCTCGGCTTTTCGCCCGCGCAGTACTGCTCGGAAGACACGGCGATCGCGATGGCGCTCGCGGCGTACGGCGAGGCGTTCGCGCCGGGCGGTGCGCCCGCGATCGGGCTCGGGCTCACGGCGTCCGTCGCGTCGCGCTCCGCGCATCGCGGCGATCATCGCGTGTTCGTGGCAGCCGTGTCGGAGGCGGGCGCGACGCTCGTGTCAGCGACACTGAACAAGGGATCGGGCGCAGAGGCGCGGCGGCGCGATGGCGACGTATGTGATGCCATCGGGCTCTCGGCGCTTCTCGCCTCAGCCCAGCGACGCCCGATCGAGCCGTCGCACGACGTCGCGCACTGGTCGTCGCTGGAGTGCTCCGCCCGCGCGATGCAGGTGTTCCTCGAGCGTCCGTACTTCGCGGCGTCGGGCAAGCGACGCGAGGCGCCGACCAACGGGAACGGGCTCGCGCTGTTCCCGGGCGCGTTCAATCCGCCGCACGACGGGCACTTCTGGATGGCGCGCGAGAACGCGGCCACGTTCCACATCACGATCGATCCGCCGCACAAGCCTGCGCTCTCCATCGCGCAGGTGCTCCAGCGCGCGAAGCTGCTCGACGGATTTTCTCGTCTCTTCACCGAAGGCGATCCGCTCTACCTCGACAAGGCGCGTCGCTTTCCCGGCGCGAAGATCCTCATCGGCGTTGACGCGGTAGCACGGATGCTCGAGCCGAAGTGGGGTGTCGAGATCGGATCGCTCCTGCGCGAGCTGCGTCAGCTCGGGATCCGGCTGCTCGTCGCGGACCGCGAGATGGATGGCAAGCTCCTCTCGCTCGACGACATTCCAGGCGCGCCGATGGATCTGTGCGAGCGAATCCTCGGCCCGGCACAGCACCTCACGATGTCGTCGACGAAGATCCGCGACGCGATGGGCCTCTGACCTCTGCCGGAGTGGATGCGCGGGAGTCGAGGCAGAAGCGCGCAAGGTACTCTCGCCCTCGACGTGCACGTCACTCTGCGAGCGCCTCCGAAGTGCCTTGGCGGCTGCCTCGATGAGCTCCGCCACGGTCAATCGACCTTCCGGCCACGGAGTCGATCGAGCAATGCAGCGGCGGCCTTTGGATCGGTCAGGGAGCGCTCGACCTCGGCGCGCTCCTCCGGGCCGAGCGGTCGACCCGCGAGGACGCCGAGGTGGTGAAGGACCTTGATGAGCTCCACGCGCGGCGGAGGCCGCTTTCGCTTCGGCTTGGCCTTCGCCTCGGCGGCGCCGCGCGGCGGGCTGCCCAGATCCCAGCGCGTCGGCGGCGGCGCCTTGCCCTCCTGATCCGATGGCGCGCGGAAGCGTCCCGGCGGTCGACGCGGGATTCGCAGCGGGCGGCCGTCGCGGGTGGTGCTCGCGTCGATCGGCACCCAGATCGGCGCGCCCGCGTCGTCCTCGAGGAGAGCCATCGCCCAGAGATGGTCGGGCTCGGAGAGCGCACCGCCGTCGAGCACCCAGCCCGTCGCGACGAGCGCCGGGATCCCGGCGCGTCGCAACAGCTCGCACGCGAGCACGTTGAGCTCGTAGCAGACGCCCGCCCCCAGATGCGTCGCGTCCCCGGCGGCGTGCAGCGCGGCGACGTGCACGTTCGCGCGGCCGTGCGTCACGCGCGCGAGCCAGCGTCCGACGGACGGATCTTCGAGGTAGCTCGGGTCGTAGCGATACCGCTCGCGCACGAAGTCGCGGAGCGCGAGCGCCCGCGCGATCGGCGCGTCGTGTGGGTCGAGGTCGAGCACGGCCTCTCGCGTCTCGTCCGGCAGCTCGTCGTCCGGAACGAAGCTCGCCAGCGCGTCGTCCGCGTCTCGCAACGGGCGAGCGCGATCGAGATCCGGGACGCGACCGAGCCGGATCCGCATCCGCACTTCGGCGCTCGCCTCGAGCCGCAGCACCGTCGCGCCGCGCGCCGTGACGCGCACGTCGACGTCGCCTCGACCGACGCGCAGCTCGGACACCCGTCCGTAGAGCGGCACCGGCAGGAGGATCTCGCCGGCGGGCAGACGCCCGCGCATCGCGATGACGCCGGCGTCTCCTTGCGGCTCCGGGCGAGCGAGCGTCGTGGGCTCCCACCGCTGACCACGTCGATCGAAGCGGGCCACGGCGAGGTTCGGCGCGTACGTCCATGGCGCCTCGATCCGGGACGGCGTGAACGCGAGGCCGTACGTCGGTGTCTTCGCGCGCGCTTCGAGCCAGCCCTCGCCTCCGCCGAGCTGCTCGGCGAGCTCGGCCGTCGGACGAAAGAACGTCGCGTCGCGCTCCGCGCCGGGGACGATCGACGAGCCACGGCGTGCGCTCGCGGCGTCCATCGTGGGCGTGCCGAGCACGACCGGAGACGAAGGGGCAGACGGCGCCGCTTCGCCGGCGAGCCACCGACGCAGACGAGAGAACATGCCGGGGCTCTCGCCCGGCGCCCGCGGCTCGCTTCCTCGCGCGCTCCGCAGAGGCTTCTCCCAGCGCTTCTCGCGCGCGCCCTCGTCGAGCCAGCTGGCGAGCGCGGAGCGTGCTTCGGGCGCGGGCGAGAGCGCGGGCGCGAGCAGCGCCGGAGCGCGCAGCGCGGCAGGAGTCAGGTACAGCGTCCCTCGGTGCACCCACGCGTCGACGGTGAGCGTCACCTCCTCCGCGCGCTCGAGGCGCAGCGCACCGCGCACCGCAAGGCCGTCGTACGCGCGCGCGCGGCGCCCGACCCGATCGCCGAGCACCGGCGCGAGCCCGGCGCGCAGGCTCTCCGCGCCCTCGTCGAGCTCCGCGCGTGGTGGACCTGGCAGCACCTCGCGGACCTCGAGCAGCGGCCACAGATCCGGAACGCCGGAGGCCAGCAAGAGACTCCGAAGGCCCGGGTCTCGGTCCGTCGGCATCGGATCGGCGAGCGAAGCGAGCGAGCGCTCGTCGAGCCCGTCCAGCAACGCGGCGGGCTCGAGCATCCGGAGGTCCGCGTCACCGACGCGCGCGAGGTCGGTGCTGCCGCCGCGCGCCACCGCGAGCGCGCTGCCCGGCGGGAGGCGCTCCGCTCTCGCGAGCT
>JBBSAT010000208.1:0-13827 GCA_038252025.1 Polyangiales bacterium | reverse complement strand
GGCTCGACGTCGCGCCCGCCGACGAGGTCCCGTTACCGAGCTGGCCGTCGACGTTCTCACCCCAGCACTGCACGCGTCCGTCCGTGAGGAGCGCGCAGGTCTCTCGCCCGCGCGCAGCGACCTCGCGCGGCGCGGCGAGCAGCGCGAGCGTGGGCGTCGGCGCGCGGTGCGGCGTGATCGTCCCGTCGCCGAGCTGACCGAGCGTGTTGTCTCCCCAGCACTCCACGATTCCTCCGCGCACCGCGCAGGTGTGATCACGACCGCTCGCGATCGAGGTCGTCGCGGCCCCCGCGATCAGCGTCGGGCTCGGGCGTGTGCTCACGCCGGTGCCATCGCCGACCTGTCCCGACGCGTTGTTGCCCCAGCAGTAGAGGCCCGTCGCGTCGACCGCGCAGGTGTGGCTCACGCCCGTCGTCACGAGCGTCGTGCTCGCGGCAGCGAGGGTGAGCACGGGCGCGGGCACGGCATGATCGAGGATCGTTCCGTCCCCGAGCTGGCCGGTGGTGTTCGCGCCCCAGCAGCGGAGCGAGCCCGCGAAGAGAGCACACGTGTGGCGGTCGCCGCCGGCCATCACGGGCGCGGGCGCCGGGCCTGTCGTCACGCCGGCGTCGGCCATCGCAGCGTCGAGCATGGCGGCGTCGAGCATCGCGGCGTCGAGCATCGCGGCGTCGGTCGGCCCTGCGTCGAGCCCGCTCGAGTCGAGCCCCGAGTCCACGCTTCCGTCGGCCGATGGCCACACGCAGGTGAAGGTCGCCATGTCGCAGACGGTACCGTCACGGCAGTCGCGCGGGCCTCTGCACTCCTCGCGGCACCGGCCGTCCGCAGCGCAGATGAGCCCGTCGCCGCACTGGCTGTTGTAGGAGCACCCCATCTCTCTCAGGTCGCGACAGCCGCGAGCGCCGCCGTGCTCGAGATCGACGATGCAGCGCGCGCCCGCAGGACAGTCGACGTCGTCCTCGCACGCGTTCGCGCACGTTCCGTTCAAGCACACGAGCGTCATCGGGCACTCGCTGCTCAGCGCGCAGGTCTCCGTCTCGAGCAGACACGCGCCGAGGCCGTCGGCGCGCACGCAATAGAGCCCCGCGCGACAGTCGCGGTTCGAGCGGCACTCGTCGCGGCAGCGTCCGAGGCGGCACACGAGGGGCGCTGCGCACTGGGTCGCGAGCTCGCAGTCGGTGCCGAGCGGAAAGCTCGGACGCGGCGCGCACGCCCCCACCGCGCACGCGACGGCGAAGCCCAGTATCGGCGCGAACGAGCGGCCAATCGGAACCACGATGAGAGCGTACACCTAGGGCAAGAGGAGCCAACTGCGCATATTGACCGGGCGCGAACTTTACCCTCAGACTGGGACTTCGGAGGTCCGATGCCCAGAAGTGTGGTGGCAACGAGTTTCCTGCGGATGGCCGCTCTCGGCGCGGTGGTTCTGACGGGCTGCATCGGGCCGGACGCGGACGTCGGCGCGGGCGAGCTCGTGATCACCGAGCACTGCATCGTCAGCGGCGCCGGAGCGCTGGCCGGCGGCGACGTGCTGTCGGGCGACGTTCACGACGAAGGCGGCGTTCCCGTCGGCAGCTGGGATCACGCGCAGGGAGCCGACGAGCTGCTCGGCACGCCGACCACGCTCGTCTGTCGCATCAACGGCTCGCGCATCGCGGACGTGACCGGCAGCGGCAGCTGGAACGGCGCGCCCGGATACTCGTACACGCTGCACGTGCAGGATCGCGGCGACCCGTCGATGCCGTCGCGCGTCGCCGGCACGCCCGAGACGCGCACCCTCGTCGCGACGCACACGTACCACCCGCGGGCTTGGACGGACGGCACGACGACGTTCACGGACGGAGCGCTGGTCTCCGTCCCGGCCTCTCTGCCCGTCACCCAGGGCAACGCGGGCAACGAGTGGGCGCAGCTCACCTTCGTCGATCACGACACCGGCGTCCCGACGCGCTGCAGCTATCGCGGCGGGGCCTCGCGCGCGAACCCGGTCGGCGCGGCCGACGTCGCGCTCGGCCTCTCGTACGTCTGGCAGAGCTGCGAGACCTGCGTCGCTCCTGCGCCGCGTGCCGACGGCGACGACCACGGCGACGACCACGGCGACGACGACGGGCACCACGGCGACGACCACGGCGATCACGACGACGACGGGCACCACGGCGACGACGGACACGGCGACGACGACGACGGGCACCATGGTGACGACGGACACGGCGAGTGCCACGACGACGACCACACCGCCGTCTGCGTCTGGACGACGGCGCCCTCGGTCGTCGTGGGCACGACGCTCGACGTCGACTCCGTCGATCTGCACGTGGAGAACGGCTCGAGCCGCTACCCCAGCTGCATCCGCGCGCGCACCACCGTCACGCTGGATCTCGAGGCGAGCCCGTTCGTGCTGGCCCTGCCCGAGCCCGATTACTACCGCCTTCTCGTCTTCGATCCGGCGGGCACGGTCGTGCTGTTCACCGACGGCGACCTGGCCTCGGGCGACCTGACGATCGCGCAGCTGCCGTAGCGCTCGCGTCTCCCGCGCCATGGTCACCGCCTCACGCTTTCGCGAGCTCGCGCTCGCGTTCGAAGACGCGACGGAAGTGCCGCACATGGAGCGATCGGCGTTCCGAACCCCGCGAAAGATCTTCGCGACGCTCCCGCCGGACGGCGCGACGGCCAACCTGCTGCTCGTGCAGGAGCTTCAGACCGCGGTCGTCGAGGCGATGCCGAAGGCCTTCCGCCCGGTCGACGGCGGTTGGGGCCGGATGGGCTACACCACCGTGGACCTTCGCGTGGTGGCCGAGGCCGATCTGATCCGCGTGCTCACCGAAGCGCACGCGCTCGCGAGGGAGCCGGCGCGCAAGAAAGCCAAGAAGCGCCGCTAGGATTGTCGGTCGCGGAGACCACGAGCGCGCGCTTCCTGATCTTCAGGACAGGTCGAGCGCTCGGAAGCGCGCGCCGTCGGGTAGCATGCGCCGCATGGATGAAGAGTCGCCGTCGCGCACCGTGCCCGCACCCGCCGATCACGATCCCTGGTACGCCGTCTGGGACGCGCACCTCAGGGCCGAGCCGCTCCGAGTGAGGATCACCGGTCCGACCACGGGCGGCTGGAACGTCGTGTTCGAGACCCTCGCCGGACGCCTCGCGGCCGAAGGGGCGCCCGCGGAGTGGAGTGTGAGCACGCCGACCGAGGTCGACGTCTGGGTGCTCAACTTCGACCGCGACGCGCCGAGCCTCGAGCTCGTCGCGTGGAGCCCGCGCACCGGTCCGACCTAGCCTCGACCGAGATCACGGCACGCGATCGCAGACGCAGACCTCGTCCGAGTGAGGGTCACCGCACGCGCGAGCCGCGCCGGTCGCGCAGTTGCTCGCTCCGCCGTTCATATAGGTCTCGGCGCAGCGCGTGACGCCGCAGACGTCGTCGCAGCTGCGACCCCCCAAGGCCGCGTAGAACGTGCACCGGGTCGCCGTCTCGCCGCAGGAGCGATAGCCCGTGACGCCGCCGTAGAGCGCCAGGCAGCTGGGCGGCCCGGCGTCGACCGGAACGAAGGCGTCGACTGGCACGAAGGCGTCGACTGGCACGAAGGCGTCGACTGGAACGAAGGCGTCGACTGGAACGAAGGCGTCGACTGGAACGAAGGCGTCGTCCGGAACGGCAGCATCGTCCGGAACGGCAGCGTCGTCTGTGAGCGCGGCATCGTCCGAGGCCGCCGCATCGACGAGAGCGGCGCCATCGACGCGATCACCCGTATCGGCTCGGCTGGCCGCGTCGACCGGCCCGACGTCCATCGTCGACGCGCTGGAGTCCGCGACCGAGGCGTCGAACCCGGACTCCTCCGGAGTGAGCGAGAGCCGTGCGAGCGAGCAGGCGGGGAGGAGCGCAACGGCCGTGAGCCAGACGAGCGCGAGTACGACAGCGCGAGCGTGCATCGATGGATGTTACCTCACGGGGCAGCATGAGCAGCGCTCGAAATACTCGTAGTCCGCGCGTCGCAGCGTCGATGTTCCCGCGCACGAAGCGGCTCCCTCGATTGCTCTTCCACGACATGTGGCTGATACTTTCGCAGTGACATCCCCGGAGAGCGGTCAGGTCGTCGACAAGCGGTATCGTCTGAGACGGGAGATCGCGCGCGGAGGGATGGGCACGGTCCACGCTGCCGAGCACATCCACACCGGGCGGCAGGTGGCGATCAAGTTCCTCGCGAGCGACTTCGCCGAGGTCGCATCGCTCGAGCGGCGGCTCCTACAGGAAGCCCGCTTCCTCGAGCTCTCTCGCGGTCGGCACGTGGTCGAGGTGCTCGACGCCGGGTTGGACGGCACGCGTCCGTACCTCGTGCTGGAGATGCTCCAGGGTCGGAGCCTCGATGGCCTGATCGCGACACGGCGAAAGCTGGACTTTCGGTCCTCGGTCGTCGCTCTCATCGAGCTCTGCGAAGCGCTCGAGTGCGTGCATCGCGCGGGCATCATCCATCGTGACGTGAAGCCGTCGAACCTCTTCGTGCACAAGGAGGCCGATGGTCAGGAGATCATCAAGCTCCTCGACTTCGGCGTCGCGAAGCTCCCCTCCGGCGATGACGCACCCAAGCTCACGCAGGTCGGGGAGAGGCTCGGCACGTACGAGTACATGGCCCCCGAGCAGCTCCTCGCCGAGCCTGTCACCGAACGCACCGACCTGTTCGCAGCAGCCGTGACCTTCTTCGAGTGCGTCACGGGTGACGTTCCGTTCCATGGCGGCCCGCGCGAGATCCTCGATGTCGTCCGCGCGGGACGGACCCCGTCTCTCGCGGGCAAGGTCGCCGACGCGCCGGCTGCGCTCGATGCGGTGCTCGTGCGAGCGCTCTCCCACGACCCCGAGGCTCGACCGGCCTCGGCTCGGGAGCTCGCCGAGCTGGTATCCGTCGCGACGGGGCTGACTCCGGGTCGCTTGCCGGCTCTCTCGCTCCTCGAAGCGCCGAGCGCTGCTCCTGCCACGCGCGACCGGTCCTTCGCGCGCGCCCCGTACGTGACGCCGATCCGGATCCTCTCGGGCGGACGCTCGTTCGACGGTCACGCCGCCGACGTCTCGGAGGGTGGGCTGCTCGTCATGGTCGCCAGAGACGCGACGCCCGGCGAGCACGTGACGCTCCGATTCTGCCTTCCCGTGTCGGGCCGCGTCGTCTCTCTCGAGGCGGTCACGCGCTGGAAGAAGGAAGCTCGCTTCCAGCTGGCGATCGGCTTTGCGTTCGAGAACATCACCGAAGCGGCGCGCGCCGAGATCCATCGGTTCGTGACCCTCGCAGGGATCTGAGCGAAGCTCGCGTTCCATCGGGAGGCCACCTGTGAGCAGCGAAGAACAGTCGACCATCCGGGCGGGCCGGCCGAGCCGCATCCTGGTCGTCGACGACGAGGAGCCACTGCGCCGGAGCATCGCGCGCATTCTCTCTCGCGATGGGCACGAGGTGATCCTCGCCGAGGATGGCGCGCAGGCCATCGGCTTTCTGAAGGGACCGACCTTCGACGTCGTGATGACGGACCTGTCGATGCCCGGCATGACGGGGCTCGAGCTCCTCCGGGCGATCCGAGGTTTCGACCTGGACGTGCCCGTCGTGCTCCTCACCCGGCTCTCCGAGCGTTGAGTCCGCGGTCGAAGCCATCGACCACGGTGCGATGCAGTATCTGATCAAGCCCGTCGGGGCCGAGCAGCTGAGCGCCTGCGTGATGCGCGCGATGCGGCTCGGGCGGATCGCACGCGCCAAGCGCGAGGCCATGGCGGAGATGTGCCACCCGGCCGTGCACGCGATGGGCGATCGCGCGGCGCTCGAGGCCGCGTTCGACCGCACGATGGCCACCGTGTGGAGCGCGTTTCAGCCCATCGTGCGCGCGGACGGCACGCACTACGGCTATGAGGCGCTTCTCCGGAGCAGGGAGCCTGCCCTTCCCCATCCCGGCGCAGTTCTCGATGCCGCCGAGAAGCTCGGAAGGATCCACTCGCTCGGCCGGCGCATGCGGGCGCTCGCGACGCTCCCGGTGGCGACGTCCCCGAGCTCCGGCGTGCTCTTCGTGAACCTTCATCCGCAGGACCTCCTCGACGAGGAGCTCACGAGCGAAGACTCACCGCTCAGAGCGATCGCCGAGCGCGTGGTCCTCGAGGTCACCGAGCGCGCGGCGATCGAGAGCATGACCCAGCTCCAGGCGCGGACCGCGGAGATCCGTGCGTGCGGCTTTCGCCTCGCGATCGACGACCTCGGCGCGGGCTACGCAGGGCTCAGCGCGTTCGCCGCGCTCGAGCCCGAGGTCGTGAAGCTCGACATGTCGCTCATCCGCGACATCGACACGACGCCGACCAAGCGGAAGGTGGTCGAGTCGATGAGCCGTCTCTGCAAGGATCTCGGCATCCACGTCGTCGCAGAGGGAGTCGAGACGGTCGCGGAATTGAACTGCGTGCTCGATGCAGGGTGCGATCTGATTCAGGGCTACCTGCTCGCGAGACCAGGCCCCGCGTTCCCGACGTACGTCTGGCCGCCAGGCGTGGAGGCCCGCGTGACGGTGCCCTCTTCGAGGGAACGCCCGTCGCCGGTATGATCGCCCCGGGGCCTCGCCCCAGTCGTCGCGAAAGCGATCTCGCGAGAGTACGCCCGCCCCGAGCTCAGAGCGTGAGGGTGCCGAGGATCGGAACGGTGCCGACGCGCACGCTCGGATCGATCGCGGTGAGGCGATCGACGAGGCGCGGCATCTGCATCGCGGGAAGGGCCTTGGCGGTGCGCTCGATCGGCGAGAAGAAATCGTCCCAGTGCGAGAGCAGGATCGCGCCAGGCCTCAGCGCGCCCATCACGCGCGGCGCGAAGCGCGCGGTCGTCGTCCAACCGGCCACGCACATGAGCAGCAGATCCGCGCCTCGCTCGGGCATACCATCGAGCAGATCCGCCGAGCCGAGGTGATAGATGCGCTTGCCGGCCACCCGGATGTCGACGCCGAACACGGCGCCGCAGCGATAGTGGCTGGTCCTGAGCGGCACTTGCTCGCAGTCCGAGATGTCGCCCGGCCAAGGAATGCGCCCGAGCGCGAACGCCGAATGCACGCTCGGGACGAAGCGCAGCTCGAAGGGCCCGACGTCGACGCGCATGGGCTCGCGCCGTGAGCCCTCCTCGACGTCGACGATACGTTCCTCGGCCACGCCCGACAGACGACAGAGCCGCGCGCAAGACCGCGAGCCGAACACCTTCGCGCCCGTCTGAAGCGCGATGCTGGGCACGTCGAGCACGTGATCGAAGTGCGTGTGGCCGGCGACGATCGCGTCGGCCTTCGGCGCATGGCGGCGGACGCGCTCTTCATCGCTCCGGAGCGGCGCGCGGACGCACGAGAGCATCGACGCGCGCGTGACGTAGGGGTCGATGAGTACGACGAAGCCGTCGTGCTCGATCGCGAACCCAGCGGTCCCGAGCCAGGTCACCCGGATCGGGGCGCGGCCGGCCGGGGGAACGAACGCGTCGGCGGTGAAGGCGAGATCCTCGGGGCGCACCCATCGACCTTAGCCGAAAGTCGCGCGCGCCACGTCGCTCCCGCGCCGGCGTGGCGATCGAAGCGACCTCCGCAGGTTCAGACGTAGCGCGGGATCGGACCGTTCTGAGGCGTCGTGTCGTCTCCCAGGTCGAGGGTCACCCGATCGACGTAGCACCAGCCCCACCCTTCGGGCGGATCGTAGCCCTCCATGATCGGATGGTGCGTGGCATGAAAGTGCGCCGTCGCATGCCGGTGCGGCGAGTCATCGCAGCAACCGACGTGACCGCACGTGCGGCAGAGGCGGAGATGCACCCACTCGCTCCCCGTCTTCAGACATTCCTCGCAGCCGAGCGCGCTCGGCACGACGCGCACGATCGTGCCGAGGTGCGTGCATTTCTTCGTCATGGTCGATCTCCTCCATCTCGACGGAGGTTCTCCCTCCAACGGCGATCGCGCAACCGACGTGCCGCTCCACGTCAGCCCCCGAGCTCCATCAGTCGTAGAGACGCGCGCAAGAGGCCGGTGCCGATCGTCGCCGACGACATCGCGCGCACGCGGTGCTCGTACGCGATGGCCGCCGTGAGGTGCTCGCCGATGTGCGTGCCGAGCTCGAATCGAAGCCTGAGCAGCGCCGCACCGGCGGGGCGCTGCGGGTAGAGGATCGGATCGTCGGGCGGGAACGCGAGGAGAAGACTGCTCTTGAACGCCGATCGCAACGAGAGCTGAAAGTCGCCCTCCTCGACGAGATCGCGTGCCGACGCAGGGAGCGCGGCGGCGAGGACGACGAGCATGACGATGGGCGCCACGAGAAGCGCGACGCTCGCCACGCTCTCCTTCCGATGCAGCACGGCTCAGATCGCGCCAGAGGTCACGCGGCCTCGCGCGCTTGGTCCGACGCGACCCGTCCGTCCACGAGCGTGACGATGCGCGTCGCGTGGGCGACCACGCGCGGATCGTGCGTGGAGAACACGAAGGTGACCCCGTGCTCGACGTTGAGACGACGCATCAGCGCCATCAGCTGCTCCGCGTTCTCCGAGTCGAGGTTCGCGGTCGGCTCGTCCGCGAGCACGAGCTTCGGACGAGCGGCCACCGCGCGCGCGACGGCGACGCGCTGTTGCTGACCGCCGCTGAGCTCGTTCGGTCGACGGTCGGCGAGACCTGCGAGCCCGAGGTCGGCGAGCACCTCCGCCGAGCGAGCCCGCCGCTCCGCCCGGGGCGCTCCGCGCAGCTCGAGGACGAACTCGACGTTCTCGCGCGCGGTGAGGACGGGGACGAGGTTGTAGGCCTGGAACACGAAGCCGAGCGAGCCGAGCCGGAGACGCGCGCGCGCAGACTTCCCCAGCTTCCCGAGATCCTCGCCGAGCACGACGACCTCGCCGCGCGTCGGGCGGTCGAGCGCGCCGAGCAGGTTGAGCAGGGTCGTCTTGCCGCTGCCGCTCGGTCCGACGAGCGCGAGCATCTCGCCCTCGCGGACCTCGATGTCGACGCCGCGAAGCGCGCGAACCTCGACCTTTCCGGTCACGAACGTCTTCTCGACGTCCTTCGCGCTCGCGAGGATCGGCTTGTCGTCGTCGGTCATGGTCCCTCCAGAGCTCTTCGAGTCATTCACGCATCCGCGCGCAGCGCAGAGGCCGGGTCGGTGCGAGCCGCGAACACGGCCGGGTAGAGCGACGCGACGATCGTCGCGGCGAGCGACATCACGAACGCCATCCAGAAGACCCAGGGGCCGAACTCCGGATAGAAGACCGGATCGAGCAGCACGCCGCCGAGCGCGAGCGACTGCTCCTCTCCGAAGAACGCGCGGAGATCGACGCCGGCGGAGGCGAGGTGCGCGATGAGCGGCACCGCCCAGGCGATCGCGACGATCCCGGCGGCGACGCCGAGCGCCGTCCCCTCCATCAGCACCACGCGCACGAGCGCCGAGGCGCGCATCCCGAGCGCGGCGAGCACGGCGAGCTCCTTCTTGCGCTCGAGCACCGCAGTGAGCTGAGCGCTCGCGACGCCGAGCAGGACCACAACGAGCACGATCAGCGCAGCGACGTTCATGAAGGCAGCGTCGGTCGCGACGCCTGCCACGAGCGCCGGAGCCACCTCCTGCCACGTGAGCACGTCGGCCGCGCCGCCGACCACCCTCGCCACGCGCGCGTGCACTTCGTCGATCGCGTGCACGTCGGACGCCACCACGGTGATCTCGGCGATCTCGTCGCGGCCCGTGAGCGCGGCGACGTCCGCGAGCGACGCTTGCGCGATGCCGGTATCGATCTGCCGGCTGCCGGACGAAGCGATCCCGACCAGGACGAGGATCGCGCTCTGCATGTCCCCGTTGCGATCCATCGTCATGACGACGAGCTCGTCGCCGAGCTCCGCGCCGAGACGTTCGACGAGCGTCGTACCGAGCACGATCTGCCCGTCCTCACCGGGCGCGAGATAGTGCCCGGAGGAGAGCTCGCGGATGAAGCGCAGCGCGCGCGGCTCGGCCTCGGGGTCGACGCCGGTGAGCTCGACCTGCACGCTGCGGGTGCCGATCGCGACGAGGACGCCGGCGCGCGCGTACGGGGCCGCCACCTCGACGCCGGGCACCTCCCGGACCCTCGCGAGCAGCTCTGCCGCGTCGCTCAGACGCAGGTCGTCGTCGCGCGTCAGCAGGAAGTCGTGCGGCGCGACGCGCATGTGGCCGACGCCGCTGCCCGCGGCTGCGCGGGCGGTCATCTGCCCTTCGCCGCGGATCCAGGCGAGCCCGAAGAGCGCCACGCCGACGCCGAACGCGATGCCGACGACGGAGAGCGCCGTTCGTCGCGCGTTCCGGCCGAGGCTGCGCACGGCGTACCGAGTGAGCGGCGTGCCGAGCTCGATGCTCACGAGCGCATCGCCTGCACGGGCTCGAGCCGTGCGGTGTGGAGAGCGGGCCAGAGCGCCGCGAGGATGGAGACGAGCGTCACGCCGACGAACCCGAGGGCGACGTCCGAGAAGCGCAGCCAGGGATGAAGCTCGCCCGCGACGGCCACGCCGTACATGGCGAGCTCGCTGCCGGAGCTCGAGCCCCCGAGCGCGGCGATGTCGACCCCGTTGCGCGACTGCCAGAAGACGAGCAGCGCCCCGAGGAGGGTCCCGACCGTGACGCCGACCAGCCCCGTCACGACCGCCTCCGCGATCACCATCCGCACCATGCGCGCGGGGCTCGCGCCGATGGCGAGCATCATCCCGAGCTCGCGGCGTCGCTCGAACGTCGCCATGAGCATCGTGTTCGCGACGCCCGCCGCCGCAGCGATCATCACGAGCGCGAGCACGATGAGACCGTAGGCGCCCGCCATGTCCACGAACTCGGTGAGCTCGGGCGCGAGCTCACGGTAGCTCTGCACGTCGAGGCCGTCGAAGCCGTCGAGCGCCGCCACCCGAGCGGCGAGCGCGTCGGCGCTCGAGGCGTCGTGAGCGCGGAGCGTCAGCTCGTTCGCCCGATCGGGCATCGCGAACGTCTCCTGCGCAGCCGCCAGCGCCATCACGACGCCGCGCCGATCCACCTCTTCGACCGGAGTCCGCAAGATCCCGCTCACTGTGAACAGATCGTTCGCGATCGAGCCGTCGACGGACTGGCCGAGGACGACGAGCTCGTCCCCCACCGAGAGCCCGAGCTGGCGGGCGAACGTCGCGCCGACGAGCACCCCGTGCCCGGACGGCAGCTGGTCTCTCGGGACGCCCTCGAGCAGCCCGCTCGTGGACTCTCCCGAGACGTCCAGGCCGATGATCATCGCGGCGCGTGCGTCGGTGTCGCGCGCGACGAGCGCGGGCGTGTAGATGCGCGCCGATGCGTGCTCGACCCCCGGCAGCGCGCGCAGCGCCGCGAGGCGCTCGTCCACGTGGTCGACCGTCTGCTCGATCGCGTGCTCGTTCTCCCACCGCGGCGCGTGGACCTGCACGTGCCCGAGCATCGGACCCGTGAGCGCGTGCACCGTCGAGTCGATCCAGCCGTTCATCAGTCCATCGGTCCAGAGCACCGCGAGCTGTGCGAGCGCGATCGCGAAGACGGCGAGCGCCATGCGGCGCTTGTTGCGCCCGAGGTTGCGCCACGCGATGCGCAGGGTCGTCGCGTCGAGCATCAGCGCCCTCGCTCGAGCTCGGTGAGCGAGAACGTGCTCTCGGGCACCGACGCGTCGAAGTCGATGTCCAGGTAGTGGAGCTCGGTGTGCTGGTCCGGGTGGTCGGTCGGCTGCAGCACGAGCCGCGTCGGGATCGTGCGCCCATCGACGGGACGCACCTCGTCGAAGGTCATCACGCGCGCGACACGGTCACGACGATCGAAATAGCGCGCGACGAGGGGCAGCGTGGCGTCGTCGTTCACGACGAACTCGACGCGTCGCCAGAGCCCGACGACGCCCTCGCGCGCGACGTAGCGGATGAGCCAGCCAGCGGGAGCGTCGGAGCGTCCGACCACGGTGCCGACGAAGTCGGACCGATACTGGGCCGACTGCGTGAGATCGTCGTTCGTGAAGTCGCTGCCCATCCAGCTCGAGAGCATCATCGAGGGCGGGATCCGCATCGTGCGAGCGACGCGCGGCAAGTACGTCCAGAGGCTGCGATCGCGACGGAGGGTCGCCGTTCCGCGCTCGCGCTCGGGCGCCTCGACGACGACGAGCGCGCGCTGGTTGCCGTGCGTCCAGACGCGCATCCGCAGCGTCCGCGTGCCGGTCGGGCGAGCGACGGTCAGCTCGATGCGGGCGATGCTCGCGCTGCTGGTCCACATCGTGTCGAGCCGGTCGGAGAGGGCGTCAACGTCGGGCGCGCCTGCCTGTGCTGCTGCGCCGCCACCGCCGAGCGCCGCGAGCGCGAAGAGGGCGAGAGCCATCGAGAGCGGGAGGCGCGCGGTCATGGGGTCTCCTTGCCGGGCTTGGGCGCGAGGAGGTCGCGTACGAGCTCGATCGTCTTCGGTGCGATCTGAAGCAACTGCTCGGCAGACGTCTTCTCGAGCGCCATCACGAACCAGCGGTCCATCGCGATGAGCATCCCGGTGAGCGACTCGGCGAGGAACGCGACGGGAACGTCGCTCCGCACGGCGCCCACGGTCTGGCCCATCTCGACGAGCTGACGCACCCAGCCGCGCGTGCGCTCGATCAGTCGCTCGTAGGTCGCGTTGTTGCCGCCGCGTCGGTAGAGGCCGCGACCGAGCGCTGCGAGGCGCGTGTCGTGGAGGAAGGCGGCGTTCAGCCGATCCATCCCCACCCGCAGGGTGCTCCAGTAGGTCGCTGCGTCGGTCGGAGCGGGGAGGTCCGCCAGCACCTCCACGACGCGGTCCATCACGTCGTCCATGACCGCGGCGTAGAGGTCTTCCTTGTCCTCGAAGTAGTAGTAGAGGCCGCCCTTGCTCAGCTCCGCCGCGGCGATGATCCGGTTGATCGACGCTCCCTCGAAGCCCTCGGTCGCGAACTCGTTCGCGGCGGCGCCGAGGATCACTTTCCTGTTTTCTTTCGGTAGGTTATCGAATCGTCTTCGCGGGGCCATGCTTCTCCTGGAGCGCGCTTCGTGGATAGAGACCTGAAGTCCGACCACGTTACCGACCGAAATACCGACCACTGGTCTCTACTGGATCGAGGCTGCGCACCGGTCAAGCCCGAAGCGCGCGCGCCACCTCAGCTCGGTGCGGAGACACTCGGGGCGCTCGACGCGATGCTCGTCGTGTTCGTCGTGCGCGGCTTGGTCGGCTCCGCCTCCCTCCACACGTCCGACCATCCGAGGAGGATATCGCGCCGGGGCGGCCACGACCCCGTCGCCGGGATAGGCTTCACCCCACTTCGAGCGAGCGAGAGAGACCCACGATGACGTACGAGCTCTTCTATTGGCCGGGGCTCCAGGGACGCGGCGAGCTCGTTCGCCTGGCGCTCGAGGACTCGGGCACCGACTATGTCGACGTCGCGAGGAGCAAGGCGCACGGCGGCATGAAGCGTCTGTCGAGCGTCCTCGCCGGCGAGGGCGTGGAAGGCCCGCCTCCTTTCGCGCCGCCGTTTCTGCGATCGGACGGCCTCGTGATCGCGCAGACGGCGAACATCCTCCAGTACCTGGCGCCGCGCATCGGGCTGATCGCATCGGACGAGGCGACGCGCGTGCGCGCGAACCAGGTTCAGCTGACGATCATGGATCTGGTCGCGGAGGTGCACGAGACGCATCATCCGATCGCGTCGTCGCTCTACTACGAGGACCAGAAGCCGGCGGCGCTGAAGCGAACGCGGTCCTTTCTGGCGCTGCGCCTCGGCAAGTTCCTCTCGAACTTCGAGGACACCCTCGAGCGAGGAGGCGGCCACGCGGTGGGGCACGCGCACAGCTACGTGGACCTCTCGCTCTTCCAGATCGTCGAAGGCCTTCGCTACGCATTTC